>DEYX01000140.1:2451-6215 GCA_002365025.1 Hungatella sp. UBA3147 | reverse complement strand
CGGTTCATGGGCACCAGATGGGGGGTAAAGCTAATGGTGACCGGACGGCCCGCCCCATAGGATAACTGCTCCTCGATTTCCGGAGTGTGTCTGTGAACGCCTACGCCGTAAGCCTTTATGTTTTCATTGACCTCACAGTATAAGTTATCCACCTTGGCTCCTCTTCCGGCACCGGAGGTTCCTGATTTGGCATCAATGATGATTGTGCTGGGGTCAATGAGCCCTTCCTTTACCAGAGGATAAATGGATAGAGTAGAGCAGGTAGGATAACAGCCTGGATTGGCGATGAGTCTGGCATTCTTAATTTTCTCCCGGTTGATTTCCGGTAGTCCGTATACTGCTTCCTTTATAAACTGAGGTGTCTTGTGCTCCATCTTATACCATTCTTCATAGACTGCCACATCCTTGATCCGGTAATCTGCGCTTAAATCAATCACCTTTGTCTTACTTAAAATCTCCTCATTCATAAGAGATGCGCAAAAACCCTGAGGCGTCGCCGTAAAAATTACATCTGCGATTTCAGCCAGAGCCTTCACATTATCATCCCGGCAGGAATCGTCCACAATCTGAAACATGTTTTGGTAAATAGAAGCGTATTTCTGATCTACATAGCTTTTTGATCCGTACCATAGGATTTCTATATCGTCTCTCTGTAGCAAAAGTCTTGCAAGCTCACCGCCTGCATATCCGGTGGATCCTATTATTCCTGCCTTAATCATATTCATCTCTCCTTATATTTTTTCATAGGGCATCTGTTTTTTATTTCTGCCGGTTTCTGACATTTTATACCTTATTTATACAGGCTTTTCCGTTAAAAAGAACGCCTTTCCAGATTTTTCTATAACTGATAGTTTATAATTATACATTGATAGCGTATAATATGCAAGTTTTTTTTATATTTTTTATTTTACCCTTGCATTTTTCATGGTTTAGGTGTATATTTATGAAAGTTCAATGAAAAAAATCCAATGAAAATCGAGGAGGATCTATAAATGAAAGAGAAAGTTATTTTAGCCTATTCCGGCGGTCTTGATACCACAGCCATTATTCCGTGGCTTAAGGAAAATTTTGATTATGAGGTAATCTGCTGCTGCATCGACTGCGGTCAGGGAAATGAATTAGACGGTTTAGAGGAACGAGCAAAATTATCCGGTGCTACCAAATTATATGTTGAAAATCTGGTTGATGACTTCTGCGACAATTACATCATTCCATGTGTGCAGGCAAATGCGGTTTATGAAAACAAATACTTATTAGGAACATCCATGGCACGTCCGGCCATTGCAAAGAGGCTGGTGGAAATCGCAAGGAAAGAAGGCGCTACCGCCATATGCCACGGCGCTACGGGTAAAGGAAACGACCAGATCCGTTTTGAGCTGGGAATCAAGGCTCTGGCTCCAGATTTAAAAATCATTGCTCCATGGCGTATGACCGATGTATGGACCATGCAGTCCCGCGAGGATGAGATTGAATACTGCAAGCAGCACGGAATCGACCTTCCTTTCTCTGCTGACAACAGCTACAGCCGTGACCGTAACTTATGGCACATCAGCCATGAAGGCCTGGAGCTTGAAGATCCGGCAAACGAACCTAACTACGACCATTTATTAGTACTGGGGGTATCTCCTGAAAAGGCTCCGAATGAGGGGGAATATGTGACCATGACCTTTGAAAAAGGTATTCCTACCAGCGTCAATGGGGAAAAGATGAAAGTTTCTGATATCATTACCAAGTTAAACGAACTGGGCGGCAAGCACGGTGTCGGCATCGTGGATATCGTGGAAAACCGGGTTGTGGGAATGAAATCCCGCGGTGTTTATGAAACTCCCGGCGGAACCATTCTTCTTGAGGCTCATCAGCAATTAGAGGAATTGGTCTTAGACCGTGCTACGATGGAAGTGAAAAAAGATATGGGCAATAAATTTGCGCAGATTGTTTATGAAGGAAAATGGTTTACACCCCTGCGTGAAGCAGTTCAGGCATTTGTGGAATCCACACAGAAGTATGTGACCGGAGAAGTAAAGCTGAAGCTTTATAAGGGTAATATCATTAAAGCCGGAACCACTTCTCCTTATTCCCTGTACAGCGAGTCCCTGGCTTCCTTTACAACAGGAGACTTATATGACCACCACGACGCAGATGGCTTCATCACTCTTTTCGGACTTCCGTTAAAGGTTCGTGCGATGAAGATGCAGGAAATTGAAAAAACAAATAAATAAGTAAGAAAAGGACGTACACAGTAACTTGTTTTGTGTACGTCCTTTTTTAGGCTATGAGCAAATATTTAAAGTTAGTCCGCCAGCTCTTTTAAAGCATTGCCTGCTATCCTATAAACCGTCCAGTCCTCCATGGGCTCCGCTCCCATGGAACGGTAAAAATCAATGCTGGGTTTGTTCCAATCCAGGCACCACCATTCCAGCCTGCCGCAGCCACGTTCCACCGTGATCTCCCCCAGCTTCTTTAATAACGCCTTTCCAATTCCACAGCCTCTGTACTCTGTATTTACGTACAAATCTTCCAGATAGATTCCGGCTCTCCCTAAAAATGTGGAAAAATTATGGAAGAACAATGCGAATCCAACCTCTTTCCCGTCAGCCAGGGCAAAGATCACCTCCGCTTTCTGCCTGTTAAAAATCCAGTCTTCCAGCAGTTCCTCTGTGGCCACCACCTCATCAAGCATCTTTTCGTATTCTGCAAGTTCTTTAATAAATTTCAATATTAGAGCCGTATCTTTTCTTTCGGCGCATCTGAATGTCAATTCCATTTCTCTTCCTCCTCATCGCAATCTGTTTTTATAGAATACTATAAATCCTATCTCATTTCCAGTACCCGCCTGATCCTTGGGATCATTTTTTTTGTGTAAAGGTAGCCATTTTCCATACACTCTTCCATGCATTCAAAGGTCAAAAGTCCCGCACCTTTTGGCATGGGCGGCTTTAACAGAAGGATCTCACCTCTGGAACGGCAGTCCTTAAGCTCCCTGCTCATAATGGAAAAGGAATGGAATGCAGTCTCAATGATGGAATAATCGTGAGGCATTTCATATTCTTCTCCAATGTCCACCGCAATGACTCTTGTTTCCCCTGCCGCGATCAAAAGGTCTACAGGAAGATTGTTCGTCACACCCCCATCCACTAACAGAAAGCCGTTCATCTGCCTTGGCCGGAATACGGCAGGAACTGAGGAACTTGACATCATGATATCGCAAAGAAGTCCGCTCCGCTCCCATTTCACGTGCTCCTGTCTTAATGCAGAAATGGGAATTTCTTCTGCAAACATGTTCGTAAAGGCTACCGTATCCCCGCTGTTAATATCCACAGCCGGAACCAGCAGGCCTTTGCAGCAGTTACCCTGTATCTCCATCCCATCCGTTAAATCACAGAGAAAGCGCTGAAGCCGGTTCCCTTTTATGAGCCCTTGAAGCGTTGTCTCCCTTCCCATCAGGAACTGGGGAAGAAATAGGGCAATTCCTAAAATATCCGGATCAATCAGGCTTCTGCCATGTTTTATCAGCCACCGCACCATTTCCCTCATATCTCCGATTGTCATGCCTGCTGCATAAAGCCCTGCGGCAATGCTTCCGGCACTGGCCCCTGCTACCCTGTCAGGAAGAAGTCCTGCTTCTTCCAGCGCCGATAATACTCCCACATGAGCTGCTCCCCTGGTTCCGCCACCTGCCATCGCCAGTCCATAATCTGCCATGCTTCCATTCTCCTTGTTACTCAGCCGCATTTCAGGAAAATGTATGCCATTTCTTTTTCATT
>DEYX01000140.1:0-2377 GCA_002365025.1 Hungatella sp. UBA3147 | reverse complement strand
TTTTTCATTTATGCCTAGTCTGTCAAATGCAAAAAAGAACAGGCTTTGAGTCAGGCTCAAAACAACTGTTCTTCTTTGATTTTATTTATAATATGCATCGATTCCGTCGGCAATCCCTTTTACGATCTTATCGCGGTATTCCTCGGTAGCCATCTTTTTATCTTCGTCCGCATTGCTCATGAATCCCATTTCCACAATGGTAACCGGTATATTACACCAGTTGATGCCGCTCATGGAATCCGTCTCCTGCACTCCCCGGTTCTTAAATCCGGTCTGATTGCAGATTCCATTCACAACGGCATTGGAAAGAGCCTGGCTCTTGCTGTATAAGTTTCCGTTGTAAGGATTCTTAGCCGTTTGGCACATGGTAAGTGCCCCCTGGACACTGCTGTCGTTTAAGGAATTGGCATGGACCCGAACGAAGATATCTGCTCCGCTTTTATCCGCCATCTGGGCACGTTCTGCATTGCTGATGTTTACATCATGGGTTTCCCGGATCATATAAACCTGATAGCCCCTGTTTATAAGCTCCTGCTTTAGTTTTAAAGAAACCGCAAGAGTGAGCTGGTATTCCGGGATACCGGTTGCCGTTCCCTGAGTTCCGGAAGCCACCTTTGCCTTCATCTCAGAAGAGCCTGACCCGATGGGCTCCTTTTCGGAATTGCCCTTTGCCTGATGGCCTGCGTCTATGGCAATGATCTTCCCTGTCCCGTTTCCGGAAACAGAAGGAGCGGCACTCGCCGTCTCCTGTACCGGCTTGTCTTTTGACACGTACCGGGAGGAAATATAGCATTCCTTGTCCTTATAAACTACCCGGCTCCAGCTCTCGCTGGATCCGGTCCGTTTAAGGACAGCACCCTTATCAAGTTTGTCCAGAATCTCTCCGTCAGCAGAAGGAAACTTTCTTATATTTACCTGGGATCCGGTGACATAAACAGTCTCATCGGCCGCCTCAAAAGAAGGAGCAGTCTCCATGGTTACAGTAGCTTCATGGGAGCTTGTCTCCGCTGATTTTCCGGTCTCAGTTTCTCCGGTTTTATCCTCTGCAATGGACACGGGAGCCGTTTCCTCTCCCTCCTCCTGGCCTAAACCGCCCTGGGCTTCTTCCAGAGCAGGTGCTTTTACTGCTTCATATTTCCTGGCGCAGCCTGCTAGCATAAATGTGCAAAGAAGGATAGAGGCCAATAACAGCCAACCGCGGCCTTTTCTTACATTTCTCAAAGTATGGTTCCTCCTCCGACAACATAGTCTCCATCATAGAATACCACGGCCTGCCCAGGAGTGATGGCACGCTGAGGTTCGTCAAACTTGCATTCCACCACTCCATCCTCCACTTCCTGTATGGTGCACATGGCACCCTTATGGCTGTAGCGGATCTTTGCCGATACCCGCATGCTTTCTCCATGAAGTCCGGGAACTGCCATCCAGTTAATATGGTTGGCCCGCAGGGTATGGTCATAAACATCATCACCTGTTCCGATTACTACTTCATTGGTTTCAGGCCGTATCTCCACCACAAAAACCGGGTGGCCCATGGATAAGTTAAGCCCTTTTCTCTGGCCTACGGTGTAATGGGTAATTCCCTTGTGTCTGCCGATCACCTGGCCGGAAAGATCCACAAAGTTCCCCTCCGGCGCTTTTTCCCCTGCACTTTCTTCAATGAAACCTGCATAATCATTATCCGGAATAAAGCAGATCTCCTGACTGTCCGGCTTATGGGCTACCATTAAGTTGATCCTATCCGCGATCTCACGGATCTGGTCTTTGGAATAAGCTCCTACCGGCATTAAGGTATGGGCCAGCTGGTTCTGCGTCAGATTGTAAAGGGCATACGTCTGGTCCTTTGCCGCTGTCACGGACTTCTTTAATGCATACCTTCCGCTTGGGAGCTTATCGATCTGGGCATAATGGCCTGTGGCAATATAATCCGCCCCAATATCCAGGCTTCGCTTTAAAAGAGACTCCCACTTGACATAACGGTTGCAGGCAATGCAGGGATTGGGTGTACGCCCCTTCTGGTATTCTCCTACAAAATAATCAATGACCTGGGATTTGAATTCTTCTTTAAAATTCATGACATAATAAGGAATCCCCAGGTCCCAGGCCACCCGTCTGGCATCGTCCACGGCGCTTAAGCCGCAGCAGCCTCCGTTTTCCTCCTGGGTCCCGGTATCCTCATCCTGCCATATCTGCATGGTAACACCGATGACTTCATACCCCTGTTCTTTCAGGAGCCACGCCGCCACAGAAGAATCCACACCTCCAGACATTCCTACTACTACTTTCCCTTTGCTCATAGCTTTATGTTTCCACTTTCTAGCCGGATAAGCAAAAGCCCGGCATCTTAATATTCTTCTTCCACTTCTTCCTCACCGAT
>DEYX01000141.1:20854-25739 GCA_002365025.1 Hungatella sp. UBA3147 | reverse complement strand
TGGAGATAAATTGTTTTATCTGACCGCAAAAACTATAACCAGAGGCGTTGCGGAAGAAGCTTTTGATATCTTGCGGGAGCATGGGCTTTATTTAAACTCAGTGACTATTACGGCAAAGGAAAAACTGTGCTTCCTTGAAAAACCGGAATGCAACCCGGATGCCTGTCCTTATGCTAAGGGCCATTTTGACCGGGTAGGAGATGCAGTTTATGATATTATCCACAAAGAGGCCGGAATCAGCAGGGAAACAGTACTTCGCTATGCAGAGGAATACAAGGTATGCCCATTTGAATTCTGCCTGGATATCAGCAACTGGGTGGATTCCATTATCTGTGATTATAATTACGTATTCGACCCTAATGTCCGATTAAAACGGTATTTTTCCGAAGGCATCACAGGAGATTACCTGTTTTTGACAGACGAGGCTCATAACCTTGTTCCAAGAGCCAGGGAAATGTACAGCGCAACGGTCTATAAGGAGGACTTTCTTCTTATTAAAAAGATTTTGAAATCCATGAACCCAAAGCTTGTCCGGATGCTTGAGCGATGCAACAAAGAGCTTCTGGAAATGAAACGGGAATGCGAGGAGTTTCAGATCCTGGAAGACATCCGTTTTTTTATGACCGGTGTCATGACCCTTTTCGGGGAAATGGAGAAGTTTATGGAAACCGGTGAGGAATTTAAAGACCGGGACCTGGTTCTGGATTTCTATTTTAAACTGCGGGATCTTATAAATATCTATGACCGTCTGGATGAGAATTACCGGATCTATACAGAGCTTTTGTCTGACGGACGTTTTATGCTCAGGCTGTTTTGCGTAAATCCAGCGAAAAACTTAAAAGAATGTCTGGACAAGGGAAACAGTACCGTGTTCTTTTCTGCCACATTGCTCCCGGTGCGGTATTATAAGGAACTTCTAAGCGGTGACCAGGAAGAATATGCAGTATATGCCCAGTCTCCCTTTGATCAGGAGAAACGTTTACTCCTTGTTGCTTCTGATGTCAGCAGCCGCTATACCAGAAGAAACCGCCGGGAATACCAGAAGGTAGTGGATTATATGCGAAAAATCGTTTCAGCCCGAAAAGGAAACTATATGGTGTTTCTGCCGTCATACCAGTATTTAAAAGCAGTAGTGGTGATTCTTGAGGAAACAGAAGGACTGGAACAGGAGTTTGCTTACATGTCCCAGGCATCTCACATGAGCGAACAGGAGAGGGAGGAGTTTTTAAAGGAATTTTCAGAGGACCGAAAGGATTCTTTTGTGGCCCTTTGCGTTATGGGCGGCGTATTTTCGGAAGGAATTGATTTAAAGGAAGGGCGTTTGATTGGAGCCATCATCGTTGGCACCGGACTTCCTATGGTCTGTACGGAGCAGGAAATCTTAAAGGGTTATTTCGATTCCAGGGAGCAGAACGGATTTGATTATGCTTACCAGTATCCGGGGATGAATAAGGT
Organism: Hungatella sp. UBA3147; assembly: GCA_002365025.1. GTDB lineage: Bacteria > Bacillota > Clostridia > Lachnospirales > Lachnospiraceae > Lacrimispora. Next base: position 24,284 of record DEYX01000141.1, on the reverse strand, counting down.
CATGCAGGCAGCAGGAAGGGTAATCCGCACCGTCCGGGATGAGGGAGTTATCGCATTGCTTGATGAGCGTTTTATAAAACCAGACTATCAGTCCCTGTTTCCAAGGGAATGGGACGGGTATTATGAAGTGAAGCTAAAAAATGTGAATGAAGTGGTCCGGAACTTTTGGGCTGGGCGAAAGTAAAAGCTGCCGCCCTAAAGGGGGCGGCAGCGGAAAGTCAGCCATTACCGGTTAAAGCATATCCATAAACTGTTTGGAAGCCTGGGAAACAGGCAAGTTTTCATTATAAGCTACGACCATCTGACGGGTAGGAAGCTTTTCCGAAAGCTTTACCTGGAATAAGTCCTTGTCATTCTCAGGAATGCAGAAGTCTGGAACAAATGCGATCCCCAGGCCGATGCGGGCTAAGTCGATTAAAAGATCGTTGCTGCTCAGTTCAATCTCAGGGACCAGATCAAGCTGCTCCTTTTGGAACATGTGATGAAGGAACTCACTGGTCGTACTTTTTCTTTCCAGCATCAGAATAGGATAGGTCTGGAGAGTCCCAAGGCTTACGGTCTGTCCCTTCAAAGGAAAATATTCCTGATTGGCGACAAATACATCGGCGAATTCGTTGATGACCCTGGTATTCTGGGAACTTAAAAGCCCTGAGTTGGGATAATTGGTAATGATAAAATCCACCTGCCCGCTTTCCAGAAGATGAGCGCATTCAATGGAAGTCTGGTTAGTAACCTTGATGTGTACATTGGGGTAGGTTTTATGAAATTTATTTAAATATGGAACAAGGTAGTAGCGGCATATGGTGTCGCTGGCACCGATCCGCAGCTGGCCGCCGTTTAAGGTATTGGCCTCCAGCAGCTGGTTTTCTCCCTTTTGAATCAGATTAATGGCTGGTTCTATGTGCTTTAGGAGGATGTCTCCTTCCGGAGTAAGCTGCACCTTTTTCGTGCTCCGGACGAAAAGGGTCTGGTTCAGCTTTTTCTCCAGCACCTTGATGGACTGGCTGACTGCCGACTGGGAGATGAAAAGCTGTTTGGATGCCTCCGAGAAGCTTAAGGTGGTTGCAACGTGGTAAAAGACTTTATAAAGTTCATAATTAATATCCATTATTAGTCCTCCTTATAAACATATGGATATTCTATCATGGATCTGATTGGTTTGTAAAGGCGTTTGACAAATTTCCTGGGGTGCTGTATAGTACGGGCACAGGAGCCAGGATTTGAAAAAGAGAAGGAGCGGTATAAGAGTATGCATGATGATTTTTACCAGATGTATCTGGATGAGATGGGACATATCCCTCCCTGTACCATGGGGGAGCAGGAAGACCTTTTAAAGGAAGCAGTGCAGGGCAGGAAAGAAGCGAAAAAAAGGCTTATAGAAGGAAACTTACGGGCTGCCCTGGAATATGCCAGGGAATATGACGGCAGGGGCGTTCTTATGACAGATCTGGTCCAGGAAGCCAATATGGCTCTCATGATGGCTGTGGAGGAGTATGTTAATTCAGAAGACAGACCGGAGTTTGACAGCTTTAAAAACCAGAGAATAAAGGAAGCCCTTGATGCAGCTGTGGAGGAACAGCAGTCTGCAAAGCAGACAGGAGAAGAGCTGGCTGCCCGGGTGAATGTGCTTCAGAAGATATCCCAGCTTCTTGCAGGGGAACTGGGAAGGGAGGCAACGGTAGAAGAGCTGGCAGACAAGATGAAGATGACCGTGGAAGAAATAAAGGGAATTATGAAGATTGCTATGGATGCCATGAGCATGAATGCGGAAACTATGGATTTAGAAGCCCTGGCAGAAGTGGAGGGCATCGAGATCACAGGGGATGAAGAGGCTGATGATTACGATTACGAAGAATAAGAGACTGGGAGAGATGAGATGAAGATATATCTGATACGCCATGGACAGACAGACTGGAACATCCAGGGTAAAATCCAGGGGAGCCACGATATTCCTCTTAATGAAACGGGCCGAAGGCAGGCGGAACTGCTGGCAAAGGGTATGGATTCACGCCCGGTTTTAAGGATCTTTTCCAGTACCTTAACCCGTGCCATGGAAACGGCCGAAAAAATCAGAAGCAGACAAAAGGTGGAAATATGTTCCATGCCCCAGCTTATTGAAGTGGAATTTGGAAAATGGGAAGGCATGACGTGGGATGAGATCATGGAAGCGTATCCAGAGGAATACAAGCGGTGGGCTTTATGTCCTGATGAAGCGTCTCCTCCAGGAGGGGAAAACCAGGACCAGGTTTTAAACCGCTGTGTGTGGGCGGTGAAGGAAATATTAAGAGTCACTGGCGGCAGAGAGGATGTTGCTATTGTATCCCACGGCGCCACCATCGCCTATCTTGTCTCCTATATGATGCAAAATCATCCGGAGGTGGAAAGCATTATTGTAGAAAATGCAAGCATTACTACGGTTAATTACAGTCCGCTGACGGAAGATTTCATGCTGCTGGAGATGAACGATACTTCCCACATGGAGCAATAAAAAAAGCCCCTTTTAAAGAGGGGAAGAATAGAAGAAGCAAGGGAGCCTTTTGGCTTCCTTGCTTCTCTTGAACCAGTACTTAATCAAATAGTGTTTCTATGAGGATTTTCACCATGGAAGGGGTGGTGCGGATATAAAGCATATCCCTTCCAGCACAGCGTAGGGAGGTCTGCATAAGTACCTCCATTGGAGCGGAATCGTCAAAGATGCTGACCATGTTGGCACATGATTCCACAATGGAGTTAAGCTGCCCGGCCTTTTCAATGAACTTTTCAATGTGTTCTTCTTGAAGCTGCAGGCATACCTCCAGATAGGGACTTTGTTCCTCTTTCTTTAAGCAGGCGTTTTCAAATGAATATTTTTGGGATAAGTCCTTTAATTGCTGATGAAGATCCATAAATCTAGCACTCCTTTATTAAAAAAAATCTTTTATTACTATAGTTCAAATTTTTTAAATTTTCAAGTATTTTTATAAAAAATGTCGAATTTTGTCAAATTGTGTCGAAATAGAAGGAGACCAGATGAAACATAAGTCAGGCTAATGTTTTTCTTCTGCTGATGGCATCAATTATATTAACTATACTGATTAATAACATAAGATATATTAATTTCTCTAATCTATATAACTTGTGGTATGATTAATACACGAGAATAACAGGGAAAATCCTGTCCTGATAAATCATGGGGAGTTTTTGTAAGGAGGAAAATATGAGTGTAAGAAGAGTGTATGTTGAGAAAAAAACGGCCTATGCCGTTAAGGCGATGGAATTAAGAGAAGAAGTCGCAGGCTATCTTGGTATCAATACGGTGACCGGTGTGAGGGTGCTGATCCGCTATGATGTGGAGGCTCTGTCCGACGAAGTCTATGGATTGGCTCTTACCGCTGTATTTTCAGAGCCTCCCGTGGATGAGGTTTATGAAGAGACTTTCCCAAAAGAAGAA
>DEYX01000141.1:395-20784 GCA_002365025.1 Hungatella sp. UBA3147 | reverse complement strand
TTTTTTACCGTAGAGTACTTACCGGGCCAGTTTGACCAGCGGGCTGATTCCGCAGAGCAGTGCGTCAAGCTGTTAAAAGAAGATGAAGAGCCTGTGATCCGGTCCGCAACCACCTATGTGATTTCCGGCGTACTTACAGATGCCCAGATTGCCGACATCAAATCCTACTGCATCAACCCCGTGGATTCCAGAGAAGCAGAGGAACGAAAGCCGGAGACGCTTGCCGCAATGTTTGATACTCCTTTGGATGTGATTATGTTTGATGGTTTCACGGATCTTGCAGAAGATGCATTAATGGAACTATATGATTCCTTAAATCTGGCAATGACCTTTAAGGATTTTCTTCATATCCGGAATTACTATAAAGAGGAAGAACAAAGAGACCCGTCAATGACAGAGATAAGGGTCCTTGATACCTATTGGTCGGATCACTGCCGCCACACTACTTTCCAGACGGAATTAAGGGATGTGACATTTCGTTCGGGAGATTACCGCAAACCCATTGAGGATACCTACAGACAGTACCTGGCAGACCGGGAGGTAGTTTTAAATGGAAAAGACGGTAAGTTTGTGTGCCTTATGGATCTGGCTCTTCTGGCAATGAAGAAACTTCGCATGGAGGGAAAAGTGGAGGATTTGGAAGTATCCGATGAGATCAACGCCTGCAGCATCGTGGTCCCGGTCCTGATTGACGGTATAGAAGAGGAATGGCTGGTGAATTTCAAAAATGAAACCCACAACCACCCTACGGAGATCGAGCCCTTTGGCGGTGCGGCAACCTGCCTTGGAGGAGCGATCCGTGACCCCCTTTCCGGCCGTACTTACGTATATCAGGCTATGCGGGTAACAGGAGCAGCTGACCCAACTAAGCCATTGAGCGAAACATTAAAGGGAAAACTTCCTCAGAGAAAGATCGTGACAGGAGCTGCAGACGGCTACAGCTCCTACGGAAACCAGATCGGACTGGCAACCGGATATGTAAAGGAGATTTACCATCCGGATTATGTGGCAAAGAGAATGGAAATAGGCGCCGTCATAGGTGCTGCCCCAAGAAAAAGTGTCATCCGGGAGACTTCAGATCCGGGAGATTTGATCATTCTCCTTGGGGGCCGTACCGGAAGGGACGGCTGCGGCGGAGCCACCGGCTCCTCCAAGGTGCATACGGAAGCCTCCATTGAGACTTGCGGAGCAGAGGTCCAGAAGGGGAACGCGCCAACAGAACGTAAGATACAGCGTTTGTTCCGAAGAGAAGAAGTGAGCAGGCTTATTAAGAAATGCAATGATTTTGGTGCGGGAGGTGTGTCGGTTGCCATAGGAGAACTGGCAGACGGCCTGATGATCGATTTAGATAAGGTTCCGAAGAAATACGCAGGACTGGATGGTACGGAGATTGCCATCTCTGAGTCTCAGGAACGCATGGCGGTTGTGGTTGATCCAAAAGATGCAGATCAGTTCCTGGCCTATGCGGCAGAGGAAAACTTAGAGGCAGTAGTAGTGGCAGAGGTAAGGTCAGAGCCAAGGCTTGTGATGAATTGGAGAGGAAAGACCATCGTAGACATCAGCCGGGCTTTCCTGGATACCAATGGAGCTCATCAGGAAGCCTCGGTTGTTGTGGAAGTCCCTGACAGAGAACCAGGCACATTTATGAGACAGGAGATCGCAGATGTCCGGGAGGCATGGCTGAAGCTGCTTTCTGACTTAAATGTCTGCTCTCAGAAAGGTCTTGTGGAAATGTTTGACGGTTCCATAGGGGCGGGAAGCGTGTTCATGCCCTATGGAGGCAGGTACCAGCTGACAGAGACTCAGACCATGGTGGCAAAGCTTCCGGTGCTTTATGGAAAGACGGATACCGTAACCATGATGAGCTGCGGCTTTGATCCTTATCTGTCAAGCTGGAGTCCCTATCACGGCGCAGTATATGCAGTATTGTCCTCTGTTGCCAAAATCGTGGCATCAGGCGGCGATTACAGAAAAATACGCTTTACCTTCCAGGAATATTTTCGCAGGATGACAGAGGATCCGGCGCGGTGGAGCCAGCCCTTTTCCGCCCTCCTTGGGGCATACAGCGCCCAGATTGGATTTGGGCTTCCTTCCATCGGAGGAAAAGACAGCATGTCAGGCACCTTTCGTGACATTGACGTGCCGCCCACTCTAGTTTCCTTTGCTGTGGATGTTGCAGAAGGGAAGCATGTCATTACGCCGGAATTTAAGAAGGCGGGAAGCAAGATCGTGGTATTCCGGATTGAAAAGGATTCCTATGATCTTCCGGTATATAGCCAGGTCATGAAAGGCTATGAAGCGTTGTTTGAAGATATCTGCGCAGGACGCATCCTAACTGCCTATGCCGTAGAGAGCCACGGGATCTGTGAGGCGGTCAGCAAGATGGCCTTTGGAAACCGGATGGGCATAAGAATCAGTAATAACGTAGACCCAGGTGAATTCTTTAAGGCCGGCTGGGGAGATGTGGTATGTGAAGTTCCGGAAGAAAAGCTTGAGGAACTGACTGTCTCCTATGCTGTCATCGGTGAAGTCACTGATGGGGGCGTGTTTGAATACAGCGGCACAGCCATCGCCATAGATGAGGCGCTGAACGCATGGACTAAACCACTTGAAGATGTGTTCCCCACGGTGTCAGGGGTAGAAGAGACTCCTGTTTCAGAGCGGATTTATGATACCAGGGATATTTATGTCTGCAGGAATAAGGTAGCAAAGCCTAATGTATTTATTCCGGTGTTTCCTGGTACAAACTGTGAATACGACAGTGAAAGGGCCTTTAAAAGAGCAGGTGCCAATGTGGTGACAAAGGTGTTTCGGAATTTAACGGCCCAGGATATCAGGGAATCGGTGGAAGCCTACCGCAGGGAAATATCCAGAGCCCAGATCGTCATGTTTCCCGGGGGATTTTCCGCAGGCGACGAACCGGATGGCTCTGCCAAGTTCTTTGCCAACTTATTCCGTAATCAGGTGATCAAGGAGGAAATCGGGAAGCTGTTAAATGAAAGGGATGGCCTCATGTTAGGGATCTGCAATGGCTTCCAGGCTTTAATAAAGCTGGGGCTTGTGCCGGAAGGAATGATCACAGAGCAAAGGGAAGATTCCCCTACGCTGACGATGAATACCATTGGCCGCCATGTTTCCAAGATGGTTTATACAAAGGTGGTGACGAATAAGTCACCGTGGCTTTCAGGAGCAGAATTAGGAGGTGTTTACTGCAATCCGGCTTCTCATGGAGAAGGACGGTTCGTTGCAGGTGAGGAATGGATCAAACGGCTGTTTGACAATGGACAGGTGGCTACTCAATATGTGGATGACAAGGGATGCCCTACCATGGATGAGTGCTGGAATCCTAACGGATCTTTCATGGCGGTTGAGGGCATTACAAGCCCTGACGGGCGGATCCTGGGCAAGATGGCTCATTCCGAACGACGCGGCGAATCGGTGGCCATGAACATTTACGGTGAGCAGGATATGAAGATTTTTGAATCCGGTGTGAAATATTTCCAGTGAGCTTAGACAGTTCCCTGTATTTAGAAATCATTCATGAAAATACAGCAATACAAAGCAAAAAGCGTTTCTTCTGCGGATGGCATCCGGGGAAGAAACGCTTTTTGTTTTTAGCCGGTTAAAATCGTAACGTTTTTTAACGGCCGAAAGATGTATTCTCACTTGACAATCCATAAATTTAAGCCTATGATTCATCAGGTGTATTTTTATATAGTATTGAGGTTTAATGACAATACTAAAATTAAGGAAAGAGGATTATGTATCAGAGAGGACATACGGATATGCATTCAAAGAGAAAGATAAAAAATATATTGTTGGGAAATACATTGAAAAGCAATGATCTGGAAGGCGAAAAGATGGGGATCCTTTGGGGAGTTCCCATTATGTCAAGTGATGCGGTTTCCTCAGTGGCGTATGCAATTGAAGAAATGCTGCTGGTTCTGGCTCCGGTTCTGGGACTGTCGGCGGTTCATTACCTTGGATATATTACATTACCGATCATACTGCTGTTTTTAGTTTTAGCTTTTTCCTATTCGCAGATAATTGCTAACTACCCTAACGGCGGAGGCGCCTATATCGTATCTTCTGAAAATATTGGAAGAGGCTCATCTATGGTAGCAGCCTCAGCCCTTATTATTGATTATGTGATGACAGTAGCAGTCAGCCTTTCTGCTGCAACGGCAGCCCTCATTTCCGCTTTTCCGGAATTTGCAGATTACCGGTTGTTGTTTGCCCTGCTTTTTCTATGTACCATTACACTCCTTAATTTAAGGGGAATGAAGGAGTCTTCCAAGCTTTTCGGAGCTCCTACTTATGTGTTTATCATAATTATGCTGGTACTTATTACAACCGGATTTGTAAGGCTGATAACGGGGAATTTACCGCCGGTCCATTATTCTGAAACGATTCAGCCTGTTGCAGGCGGAGCCGGGACGATCTCACTGTTCCTGCTGCTCAGGGCCTTTTCTTCCGGATGTTCGGCTCTCACTGGAGTGGAAGCCGTGAGCAATGCGGTTCCAAGCTTTCGTGAACCGTCACAGCGGAACGCCAAACGTGTACTTTTTATTCTGGTAGGGATCATTATCACCATTCTCGGAGGTTCGGTGCTGCTGGTTACCTCTTTGAAAATTATTCCATTAGAGGGGAAGACGGTGATCTCCCAGCTCGGCATGGCAGTGTTTGGACCAGGGCCAATGTTTTATATTCTACAGTTTGCAACCTCCCTTATATTGTTGCTGGCTGCAAATACTGCATATAACGGTCTGCCTACGCTGCTGGCGATTCTGGCGGAGGATGGATTTGTGCCCCGTCAGTTCATGCACCGCGGGACCAGGCTCAGTTTTTCCAATGGAATTATGTTCATCTTTTTTGCAGTAGCATTTTTGCTGATTGTATTTAAGGCAGAAACCCATTATCTGATCCCCTTTTATGCCATCGGAGTTTTCTTGTCATTTACCTTGTCCCAGTATGGAATGCTGGCCAGATGGATCCGTGTGAAAGGAAATGGCTATTGGTATAAAATGTGTATAAACGGCCTTGGTGCAATTATGACGGCTACTGGAACAGTCATTGTATTTATGACTAAATTTTCACAAGGCGCCTGGGCGCTTGCCATTCTCATACCGGTTCTTGTTTATATTATGCACCGTATAGAAACTCACTATCAGTTTGTCGGCCGGCAGTTGGTAGTAAACGACTTTATGTCCCATTATCACAAAAGCACCAGTCATGACACCAATCTTTGCATTGTACTGACTGGAGGAATTAACCGGTCCGTGCTGAAAGCATTAAATTATGCAAATTTAATCACTGCCAATGTGGTTGCTCTGCACATAGCTACAGATGAGAAACAAAGTCAGCAGCTTCATAAAAAATGGAAGGAAACAGGAATTGATATACCTCTTGAGGTCATCATGTCTCCTTACCGTGAGCTTATTGAACCGGTGGAAGAGTATATCAGCAAAAAAGAAGCCGATCTGCTTCCGGGAGAAATGATCACAGTGGTTATGTCCCGTTTTATGGAAGAGAGCTGGTTTGCCAATATTCTTCATAACCAGACCACTTATTTCATAATTCAGAGGCTGAGAAAGCACAGAAATGTTTCTATGGTTCTGGTCCCGTATATTTACAGTACGGCATTTAAGCCTGCTCCAAAGCAGATAGACGAAAATACGGATAAAGACAGAGCATAAAGAACATGCAGTAAAGCCTTTATGCCTGAATCGGCAGATACACTTCAATGTAATTGATAGGTGTATCTGCCATTTTTTCCTGATTTTCTTTTGCGGTATCCTTAAAGGCACAGCTTAATAAGTGCCCGCTGTAGGCAATTCCGAGAGGAGAATATCCTTTTTGCCTTGCCCAGTCAGCCGCGTCTAAAACGGCCTGTGATTCTAAAACAGGGCTGTCTGATGCAACCACGGTATATACACAGCGTTCCTGCTTTAGTAAAGGATAGCCGTTTAATGCCTGTTTTAATTTCATAATGGAGGCAGTATCCTCAGCGATCATGAAGAATTCGTTTATCTGGTTCGCCTGGTTCACCGCTATCCCATATTCCTGGCAGATATAGCATAAATCAGAGATACCTTCTTGATTGATGAAGTGATTGTCGGGCATCTGGTAATGGGGAGGCATGGGTCTTAAATCATAACGGTTTAAATATTTTTCTACGTTTTTATAGTGTTTCTGCAAATGAGTCAGATGGATGAGGGATTGCCGGTGTTTTTCCATCTGTTGTTTTTCTTCTGTAATTTTTTCCTGAATCATGGAGCAGTAGGAAGGAAAGGAGCTTTTATAAAGGATACGGCCGATATCCTCGATACTGAAGTTCAGTCTGCGGTAAAACATGATGCTTGAAAGTTTTTTAATATCTTCATATGTATAGGTTCGATAACCATTTTTTTGTTTTTCCGGTTGTATGATTCCCTTTTTTTCATAAAAGCGAAGGGTGTCACGGCTTAGACCTAAGCGGTCGGAAACTTCACCAATGGTGTATTTTTTCATTTTGATTCCTCTTTACAGTCCGCATTTCAAACGGGTCAAAACTTGCTTACGTAGATAGTTTACCATAAAAAGACGTATTTTCAGCTTTACGGTTTTCTTTCTATGCTTACGAATTATTAACGGAAAGAAGTTTGAAATCGTAAAAAACTATGTTATGATAGAAGCAGAAATAAAGCTTTTACTTACAAAAGAAGCTTGAGAAGGGGGTATTTTTACATGGGAGAAGGTAAGATGAAAATGGTTAAATGCCTGGTATGCGGTGCCGTATTTGAGGAGGGAAATGAGGTTTGTCCGGTATGCGGTGTAGGACCGGAAAATTTTGTCCCTTATGAGGAGGAAGAAAGGAATTACCATAAAAACACGGAGGAGTTATACCTTATACTTGGTAATGGTGCGGCTGGTGTCAGTGCGGCTGAGGCGATTCGTGAAAGAAATTCCACCTGTTCCATTGTCATGGTAACGAAAGAGGACTGCCTGCCTTATTCAAGGCCCATGCTGACGAAATCCGTGATGGGAAAGGATGAAAGAGAAGAATTACTTCTTCATGATCCTGCATGGTATGAAGAGAAACGAATCTTAAACCTTACGGGAAAACAGGCGGAGAAAATCGATACCAGGGAAAAGGAAGTCACCTTTGATGATGGAATCCGGCTTAAATACGACAAATGCATCTATGCATTGGGATCGGAATGCTTCATTCCTCCCATACCTGGAAGTGAAAAAAATGAAGTGGTCGCCATACGCCGGCTTTCTGATATAGAGAAGCTTAATTCCCTCCTTTCCGAGTCAAAGCGGGCCGTGGTCATTGGCGGCGGCGTGCTGGGGCTGGAGGCAGCCTGGGAATTAAAAAAGACTGGCCTTTTTGTGACGATATTAGAGCATGGCGACCAGCTTATGAAGCGCCAGCTAGATGAGGAAGCCGGTGAGTTTTTAAGATCCATTATACTGGAAAAGGGGATCGATGTGAAATTCCAGGCAGTTACCCGGGAGATAGAAGGGGAAGAGAAGGTGACCGGTGTCCGCCTTGAGGATGGTACAGTTCTGCCTGCAGATCTGGTGGTCATATCCGCAGGAGTCCGGGCCAATGTATCTCTGGCAGAAGATGCAGGGGCTAAATCCGGACGGGCAGTAATTGTTAATGAGCACATGGAAACCACGGTACCCGGCATATATGCGTGCGGGGATTGTGCGGAATATGAAGGAATCAATTATGCCATCTGGCCTCAGGCCGTGGAGATGGGTAAGGCAGCAGGAGCCAATGCCGCCGGAGAAAGAATTTCCTATAAAACCGTGACAGCAGCTCTCACATTTAATGGCATGGATACTTCCTTATTTGCGGTGGGCGACCCCGGCAAGGACCCTGGAAGAACCTATGAGGTGCGCCGGGAAGAGGACGGAGATAAAAAGATTTACAAGGTGTATTACTCTGTAGAAGGCAAACTGACGGGCGCCATACTCATTGGCGATACGTCAGATATGGGAAGAATCCTGGAAGAGATTGAATAAAGGATTAATAAAGGGGTGCAAAGGTCTTTTGGGAGACTTTTGCACCTCTTTGATGTTACTCCACAGAGATATGATATTTTTCCAGCCAGTAATTGATCTGAAGGATATAGGCAAGCATCTGGGGACCAGCCATGAGCTGTCCGTACCAGGGTTTTCCGTAATCTGAAGGACTGGCCAGGAGTCTTTCCAGTTTCTTTTCGTCTAAAAATTCCATAACCGGAGCGGAACCGCCAGCTATCATTTCCTCTACCCGTCTGGCTAAAAGCGCCTCGTAATTGGTATCATAGGTTTTGGGATACGGAGATTTCCTGCGGAACAGGATCTCATCAGGCAGAAGCCCCCTTCCGGACTGGCGAAGGAGACTTTTTACCACCCCATCCCTTGTTTTCATATCCCAGGGGACATTCCACACATACTCGATGATCCGGTGGTCTGCAAATGGCACCCTGGCTTCGAGGCCGGAATACATGCTGCCACGGTCCATCCGGTTTAATAAGGTCTGCATAAACCAGCGGAGGTTCAGATAAGAAATCTCTCTTCTTCTTGCTTCTTTTGGATTATCTTCGGAAAGTACGGGAGTTTCCGCCACAGACTTTTCGTAAGCTTCCATAACATACTCATCCATTTTAAGATAATCCAGAAATTCATCCTTTAAGATGGCTTTGCGCGTTCCTAAGTCCATGGTCCAGGGGAACGTCTGGGCTTTAAAGCATTCTTCCTTATGAAACCAGGGGTATCCTCCGAATATTTCATCTGCACACTCCCCGGTTAAAGCCACCTTATTAAACTGTTTGACCATGGAGCAGAAGTGGAGAAGGGAGGAGTCAATGTCTCCCATGGCCGGAAGGTCATGAGCAAGGACAGAGTCATAAAGCCGGTCTGCCTGGGTGCCGTTGTCACATTCCAGATAATGATGGTCGGAATCTAAAAATTTAACCATCTGGTCCACGAAGGGGCGGTCCTGCGAGGGTTGGAAGGTGCTGGCTTTAAAGAATTTATCATTGTTGACGAAATCAAAGGAAAAGGTAGTAAGCTGTTTGCCCTGTTTTTTCAGTTCTGCAGCACAGACTGCCGAAACCAGGCTGGAATCCACCCCTCCTGACAAAAAGGTGCAGATAGGAACATCGGAAACCATCTGCCGGCGGATGGAATCCTGAACCAGGAAGGAGGTTTTTTCAATGGTTTCCTCATAGCTGTCCTCGTGGGGCCTGCTTTCCAGCTTCCAATAGCATTTTAAGTGGAAGCCGTCCTTAGAACAGAGAAGCATGTGGCCCGGAAGGATTTCATTGATTCCTTTAAAAACTCCGCAGCCGGAGGTATGAGCCGGTCCCAGGGAGAAAACCTCATTTAAGCCTTTTCGGTCTAAAACAGGAGGTAGGCCCGGATATGCAAAGATTCCTTTGAGCTCCGAAGCAAAGATAATTTCTCCATCCCGTATGGTGTAATAGAGAGGTTTTATGCCAGAACGGTCCCGACAAAGGCATAAGCGTTCCCGGAATGGGTCCATGATGGCAAAGGCAAAAATACCGTTTAACTGTTTCGCAAAATCAGGCCCGTATTCCATATATCCGGTTAAAATAACTTCTGTATCAGAGGTTGTGGAAAAGGAATGGCCCCGCTCCTCTAAGTCCCGGCGGAGCTCCTTTGTATTGTAAATTTCTCCATTGTACACAATACCAAATGTTTTACCTGCCTCTGTTTTTGTTATTGGCTGGCGGCCGGTTGTCAAGTCGATAACAGATAAACGGGCATGAGACATACCTCCCTGAGGAAAGAGCCAGATCCCTGAATCGTCAGGTCCCCGGTGTTTTTGGGTTTTTGACATCTGTTCCAGGATGTTCTCATAATAGGCTTTATCTTTCTGGTAATCGTGATCTGGATTGTAAAAACCAGCAATTCCGCACATGGAAATCCCTCCTTAAAGCTGGATTATCTATAAAAGGAAACAGGCAGCAATAAAAGTAGCAAGAAAACCGATCATAACCGGAGGAAGATTCTTTCTGGCAAGCTCCAGAGGATTTACACTGCAGATGGCTGCAACGGGAATAAGCCCCCAGGGAACGATGGTACCTCCGCCGACGAAAATTGCAGCAATCTGTCCCAGGGTAGCCAGAATAGGAACCGAAGCTCCCACCGCCGTCCCAAAGGTATGGGCCAGGGAACCGGTAAGGGGCAGCCCGGAAAAACCAGAACCGTCTAAGCCAGTCAGGCCTCCGATCACCAGCTGGAAAAATGCGGCCATATATTTGTTGAGAGGAACGTTGTGAGCCAGCCAGATGGCCCAGTCGTTCATAATTCCCCTTTGGAACTGCTCCCCCATGATGGAGGAGATTCCTTCTCCTCCTAAAAAGAAAAAGGCCCCGATGATGATGACGGGAGCAAAGATCCGTATGGCAAAAAGAAAGCCTTCCGTAACATAAGATGTTACTTTTTCCAGAGAATGCCTGCCAAAGCCTAAAATCGCTCCAATGCACATAACCAGGACGGCCGTGCCGGAAACCATGCTGGTGGCGTCTCCGCCCTTTAAATCAAAAGCCAGCATAAGAAAGATGTCGGCCAGGAAAAGAAGAGGGGTCAGGATCGCCATTATAACCGCGGCAATCCCGATATCATGGTGTTCTTCGGCATTCTGGATATGGACTTCCTGACAGTAGGCAGCGATTTCGCTCCTGTTTAACAGATATGCAGAAACCACGGTAACAATGCCCATTACCAAAAACAAAGGCCGCCCCTTGATCAGGATCTGGTCGGTGGTAATGGAAGCTGCTGCTGCGGAAATGGACGGAGCGCCCTGGATAACGAAATCGTAGCTTAAAGCAATTCCATGGCCGAATAAGTTCATGGCCATGGCAGCTGCCAGAGGATCAAGACCGGCTTTGACTGCAAATGGCAGCATAATTGCTCCCACCAGAGCCACGGAGGGAGAAGGCCAGAGAAAGAGGGAAAATACCAGCATGGTACAGCCAAGGATCCACCAGGTAAAGGTTGGAGTTTTCATGACCTTTGACATGGGAATCATCATCAGATAGTCGCTTCCTAAGTCTTTTAAGCATTTTGAAAGGGCAGTGACCAGGGCAATGGTGGCGATGATATCCACAAACTCCCTGGAAGCATACAAGATGGCGTTGAATACAGTCATGATGCCTCCGGTCAGGGACTTAAGGCCTGCAAGGCCAAGGAGGAAGAGAAAAAGGATGCAGACCAGGGGCGTATCCTTTCGCAGAACCATGACAGTCAGGATCACAATGACGCCGATGAGATAAATATAGTGCATAGGTGTGAGCACCAGATAAGGATCAAACATAGGAACCACTCCTGTGATAAGAATATATTCTATACTATGATAGAGAGGAAAGGACAGTGTGATTTTTTTTCGGGCAGAACTTGAAATTTTCCTGTCAGCCTTTTATACTGAGTTTTATAAAGGAGAGGCCTATGCAGATAACATCGGTACATATTAAAAATTTTAAATCTATACGGGATATGGAAATTCAAAATGTGGAAAATGCCCTGATACTGGTGGGGAAGAACAATACGGGAAAAACAGGTGTCTTAGATGCCATACGCGCAGCTGCAGGTGCCTACGAAGTTACGGAAGAAGATTTTAACGAGAAGAAGCAGAATATAGAGATCACCATGACCCTGGCAATTACGCAGGAAGATCTGGTTTCCTTTCACAGGGGAGGGGTGGTGAGCCAGTATAAGCGGTTTGATGCATGGCTCCACGATTTTGTAACAAAGCTGCCTTCCTACCGGGGAGGAAGCCTGACCTTCTCCTATCAGGTAAACTGGAACGGGGTCGTCCGGTTTAAGGATGGATACCGGAAAAATAACCGGTATATAAGGGAGATTTTTCCCAGGCTTTATTACATTGACTCGGAACGGGATTTAAACCAGTTTCAGAATGATCTGCTGCTTTTCCAGGAGGATGACCAGCTCTCAAAGCTAAGGACCCACGTGTGCATGTTTGACAGTGCCAGGGAATGCAACCAGTGTTTTAAATGTATCGGACTGATCAACCAGAAGAAGCCGGAAGAACTGCAGATCTATGAGACGGCTAAGCTGCTGGAATATAAGATGTATCAGTTAAATTTAAATAACTTTGCCGAAAGGGTCAATGACAATTACAGAAAAAACGGCGGCTATGAGGAAATCCACTTTTCTTTAAACTGCAATCCGTGTGAATTGTTTAAAGTAATAGCGGAGACTTATCATGTGGAAAGAGGAAAGCTAAGCCCTATAAACAACTTGAGCAATGGTATGAAAAGCCTTTACATGCTGTCTCTTTTGGAGACTTATACAGAGGATGAAAAAC
The DNA here is from genome assembly GCA_002365025.1 of Hungatella sp. UBA3147. GTDB lineage: Bacteria > Bacillota > Clostridia > Lachnospirales > Lachnospiraceae > Lacrimispora. The sequence goes on along the minus strand of DEYX01000141.1, from coordinate 8,453 downwards.
GGATTCCAAGTATTGTCATTGTAGAGGATCCTGAGATTTTCCTTCATCCCCAGCTTCAGAAAATATCCAGTGAGATCCTTTACCGGTTATCCAAGAAGAATCAGGTGATTTTCACTACTCATTCACCCAGTATGCTGTTTAATTTTACCAGACGCCAGATCCGGCAGGTGGTGCTGGAGCGTGACGGCTATTCTGTTGTCAGGGACAGAACCGATATAGATGCTATTCTGGACGATTTGGGTTATGGGGCCAACGATCTTCTAGGGGTCAGCTTTGTGTTTATTGTGGAGGGGAAGCAGGATAAGAGCCGTCTGCCGCTGCTGTTGGAAAAATATTATTCAGAAATCTATGATAAGGAGGGAAACTTATCCCGGATCTCCATTATCACCACCAACAGCTGTACCAATATAAAGACGTATGCAAATTTAAAGTATATGAACCAGGTTTATTTAAGGGATCAGTTCCTGATGATCCGGGATGGGGACGGAAAGAACCCTGAGGAGCTGGCAGGCCAGCTTTGCCGGTATTATGATGAGCGCAGTCTGGAGGATATTGACAAGCTTCCAAAGGTCACCAGAAAAAATGTGCTTATATTAAAGTACTATTCTTTTGAAAATTATTTCCTGAATCCCAAAATCATGGCAAAGCTGGGAGTGGTGGAAGATGAAGATGCATTCTACCGGACGCTGTTTAATAAATGGAAGGAATACCTTTACCGGTTAAAGAGCGGAAAGCAGTTTGTGGAGGCAGTGGGGAAGGATATGGAATCCCCGGAAGATTTAAAGACCCATATGGAGGAATTTAAGATCTATATGCGGGGGCATAACCTGTATGATATTTTTTACGGGCCATATAAAAAGCAGGAAGGGGAGCTGTTAAAGCAATACATTGATTTGGCTCCCCGGGAAGATTTTAGCGATATTTTAGATGCGATTGATAAGTTCGTTTACTTTGAAAGCAGGAAGGCATAGGGAAACGTCTATATTTCAGTATCGATTTCCCAGTCTTTGAAGTAGTATTTCATATCCCGCTCGCCGATTTCTCTTATGACACGGCATGGGCTTCCATAGGCCACCACGTTGGCGGGGATATCCCTGGTCACAACACTTCCGGCTCCGATTACGCTGTTTTCACCGATCCGGACGCCTGGAAGGATGATGGTTCCGGCTCCGATCCATACGTTATCCTCAATGGTGACGGGGACGTTAAACTGGATCTGCCTTTTTCGGATATCAGGTCGGATGGGATGGGCGGCTGTGTCTACCACAACGTTTGGGCCGAACATGACGTTATTTCCTATATAGACATCGGCGTCATCCACCAGGGTTAAATTAAAGTTTGCATATACGTCATTGCCCATGTGAACGTGACTTCCCCAGTTGGCGTGAAGCGGGGGTTCTATGTAGCAGTTTTTTCCGATTTCGGCAAAAAGCTTTTTTAAGATTTCCTGCCGCTTTTCGCCTTCGGATGGGCGGGTCTGGTTGAAGTCATAGAGGATTTCCAGATAGCTGGTTTGTTCCACGATCAGGTCATCATCAACACAATTATAGAGTTTTCCGCTTCTCATTTTTTCTTTTAAATCCATGAAAACCTCCTTGGTAACGGGGCTGTCGGACAGACAGCCTCTTTTTTCTTTATTATACCTTGCGGATCTTTAAATGTCTATGTGATGGAATGATTTGCGGTAGGTAATAAGGTATATATATGGCTGTTGGGTTTAATGTGCGATAAGTCCGCAGTGCAGCTCGCGAAACCTGCGGTTTCGTTCGCTCACGGGCATTCGCCCTATGAAATAGGCCATGAAAAGATTTTCTTATGTGCAAGCACAACGAAAATCTTTTCATGGCCTATTTCGCACTGCTCATTGCAAAAGTGCAAGAAAGTGCTACTACTTGGACAAATAAGCGCACGCTTTTTTCAGGCATGTATATTATAATCAGAATAGAGATCTTTCGAGGAGGTATTAGGATGAAGTATTTGATTGGAATTGATGTGGGGACATCAGCAACAAAGACCGTCCTGTTCGATGAAACGGGCGGTGTGATTGCTTCTGCATCCAGGGAATATCCCCTTTATCAGCCTAAGAATGGCTGGGCGGAGCAGAAGCCGGAAGACTGGAGGGATGCGGTTCTTGATACCCTTTCCCAGGTCATGAAGGAGTCAGGAGTTTTAAAAGAGGATGTGAAAGGAATCGGCATCTCAGGCCAGATGCACGGACTAGTGATGCTTGATGAAATGAATGAGGTGATACGTCCCTCGATTATCTGGTGCGACCAGAGAACCGCAGCCGAAGTGGAAGACATGCTTTCCATCATGCCAAAAGAGCGCTGGATCGAGATCACTGCGAATCCGCCTCTCACCGGCTGGACGGCAGCCAAGATTTTATGGGTAAGGAAGAATGAACCGGAGAACTACGATCGGTGCAGGCACATCCTTCTTCCCAAGGATTATATCCGTTACATATTGACCGGAGTTTTCGCTACTGAGGTTTCTGATGCCAGCGGAATGCAGCTTTTAGATGTTCCCGGAAGATGCTGGTCCGAGGAAGTTTTAAATAAGCTAAATATTAATCCAAAGCTTTTGGGAGAAGTTTTTGAATCCTGTGAGGTAACGGGAACACTCCTTCCTGAAATTGCAGAGAGAACCGGACTTTCGGAGGAGACAAAGGTCGTGGGAGGTGCCGGAGATAATGCGGCAGCTGCCGTCGGAACAGGGGTAGTGAAGGATGGAACGGCCTTTACCACCATAGGAACTTCCGGGGTTGTGTTTGCTCACAGCAGCCAGGTTACCATTGACCCGAAAGGAAGAGTCCATACCTGCTGCTGTGCAGTACCGGGAGCATGGCATGTCATGGGAGTGACCCAGGGGGCCGGGCTGTCCTTAAAGTGGTTTAAGGATAATTTCTGCCAGGACTATGTGGAAGAAGCAAATAAACAGGGGATTGATGTTTACGATCTCATTAACCGGGATGTGAGCCAGGTGGAAGCAGGAAGCGATAAGCTTATTTACCTTCCATATTTAATGGGGGAGAGGACTCCTCATCTGGACCCGGACTGCCGGGGAGTATTTTTTGGACTTTCTGCCATCCATACGAGAAAGCATATGCTGCGGGCCGTAATGGAAGGAGTTTCTTATTCTCTCAGCGACTGCAATGATATCCTCAATGAGATGGGGATCCGGGTAGGAGAGATGATGGCATGCGGCGGCGGCGGAAAGAGCCCGGTATGGCGTCAGATGCTGGCGGATATGTATGACTGTCATGTAAAGACCGTGGCTCAGACAGAAGGACCGGCTCTGGGAGCTGCTATTCTGGCTGGAGTTGGGTGTGGTATTTTTGAGAGCGTGGAAGCTGCCTGTGATGCCCTGATCTCCGCGGATAAGACTACGGGACCGGAGGAAAACCAGGCCGGCCTTTATAAGAAATACCATCAGTTATATAAAGAACTGTATGAGGATTTAAAGGGCAGCTATAAGAAACTTGCAGCTTTGTAATGAAAGACAAAGGAAAACCGGAGGGTGGAATGGCCAATGAAATGGGGACAGACCAGGGCATTGAAAAATTTAAAAAGGATTATCTGGCTGTATTCGGAGAGTAGAAAAGGAGAGGAAAAACCATGGAATTAATAATCAAACCAGTGACAGATCCTGCTTTTCAGATTTATGGGAAAGTGGTTACAGGATATGATGCAGGGGAACTGTTGGAAAAGATGAAGGAGACACCCCTTCCGGAAGATGTGGTTTATGTTCCTTCTGTAGTAGAATTAGAGGAGTTGGCTGTTTCTAAGGAGATGGAAAAGAAGCTCTACGGCCAGCTACCCATTCAGGTAGGTTACTGCAACGGCCACAATAAGAAGCTGAATGCAGTAGAATACCACAGAAGTTCAGAGATCAATATTGCGGTGACGGATCTGATCCTGATTTTAGGAAGGCAGCAGGATATTACCCCGGATTATACATACGATTCAGGTAAGATGGAAGCATTCCTCGTACCGGCAGGAACTGTGATCGAGGTTTATGCAACGACCCTTCATTATGCGCCATGCCATGCGGAGGAAGGCGGTTTCCGATGTGTTGTGATTCTGCCAAAGGATACCAATACTGACTTAGGGCTGGCAGGAGAAGCAGTGAATGAAGAAGACAGACTGCTGTTTGCTAAGAACAAATGGCTCATTGGACACAAGGAGGGCGGACTTCCGGAACATGCTTATATTGGAATATCAGGAGAAAATCTATCCATTTGACAAATGCTTAACAATAAAATCAACAGGCATAAAATCCTAAGGAACATGCCTGAATAACAACAGGAGGAGTAATAGAATGAATAATATCCCAGAAATAAAAGTAGGAATTGTAGCGGTGAGCAGGGACTGTTTCCCGGAAACTTTATCAGTGAACAGAAGAAAAGCGCTGGTGGAGGCATATAATGCAAAGTATGATGCCGCCAATATTTACGAATGTCCAGTATGTATCGTGGAAAGCGAGATCCATATGGTTCAGGCTCTGGAGGATGTGAAGAAAGCCGGCTGCGATGCAATGGTCGTTTATTTAGGAAACTTTGGACCTGAGATTTCAGAAACCCTTCTTGCAAAGCATTTTGACGGACCGGTTATGTTTATTGCAGCAGCAGAGGAAAGCGGAGATGACTTAACCCAGGGACGCGGGGATGCGTACTGCGGAATGTTGAATGCAAGCTATAATTTAAAGCTTAGAAATATTAAAGCATATATACCGGAATATCCGGTTGGAACTGCTGAGGAATGTGCCGGCATGATCGAGGAATTCCTTCCCATTGCCAGAACTCTTGTAGGACTTTCCCAGTTAAAAATCATAAGCTTCGGCCCGCGCCCCTTAAACTTCCTGGCATGCAATGCCCCGATTAAACAGCTGTATAACCTGGGCGTGGAGATTGAAGAAAATTCGGAGCTGGATTTATTTGAGGCCTTTAATAAGCATGCAAACGATCCAAGAATCCCTGATGTTGTTAAGGATATGGAAAAGGAGCTGGGAGAGGGTAACCAGAAGCCGGAAATTCTTCCAAAGCTTGCCCAGTATGAACTCACCCTGCTGGATTGGGTGGAGGCCCACAAGGGATACCGGAAATATGTAGCGATTGCAGGAAAATGCTGGCCAGCATTCCAGACCCAGTTTGGCTGTGTTCCCTGCTATGTAAACAGCCGTCTGACAGGAATGGGCATCCCGGTTTCCTGTGAAGTGGATATTTACGGAGCTCTCAGTGAATTTATCGGAACCTGCATCAGCATGGACGCCGTAACCCTGCTTGATATTAATAACACGGTTCCTGCCGATATGTATGATGGAGATATTAAGGGTAAGTATGATTATACCCACCAGGATACCTTTATGGGCTTCCATTGCGGAAATACCTGCTCCAGAAAGCTGTCTTCCTGCTCGATGAAATACCAGATGATCATGGCAAGAGCGCTTCCGGAGGAGGTTACTCAGGGAACCCTTGAGGGCGATATCGCTCCTGGTGATATTACATTCTTCCGCCTTCAGAGTACAGCAGACAATTTACTCCGCGCATACGTTGCTCAGGGAGAGGTGCTTCCTGTAGCTACCCGTTCCTTTGGCTCCATCGGAGTTTTCGCTATTCCGGAAATGGGAAGATTTTACCGCCATGTGCTGATCGAAAAGAACTTCCCTCATCATGGAGCGGTTGCTTTCGGACATTATGGCAAGGCTATATTTGAAGTATTTAAGTACCTTGGGGTAGAAGAGATTGGATTTAATCAGCCAAAGGGAATGCTTTATAAATCAGAAAACCCATTTGGTTAAAAAGGTTATAGGACTTAGCTGTCACCCAATAAGGAAGTATCAAGGAGCGTTCAAATTGGGCAGCCGGCAAGCAGATATGACAACAAAAAGCGGACGATCGGTATAAAGCTGATCGTCCGCCTTTTAAGTTAAGAGGAATAGGGCGAAGCTATGACACGCATAACAGGGGTTCCAAAGGAATGCCCTAAATGATTATACGATTTGTCTGCTCTTTTTTTCATATATTACAACGGTTACAATTGAAACAAGAACAAGAATGGAATTTGCGGCAATTGTTCCCGCCCAAGTCATAGTCGTGGTACCCAAAATGGGTGATGCTGCATTGAACATGGTGTGGAACAATACGCACATAAACACACAGCCTTTTCCTGATATTTTGTAGATTGCCCCATTAAAAAACCGAAACGACATGAGTTGGACTGCAAACATCCAAAAGTTAATGAGTCCCTCTCCGTGATTCGTCCCCGGAATGAAGAAGAGTGGGATATGCCATAAAGTCCAAATGATTCCAACAAAAACAGCAGATAAAACAAAGCCATATTTTTTGTCAAGCTCAGGCTGTAATACGTACATCCAACCAGATTCCTCCATGCCGCCGATAATAAGGTTACCAGGCAGGGATAGAAAGAACGTATAAAATGGAAGCACCATTTCCGCGCGGCCCGAAACAGCAATATGTGTCAAAAAATACAGTGCAAGCCCTGCAACAACGAACAAATAGATAGATATGTTAATTTTGGCGTAAAAAACAGTTTTCAACCATTCCTTAAAATCCGCTATTTTATTATTTCTCTTCAGAACGATATATGAAGCAATAGCGGGTGACAAAATATAGATTGCAAATGGAATATTCATCCCGAATTGCTGTAGCGTGTGGACCCAATTGTGAACGGAATATCCAAATTTCCCAAGAGCAATCAAAGTACCTGACACAAGATAGGCTATGGTAAATGTCAGTATCGTAAATTGCACTGTGATTTTTTTGTTTGTCACGATTTCATCACCTCACATTTTGAAATATACATTAAATTTCCCCCGCCTTTCCCCGCTTCATTTTTCTAACCTCATTATACCACATCTTACCACAAGCTGGAAATTTATGCTTTGAAAAAATCATTATCCACGCTACCTGCCAGAGCAGCGGTAAATGGAGGTACAGCAGGTGGATATCCATTACAACCGTGAGTTGGATTGAACTATCGGAATGAATGGAACAAACAGCAAAACGGCATAGTCAAGACTGACTATGCCGTGTACTTTAAAATACCTTTTTATTGAAGGGGTGCAAGCCTCTTCTGACAAGCTCTGAGAAGCTGTCATAGCAGCTATGAGGTTATGCCCGGTGAAGCAGTGCACGCTTGCTGTAGTAAGCAGCGGAGCGGATCACGAATATCCGATTGACTTAGATAATACCTTTCATAACCAGGACAGCCAGAATACACGTTACTAAGATGATTCCTGCAGCAAGGGTCATGCCAAGGTTGAAAGTCTGCTTTTTTGGTGCATCCGTGGAAACTGGAATCATGAGATTGGATTTTCTCAACGTGGTGACTAACGGCTTATAGATAAGAAGCGTCAGGGCTGTGTTGATTCCTCCCTTTAAAAGGTTAAAAGGGACGAATGCAGGGAGTAGAAGTTTTACCACGGCTTCCCTTGGATATCCCATGTAAATTGGGGTGATAAGGTAGTTCCACAAAACCATGACCAGGGTCATGAGTAAGGTACCTGCCACCATGCCAAGGAATGCACCCAAAAGGGAATGGCGTTTCTTATAGAGGTAAGCCGCCGGACAGACAAATGCCACCGTGGAAAGAACGTTCATGATCAGTCCGATGATTCCGGTGCTGCTGATGGTAAACATCTCCACAAAAGACACGATGACAGAGATCATTGCTGCTGACATTGGCCCGAATAGAAAGCCGCCGGTAAGGATAATAACATCCTTTGGCTCATACTCCAGGAAAGGCAGCATGGGGATGAGAGGGATCCGGATCGCCACAACGGCTACAAAGGCCAGCGCACAAAGCATGGCCATGAGGGTGAGTTTACTTGTTTGCTTTGTCATATTCATTGTAAAGCCTCCTGAAAAATAAGTAACACCTGAAAGTATGCCTTTCAGGTGTTAAAAATAAACAGGTGTATTATCACTATTTAACACATCTTCTTTCATCCAGACTATACTGTCGGTATTGGAATTACACCAATTCTGCGCAATTTGCGCTCGCGGACTTTACCGCCGGTCGGGAATTTCACCCTGCCCTG
>DEYX01000141.1:0-147 GCA_002365025.1 Hungatella sp. UBA3147 | reverse complement strand
AATTTCACCCTGCCCTGAAGACAACTATATTCAAATGTTCTTGAATTATTATAACATTTTAAAAAATAAATGCAATATATTGTTGCAATTTTTTTAATGCTTTGCTATAATAGCGGACATGGGGGTATAGCTCAGCTGGGAGAGCGC
>DEYX01000011.1 GCA_002365025.1 Hungatella sp. UBA3147 | reverse complement strand
CCGGCCGGCTTAAATCAGCTTTCAAATGAGCTTTCCGGTAGACATAGATAAGCGCCTTATTCCCGCGCCTGCATAACAAAAGCAAGGATATTCCCTTTTCTCCCAGCTGTCCGTTTAAGCGGGAGAGCTCGCTTTCCAAGTCCATCTCCGAGGAAAAGGGATGGCTGAATAAGTTTGCCGTCTTAATGGAGGCCAGTGTGGGGGAACAATGTTCAATTAGATTCCTTTCCAGCAGCATATCCATACCTCCGCCTGTTTTCATGCTTTACGGAACATCCCATAACAGAGATTTCTCTGTTATGAATAGTATAAGCAGCATCGGCTTGGATACATTTCCAATTTTTGTCAGAATTTCTTCATTTCTTTCATACTTTCTTTAGAACCTGGTCAAATTTCCTTCACAATTCTCCTGTATGATAATATTATAAACATAAAAGCAAAAGAAAGCGGCCAGAGCGCTTACATATATGTTTTTACTAAGTCGGCAGAGTCGCTCTGAAAGGCCTCTTTGCCGGCTCAACCTAATAATAAGAGCCGGAATTGCTGCCATCTGTTTCCGATGCTTTTATATCACATACAGTAAAAAGACCGCTGCCACATCGATGAGTAACCATCTATGGGCGGCGGTCCTTTTTATTTGGAAATAATGCCGGTCTATCCGTTCATCTATTGGTCAGTTTCTACGATACCGAGAGAATCATCTCCCTTTCTTGCCTTTTCCATCAAAAGAGAGGCCATTTTCTGAAAATTACCTCCCGAAACAGAGGCACCGCTTACAGCATCGATTCCCTTGTCGCTTTGTGCTGCCAGGAAATCAGCTGCATATGTGCGCGTGTAGCGGTTTGGGTATGTCCCTTTTTTGTCGAGCATATTGCGCATATAGGGAATGTCCCAGGATTTGATGAATCCGCTTGAATTTTTAGCATTGTACTCAACCGTAACGATTTTACTGCCGCTGACCCGGATGGTAACAAATTCCTTCCAGCCATTGATGTAATCCGACATTTCAACCGTATAAAAGCCATCCTCCAGCCTGCTTTCCTCTTTTTTACAGCCGTTTATGGAAAGCATAGTCATAAGAACCAGGAAGATCATGATATAACGTTTTCTTTGAATCATTGTCCCTCCCTCCTTTCAGAACCGGAACGAAGACGGAAACGTCCGGACATTTCTTCAAGACTTTGAGCCTGTTGTGCCAGATCCCCGCTTAAAGAAGCCACAGCACTGCTTGATTCAAGGTTTTGACGGGCGTGCCGGGATATCTGGGAGATGTCAAGAGATGCATTCTCAAGGCTTAATTTCTCATTCCCCACAAGTTTTGCCAGGTCTTCTGTTATCTCATAGGTCTGCTTGGAAATATCCGTCAGCTCATTTAAAAAATGAGCGGTAAGATCGGCATACCTGACCCCCTCTTCAATCGCCTGTTGGGAATGTACGATCATCTCGGCAGTACGCTTTGAAGATTCCGCACTTTTTTCAGCAAGATCACGGATTTCATTTGCTACTACGGCAAACCCTTTTCCTGCTTCGCCTGCATGTGCGGCTTCAACGCTTGCATTCAGGGCAAGAAGGTTTGTCTGAAATGCTATTTCTTCCAGGAATTTTGTGATTTTTGTTATTTCGGCGGCATTATGGCTGATATTCTCCATTGCCTGAAGGGTATTCTCCATATGTTCATCGCCCATTGACAGCTTTTCCATGGACTGCTCCATAAGTTCACGGGCGGTTCTTGCATGCTCATCCACAATGACAATGTCTTTTGAGATGGAGTCTGTCTCCTCCACGAGCCGGTCAATGGACATGGACTGATGGCCGGAAGATTCATTCATAAGGAGGGCACTTTGGGATACCTCCTGGGCAGCATGGTTCAGGGTTTCAGCCGACCGCTGAAGGTCATTGATCAACAGGTTTAAGAAATCCGTAATATTATGAATGGAATCTTTCATAACCACAAAATCTCCTGCAAACTGATCGCTGACACTGACGTCTAAATTGCCGGCGGAAAGCCGTTCCAGAGCATTTTGAAGCTGGGAAATATATCCGCTCACCTGTTCTATGGTTTCTTTCAGCGAATTAGAAAGGGTCTGGGCCTCATCGTTTGTCATCATCACTTCTACAGGACTTGTCAAATCTCCCTGAGCCAGCTTCTGTATCCGCTCTGTTACACTTCTCAAAGACTTTGAGATTTTTCCTGCAAACCGGGCTATAAATAAAATTGCAAGCAGGGTAAGGGTTATGGTAATGCCTATATTGATCATAACGGCAGTGTTAACGATATTCGTAAAGTCTGATTTTGGCGTTATGATGGCTAAATACCAGTTAGCCCCTCGTACAGGTGCATAGACCACAAGAGTATCCTTCCCATCTAAGGACACAGAAGCGGATCCGATCCTTCCTGATTTCATTGCATCAAATACTTCCAGGAGCTTTCCATTATCCTTATAAAGAGAATATACATTCTCTCCGCTCTTAATTAAATCTGTATCAGGGTAAGCAACCACCTGGCCGCTTTCGTTCATAACAAAAGCGTGGCCGCTGTAGCCAATATGTATACTGCTGATCACATCATCAAGCATATCATACTTATAACTTCCAACCAGATAAAAGGTGTTATTCTTTTCTGTGGTTATGGGCATACCAACATATACTTCAAGTCCATTTTCCCCGACAGAAGTATCCCCGATCACAAGATTTTGAGTTTCCTGCATCTTTTTGAACAAATCTCCTCCGGAAATATCGGAAGGACTGTTTCCGTTGCCCGTATATAGTCTGCCTTCCCGGGTGTAGAGGGCCAGCCATACAAATTCTATTCCAGATGTGGCCTTGTCAAGAACCTGGTGTTTTTCCTCAAGTGTCGCTTCCTCTGATGTCAGTTCATGATTTTCCCCAATCATAAATATACGGTCTGCCATGATATGCAGACTGCTCTCAATACTTTTTGAAGCAGTTTTAGCAAAAGGCATGAGGGTTTCCATCAATGTGAGATTGGTCAGAGACATGGCGGATACGGACAATACAATGGTTGTAACCACAGAAATAATGATGGTGACAATCAATGTATTTAAGATGATCTTCCGCCGAATTCCTTTTAAATTCATAAATCCTCCTTTGTATCGTTACAAAATTAATTTATAACATATAAAGTAATATAACCGATTTAAAATAAAAGACAATAGTTTTTAGGAAATAAAAGCGATTGTTGGGAAAAATTGTCTCATTAGTAATAAAAAAATCTTAAATTAGATGTGAAAACTGGTAATTGTTTCTCTTATGTTTTTTGCTTTCTAACGTCCAGATCTCTCTTTTCCCCTGCTCCCCCTGACAGTCACTTCTTGCAGCTGGGGACATACTATATATAAGAAATACGTATTTCTACAATTTGTTAAAAGGGGGCAACCTTATGGCCAACTATAAACCAATCGCGAAAACAATCTCAGCTGCTTCTGCTATTTCAGGAGTACTGGTTCCTGCTAATCTTTCTACAACAAGCTGGGGTTTACTTTTAGTAAGAGGTTCTGCATTATTCAGTAATACAATCCTAAGAAGCGGTGCTGTAGCGGTATGGGAAAGTACAAATCCTACCACTGCTGCTCCAAGCCGGGAAACATTTACTGATGCAAATGCCATTTACGGCATTACCTGCAGAGCCGGGGTAAAGCTGATATTTAAGTTCTATGCTCACTAACATTTAAAAAGGGTGCTTCAAAGGTTAAAAATCCAACATCACGCTCACCAACTACGAACAAATTCAAGCTAATATTAGAATATCTGGCATGTATGGGATTTGGGAAGGAACCTTTGAGGCGCCTTTCTTTAAAGCAGCATTATTATATAAACAAAGGAGGGGGAGAATTGCAGCAAAAAATAACTTTCACAGGCTGTCAGATCATTTGTTCCGGAATCGTGACAGCAGATATTACCTTATCAAATAACGCGTTTATATTAATCACGGGAACCGTATACAGTCCAACTGGAAAGCCGCTGCCAAACGCTGCGGTTGAAATACTTCTCGTGGATGATTCCCATGTCCCTTCTGAGGAAAAAGCCTTAGGTGTAACCTTTACACTTCAAGATGGTACTTATGGAATATCACTTCCCAGGATTAGTGAAAAGCAATACAAATTAATTGCTTATTCACCCGTTAAAACGGGAATAAAAAGCCAGTCAACACGGAGATTATCATGAAAAAATATAAAACAATGGATGGATATCACGTATATCGGATAAAGAAAAATAAGAAGTTCTTTTTTCTGGCAGACCAGTTGGATTACAGAAAAGAAATCAATCAATTATTATATACTTTAGAGGATTTAAAATTTGATTCCCTGATCTTTTTATTCGGAATTGATACGGGAGAATACCTTCAAGATTTAAAAAAATTGCTGTGTGCCAAAAACAGAGTGATTATTTTAGAACCAAACCCTGGGATCTGCAAAAAATTCGATTCTAAATTAGCAGACAATATAAGCCTTGTTCCGTTTGAGGAAAAACAAGTAAGACAAATTTTTGAAAATACCATTCATTTTAAAAATATCAATAATATTTACTTTCACGCATTCGGCAACTATTCCAGTGTTTATAAGGAAGAATACGACCGTTTGATTGAACATCTGGATTGGACCATCATCAACGCGGCTTCCCAGGTGGAGCTTGCAAAACGATTCAAAAAAATTTTCATACAAAACATGACTGCAAATATGAAGGTTTTAAATCAGAGCACTCCCATTCACCACTACCGGTCCACCAATCTCAATGTTCCCGCACTTGTGGTATCCGGAGGCCCTTCCCTGGATTCAAACATCAGGGATATGCTCAATCATAAGGATCAGTTAGACCAGTATTTTATCATTACCGGAAGCAGGACTGCTGAGGCTTTAACGAAAAATGGGATCCTTCCGGATATGATCGTATCCGTAGATCCGGTTGATGCAAACTTTGATATGATGAAGAACTGCCTGGACTTAGAAGTTCCCCTTGCATTTTATGAATACAGCAACCGATATCTGGTTGGAAATTATAAGGGAGATAAAATCTTTATTTCTCTCCTGCTTTCTCAAACAGTGAAGGGCTTTGAACAATATCAGGGTGTGTACTGCGGAGGTTCGGTCGCCCACGCCTGTATTGATATTGCAAACATGATGGGCTGCTCTCCCATCATACTTTTGGGCCAGGATCTCGCTTATACTTATAATAAACATCATGCAGACAGCGCAGTCTTTGATTATGACAAGAGCCTCCTCTATGGGGCCACAACCATTGTAAAGGATGTATACGGCAATCCGGTCGGGACGACCATCACCCTGGATCATTACAGGAGAAGACTGGAACATTATATTGCTATTTATAAAGACCAGAAACGAATACGGTTTATCAATTGTTCTTATGGAGCGGATATAAAAGGCGCCCCCCATAAGGAGCTGTCGGAAGTATTTAAGGAAGAAACTTCCGGAAGGCAAAAAAAGAATTGCCTCTCAAACCAGGAGATTCAGATAGACAGCAGAAAAACCATAGACTCCCTTCTTTGCTTCATTGAAGAATACCGGATAAAGGCAAGCCAGGGCCTGGAGTTATGTGAAATCATATGCTCTGAAAACCAGACAAAATCTCTGCTCAATATGGAAGAAACGGATATTGACCTGCAGCGGATCTTATATATTCTAAAGATTGTAAATGATTTTGAAAATGCTGCTGACACTGGATATTTAGGAGGATATTTCAGCGAATTCGTTTATGAAATGAAGGAAAGAACGTTTAACATGTCTGCTATGGATTATGAGAAGCTGACCTCTGATCTGCAGCATCAGGCAAGAGCTTTTAAGATATATTTTGAAAAAATGAAGGAAATGCTTGAAGAAGTAAAGGAAACCATTTTGGAAACGGTGACAGAATTCTATGAACCGCATATAGTTTAATAAAAAAAGGGGATAAGGCTATGGAAACGGAAGGCAGGAGTAAAGAAATTAATGAAATAAAATACAAAGAGGTGGAAGTAAATAAGATGATCGTCAATGGGAAAGAACAGGCGGGAAACATTATTAATGCGGAGGATACGAAGGATAGGCAGGAATTAAATGTAACCGTATATACCCGCAGCATTACGGAAACCCCGGAAAGCGGAGGGAGGCATAAGAGGTTATATGAATTGCTTCAAAAAGTCTTCGTTAAAAATAAACGGAGCTAAACTCCAATCCCACCCGGAATATCATTTTGACATCCACTTAGAAAAACAGAAATTCCAGATCATCAATGGGACCGTATACAGTGAGAACCAGAAGCCTTGTGCAGGAGCTGCGGTCCGGATCACCCAGATCGACTGCAGGGATAACACCAGAAGCCTCCTGGGTTATACCTTAACAGATGAGAATGGGTATTATTTATTCTCGTTGAAAGCAAAGACCTATATGAAGTATGAATTAGCGGTCTATGCTCCCCTTCTCTGATGCAGAAAGGAGGAAGCCCATTGAGCGGTTATACAGAGATCATCTTGTCACCAAAGCATTTTAAGAACCGCGACATTTTAAAAACAACCATAACCATAGAAAAATCAGATAAGGTTTTGTTAACAGGCACTATTTATAATTCACGCCATGAGGCCTTAGAAGGCGCGGTCGTCCGGGTCAGCAAAATTACCGGGGATAACCAGAGGATGAACAAAGGCTACGTGATCACCAATGAGTCCGGACAATTTGCCATAACCGTGGAGAAAGACAAATTTGCCTGTTACCAGCTGGATATTTTCGAACCACTTTTAACCACTTAGGCGGGGTTGCATTATGGAACAGATTAATCATGAATATCATTTGGAAGGTATATTAATAAAAGGGAGGGTCCGTTATAAAGATTCCTGTCCGGTTAAAGGTGCCATTGTTATCTTAGAAAAGCTTGTCCCCGTATACAACGAAGAAGTACAGGAACAAAAATATGAAGGAACTTATCTTGAGCATGGGCTGACCAACGATCAGGGCGAATTCTGCTTTTCTATTTCAGATAAAATGAGCAGTTATAAAATAAAGGTTTTCGATAACCATCACAGGTAAGGGAGGAAACATGAAAAAAGTTTTGGTTACTGGAGCGGATGGATTTATAGGCAGTCATTTAACAGAAACACTTGTTGAACAGGGATACGATGTAAGAGCGTTTACTTTTTATAATTCCTTCAATACCTGGGGTTGGCTGGATTCTCTTCCTGATGAAATAAAGAAGGAAATCGAGATACACCCCGGGGATATCCGGGATCCAAACGGCGTAAGGAATGCCATGACAGGGATAGAATCGGTCTTTCATCTGGCCGCTTTAATCGCCATCCCCTTTAGCTATCACTCTCCTGATTCCTATGTGGATACCAATATAAAGGGAACGTTAAATGTTCTCCAGGCCGCAAGAAGCCTTGGTACGGATAAGGTACTCATCACCTCTACTTCTGAGGTTTATGGCAGCGCCAAATATGTTCCGATTGACGAATCCCATCCCTTTCAGGGACAATCGCCCTATTCCGCTACGAAGATCGGAGCGGACCGTCTGGCAGAAGCCTTTTACAGAAGCTTTTCTCTTCCGGTATCCATTGTCAGGCCATTTAACACTTATGGCCCCAGGCAGTCTGCAAGAGCTGTAATACCGTCCGTCATCAGCCAGCTGCTGACTGGGACCAAAGAGATACGCCTTGGCAGCCTGACTCCTACCAGGGATTTTAATTATGTAAAAGATACTGTAAACGGTTTTATTGAAATAGAAAAGTCAGAAAAAACCATTGGCGAAGAAATCAACATCGCAAGCCAAACTGAAATCTCCATCGGCGAACTTGCTTCGGAACTGATCCTCCAGATCAATCCCCAGGCCAGGATCGTCTGCGAACCGGAACGGATGCGCCCTGAAAAAAGTGAGGTAAACAGGCTTCTTGGATCAAATAAAAAGTTAAAAGAGCTTACAGACTGGAACCAGGAATACTCTCTTTCCCTTGGCCTAAAAAAAACCATTGACTGGATGGAGAAAAACCAGGATAAGTATAAGACCAGCATCTATAACCTTTAGAATCAGACCAGGAGCGGAGGAACAAATATGATACCTTTATCGGTTCCCAATCTAACGGGGAACGAAAAAAAATATATATTAGATGCCCTTGACAGTGGCTGGATATCAACAGCAGGCAGCTATGTGGCAAGATTTGAACAGGGCATGGCTTCTTATTTAAATGTCTCCGGCGCGGCGGCCGTTCAAAGCGGAACTGCCGCGATCCATTTAGCCATGCTCTTATCCGGTGTGAAACCGGGACAGGAAGTGATTGTCCCAACCCTTACCTTTATTGCTTCAGTCAATCCAGCTGCCTACATAGGTGCTGTCCCTGTTTTTATGGATTGTGATGACTCTCTGAATATAGATTGTGACAAGCTTGAGGATTTTTTGAAAAAGGAATGCGTCATAACCTCTTCCGGGCTGATCAATAAGAGTACAAACCGGATCATCACGGCGGTCGTCGTTGTCCATATTTTTGGAAACATGGCGGATATGGAACGGTTGAAAGCATTGACCGGACATTATGGGCTTAAACTGATCGAAGATGCAGCGGAAGCATTGGGTACCCGCTACAGTCAGGGAACATACCGTGGACAATATGCAGGAACCATTGGCGATTTCGGAGCCTATTCCTTTAACGGCAATAAGATCATCACCACAGGAGGAGGAGGACTGCTGACTGCAAAGGATGGCAGGTCCCTGGAAAAAGCTAAGTATCTTGCTGCCCAGTCAAAAGATGATCCCTTTCATTATACTCACAATGAAGTGGGTTATAACTACCGCATGACCAACTTACAGGCAGCCCTTGGAGTCGGTCAGCTGGAATGCCTGGAGGACTTTATCCGGATCAAGGAAAACAATTATGAGTACTACGGCAATGCCTTAATATCAATGGAAAACTTTGAGCTGCTTAAGTTTAACCAGAAGGCGAGAAACAACCTGTGGTTCTATTCCCTGTTCATAAAAAACGATGGTCTG
This sequence comes from Hungatella sp. UBA3147, assembly GCA_002365025.1. GTDB lineage: Bacteria > Bacillota > Clostridia > Lachnospirales > Lachnospiraceae > Lacrimispora. The sequence goes on along the minus strand of DEYX01000011.1, from coordinate 22,383 downwards.
GACCGGAATGCAGTCATAAAGCAGCTAAAGGAAAAGGATATTGAAACAAGACCTATCTGGCAGCTCACCCATACCCAGAAGATGTATGAAAACTGTCAGGCATATTATATAGAAAAGGCTCCGTTTTACTGGAACCGGGTCATCAATATTCCCTGCAGCACCAGTCTTTTAAAAAAGGATATGGATCATGTTATTCAAGCATTGAGCTATATTTAGCAGTCTGAAAGAGGGATAGGCATGGAAGTTTGTAAATTTATTATTACACCGGATGTTTCAATTCGGGAGGCAATCAGACAATTGGACCAGACAGCAAGAAAAATCCTTGTTGTTGAAGAAAATAATAAGCTGGCCGGTGTTCTCACAGACGGGGATATCAGGCGGTGGATATTAAAGAATAAGGATATTTCCATGCCGGTACGCCTGATCATGAATACTGCCCCTGTTGTTATAAAAAAAGAGAAAAGCCATCTGGCGCTGGAGATCATGAAAGAAAAACAAATCGAAGGGCTGCCCCTGGTAAATGACAACAATGAGGTCACCGATATCCTGTTCTGGAACGAACTGAACGATCACAATCCGGGCCGCCCAAAAAAAACTCAGACGCCGGTAGTCATCATGGCTGGAGGCAGGGGTTCCAGGCTATACCCCTATACAAAAATCATTCCAAAGCCTCTGATTCCAATCGGCGATACCCCCATTGTAGAACGGATTATGAATCAGATGATGGAATATGGGTTTTATGAATTCTATCTTACCATAAACTATAAAAAAGAGCTTATAAAAGCCTATTTTAATGATGACCATCGTTATCATCTCCACCTGATTGAAGAGGATGATCCCTTAGGAACAGCCGGGTCCTTAAACCTGGTCAAAAAGCATATAAAGGGAAGTTTTCTTGTAAGTAACTGCGATATTTTAGTTGATGTCAATTACACCAAGCTTCTTATTTATCACAAAACCCATAAAAACAAGATCACAGTTGTCACAGCAATGAAGAGCTATGAGATTCCCTATGGGGTGGTTATCTTAGGCGAAAACGGATCCATTGATACCTTAAATGAAAAACCCAGATATGAACTGTTAGTGAGTACCGGACTTTATGTATTAGAGGAGGAAATCTTAAAATACCTCCCTCAGGATCAGTATTTTGATATGACAGATTTGATCCGCAAATGTTTAAAAAACGGGGAGCAGGTAGGCGCCTATCCGGTCATGGACAGCGCCTGGCTGGATATGGGGGAATTCAGCGAAATGAAAAAAATGGCTGAGAGAATGAAATTATGAAAGAGGAACTGATCCTGATCGGCGGAGGCGGTCATGCGGAAAGCATCATCGATACGATCAGAGGGCTGGAAAAATATAAGATCACCGGCATTCTGGACCGCAGCAAAAAAGCGGGTACAGAGGTCCTGGGCATAAAGATCATAGGAAGTGATGAGGATTTAGCCGGCTGGTTTAACCGGGGAATTAAGAATGCGGTAATCTCCGTAGGAAGCATTGGAAATCCGGGACCAAGGCGGACGCTGTACGAGCAGTGCAAGAAAATAGGCTATGAATTTCCCAATATCCTGGATAAAAGCTCCATCCTTTCGGAAATTCTTAAAATCGGGGAAGGGAACTTTATCGGTAAGGGGGTCCTTATCAATTCCAATGTTACCATAGGAAATGGAACGATTATTAATTCGGGGGCAATCGTCGAACATGGCTGCAGGATTGATGACTTTGTCCATATCGCACCCGGAAGCGTCTTATGCGGAAATGTCCTGGTCAGGGCAAATTCCCATATTGGAGCCCATTCCACCATCATACAAGGCGTGACCATAGGGAATGACACCATAATCGGCGCCGGGAGTCTTGTTTTAAAAGATATATCATCAAATAAGCTGGCTTATGGAAGTCCGGCAAAGGAGGTAGCTTACCATGAGTAACGTTATGATCATCGCCGAAGCAGGGGTAAACCATAACGGCGACTTAAAGATTGCCAAACAACTGGTGGATGCCGCAAGCGTCATAGGAGCAGACGCCATCAAATTCCAGACCTTTCGGGCAAAGCATCTTGCGGTTCCGGATGCGAGGAAAGCGGACTACCAGATTGAAAATACGGGGCGGACCATGTCTCAATACGAAATGTTAAAAAGCCTGGAACTATCCTGGCAGGAATTTGAAGAGCTGTATCAGTACTGTTCCTTCCGGCGCATTCGGTTCCTGTCCTCTCCTTTTGATGTGGAAAGCCTCCTTTTTCTTGACCGGCTTGGAGTTGATCTCATAAAGATTCCCTCCGGGGAGATCACAAATTATAACTATCTAAAAAAAATAGCTTCATTAAAGAAGCCAGTTATTCTGTCTACGGGAATGTCCACAGAGGAAGAGGTAGGAGAAGCCCTGGAAATCCTTGAGGAAGGCGGAAAAGAAATCATACTGCTCCACTGCTCCAGCTCCTATCCCACTCTGATGGAGGATGTGAATTTAAATGCCATGAATGCGTTAAAGCACAAGTTCCACAAACGGGTGGGGTATTCCGACCATACACCAGGAATTGAAGTCGCCATCGCTGCCGCAGCCCTTGGCGCCTGTGTCATTGAAAAGCATATGACCCTGGATAAAACCATGCCCGGTCCGGATCATAAGGCAAGCCTGGAACCAGATGAATTTCAACAAATGGTGGATAGTATCAGAAATATTGAAGCCGCCCTGGGTGACGGGATCAAAAAGCCTACGCAGGCGGAACAAAAGAACAGGGATTATGTAAGAAAATACCTGGTGGCTTCCAGGGAAATCAAAAAGGGAGAAGCCTTTACCCTTCAAAACCTGTGCGCAAAACGCTGCGCATATGGGGTATCTCCCATGAAGATACCAAACCTGTTGGGAAAAGCTACTCAAAGAGATTATCGAAAAGACGAAAGGATTGACCAATGATCAAATTATGCGTAGTAACCGGAAACCGTGCGGAATACGGCTTATTAAAGCCGGTGCTTGACCGTGTAAGACAGGACCCTGATTTCAAACTGCAGATCATTGCCACCGGAAGCCATCTGGATACCAGATATGGGCATGGCTGCGAAGACATGGAAAACAGCGGCATAACGATCAATGAAAAAATAGAGATGAACCTGGCCTCAGACACCTCCCTTGGAATTTGCAAATCCATGGGGCTGGAAATGATCAGCTTATCCGAAGCATACCAGCGGTTAAAACCGGATATAGTTCTGCTTCTTGGGGACCGGTATGAAATCTTTGCTGCGGCAAGTGCTGCCGTCATCTGCAACATTCCCATTGCCCATGTGCACGGCGGGGAAATAACAAGGGGTGCATTCGACGACTCCATGAGGCATGCCATCAGTAAAATGAGCTATCTTCATTTCACCAGCACAATGGAATACCGGAAAAGGGTCATACAACTAGGGGAAGCTCCCGACAGGGTCTATTGGGTCGGAGCTCTTGGCATTGAGAACATAAAGACCATGAAGCTATTAACCAGACAGGATTTGGAGGAAAAGTTAAGGATCTCACTGGCCCCGCCCATTGCTCTTGTCACGTTTCACCCTGCCACTTTGGATCAGGAGAGCCCTTCGGCGCAATTTAAACCCCTGGAAGTTGCGCTTTTGCATTTTCCGGACTTATTTGCTGTCTTTACAAAAAGCAATTCCGACACCGGCGGAAACCGGATCAACGAATTGATCGATGCTTATGCAAGCAGGAATCCTGACAAGTCGGCAGTGTTTCCTTCCCTTGGCAGCCAGAATTACTTAAGCCTGATGAACTGCTGCCAGACTGTGATCGGAAATTCTTCCAGCGGAATCCTGGAAGCGCCTTTTTTAAAGGTTCCCTCTGTGAATATCGGAAACAGGCAGGCTGGAAGAATAGCACCTTCCTCTGTCATAAGCTGCGGCTCTTCTGTAAACGAGATCGTGGATGCGGTCCGGAAAGCCCTGGCCTTTGACCGGTACAAAGAAGAAGCACCAAATCCTTACGAAGGCCAGGACACCAGCAGTCAGATCGTCTCGATCATTAAGCAGACGTTTAAAAAGGGAATTCTTCTGGAAAAGCAATTTTATGATGTGGAATGGAGATTGTAATGTATAGAAACAAGACTTTTTTAGCGATCATACCGGCCCGGAGCGGTTCAAAAGGGATCATCGATAAAAATATCCGGGAAATCAACCATAAGCCCCTCATGGCTTATACGGTGGAAGCCTGTAAGCGTTCTGGAATATTTGATGATATCGTGGTATCTACAGACTCGATAAAATATGCGGAAATCGCAGAGCGGTTCGGGGCCGGTGTGCCCTTTCTGCGTCCTAAGGAGCTGGCTGCGGATCAGGCTTCCTCCAACGACGTCATACTGCATGTCATCAATGAGCTGCGGCAGCTTGGTAAAGTGTATGACTGCTTCATGCTTTTACAGCCCACCTCTCCTCTTAGAAACGAAATACATATGATGAAAAGCGTTGATATCCTGTTAGAAAATAATGCCGATTCTGTCGTCAGTATCTGCAAGTCAGATTCCCATTCCTATTTAACCGTTGAGCTTACGGAGGAAGGAAGGATGAAAGCCTTATTTTCGGATAAAAAACAGGTCAGAAGACAGGATATGCCGCCGGATTACAGAATTAACGGGGCTATTTATCTGGCTCTGACCAGTTATTTTATGAAGCGCAAAAGCTTTTATGAGGGCAAAACCCTGCCCTATTTAATGAATGCCTTTGATTCCATTGACATCGATGATGATTTCCAGTTTAAAATAGCAGAATTACTTCTTATTGACAAAAACTTATCAAACCTGTTCTGACAGGAATCCCGTCAATTGCCTTCCGTAATCAGACCAAGGGCCAGGAGGGCACTTTTTTCAAGCGCATCTTCCGTTGTAAATTCATTCGGCGTATGGACCTCATTCATTCCGCAGGCCACTACGATCCCCCGAATCCCGCCCCTGACAAAGTGGTTATTATCACTGCCGCCCAGAGTATACCGGGTGGAGCCTTTTAAGCCAAGGGTCCGGCAGACGCGCTTGAACCGTTCTACCACTTCTTCACTGTCACTTATTTCATAGGCTTCAATCTGCTTTTCCACAGTGATCTCCAGGCTTCCGCCATATCCTGCCGCTTTACCTTCAAAGATCCCCTTCAGCCTGTTCCATTCAGCCAGAGCCTTATGATCCTTTAAACTCCGGATCTCTCCTAATACAACGCATTCATCAGAAACAATGTTGGTCTGCTTTCCACCGCTTATTTTTCCAATGTTTACGGTTGTTTCATCGTCTACCCAGCCCTGATTTAACTGGGAAATGGCATGGGCTGCAATTTCAATGGCATTGATTCCCAACTGGGGGCAAAAGCCTGCATGGGCATTTTTGCCCTTCACCTTGATTGCAAAGGAAAGAAGGGTTGGTGCTGCGGTTGCGGCCAGGCCAATCTCCCCGCTTAAATCAAATACATAAGCCTGTTTTGACTTTATTTTGGAATAATCAATCAGCTGGCTTCCTTTTCCGTAGTTCTCTTCTGCTACCGGAAACAGGACCTCAATATCTCCGTGTGGAAGGTTGTTTTCCTTAACCACCCGGACTGCCTCCAATATAGCGGCGATTCCGGAAAGGTCGTCGGCACCAAGCACCGTATCCCCTTCCGAGGTAATCTTCCCCTTCTCATCCTGCACTGCGCGTTTCCCCTTGCCAGGCTTTACTGTATCCATATGGGCCGAAAGCAAAATGGGAGCAGAATCTGTGGTTCCCTTTAAATATCCATAAAGATTACCTGTGGGAGCAGTGGTTCCATATTCCGGCAGCTTCTCTTTCAGCCGTTGCCCGGCATCATCTTCCCGTACCTCAAATCCAAGCTGTTTTAATTCATCTGTTAAATAGTCCGCGATTTCCCTTTCCTGATAGGTTTCGGAATCGAATTCCACCATTTTTTTAAATTGGCTGACCAGCCTGCTTCTTTGAATCATATCGCCACCTGCTCTTTTCCTATGGGTTTATATTTTATTATCATATTTTTTAAACTTTTCTTCCGGTGTTTTGCTTAATTCCTTCCGGTTATGCGGTGCAGACCATATACCCTCGTAATCAATCTGATTCACGAAACGGGAATTAAAATCCTGGAAAAAGGATTTGTTTTCTGACTGGGGCGCCGCAATATCCCTAAAGTACGTATTGTTTCTGAATGAAGGAATTTCATATAAGTCCCTGCAATATCCCCAGATGTTCTCGTAATCGATGATTCTGTGCTTAATGGGGCCCAGATTCCTGTAATAATGGGTATCAAACCTTGCCAGTGTCACAAAAAGTCTCACATCGCTGTCAGTCACATAATCTCCAAATAAGAAACGGGTTTTGGAAAGGCGCTCTTCGATGAGGTCCAGTGCATGAAAAAAGTCTTCAAATGCCTCTTCATAAGCTATGATGGACTGCGCAAACATCATCCGGTAGGTCCCGTTATTTATATTGGGGAAAAGCCAGTCATTGTAATCATCGATCTCTTTTCTCAGTACTTCCGGGTACAGATCCGGGGCATTCGGGCTCTGAAATGGACGGAAAGCTGTTTCGAAGTAGTTGGTCAGCCTGTGGTAATCATTATTTACTACCTTTTCAGTAGTAACATCGACCAGGGCCGGCACGGTGCAGCGTCCATCATAATCCGGGTCCGCATGATAGTATAGCTCACTTAAATACTGAACGCCGAGGACCGGGTCTTTTCTGTCATTATTATACACGAACTCCCATCCATATGCACGATTTTCTTTGCTGTGGCCAACTAAATTGATACCGATTGCCTCCTCAAGTCCTAATAGTTCCCGTACAATGGAAGCCCGGTTGGACCAATGACAGCCTTTTGCCCAAAACAGCCGGTACCGGCCGCTTTCTGCCTTTAAATCATTTTCACCATCTCCAAATGGAGTTGTAAAACGGTTGGGCTGACGAATAAAAGCTCCTCTTTCATCGATTTCCTTCTCTATTTCCTTTGGGCGTATCTTTTGTCCGATGCTGCAGCTTGACATATGAATTTCCTCCTATTGGCTCAATATTTTTTCTGTATAAATAATCTTAAAAATACCTGTGTCCGTCTGCCTGCTGTAATCCGCTTTATAACCCAGGGCTTCATAAAAGCCTACCGCTTCATCCCGGCTGGTAATGCAGACTTTTTTAAACCCGGATTCCTGGATCCAGCGTTCAGCCTCTTCGATTAACAGCCGCCCTACTCCCTTTTTCCGGTATTCCTTAAGGACGCTGACCCGCTCAATTTTAGCCACTCCTTCTCCCTCAGTAAAACGGATCCTGCAGGCTGCAATCGGATCGATATCATCCAATACCAGCACATAGAGAGATTTTTCGGAATCCCTTTCATCAAATTCTTCATATAACGGAACACGGAACCCTTTTACCATGGTTTCTGTCCTCACATAATGAACGCCTGCTAACTGCCAGAGTTCCTTTACCCTTACCGCCTTCATAACCGCCACTCCTTTATGTCAATCGGATATTCGCAATCCGTGATCCTACTTGATAAGGTTAAAATTTATTTTATCCCTGCCATGAGGTGTTTTCCAGATGGAAAGGTCCGGTCCTTTCGGTACGATACCATATGGATTCGTAGAAACAGCACATAAATGATAGTGTTTTTTGATAGCCTCTAAATCCGTGGTATCGCCAAATCCCGGCTGTTCATATAGATCCCTTGCATATCCCCAGAGATTGGGAAAATCGGAAATCAGGCTGCGGTTTAATAAAAAGCCATTGTAGTAGGCCACATCAAAGCGGGCCAGGGTCACATACAATCGAATATCAGATTCCGTGATGTTATCTCCAAACAGGTAACGGCTGTGATTTAGGCGTTCTTCCAGCCAGTCAAGACGGTTGAAGACAAGTTCATATGCCTCCTCATAAGCTTCCTGACTTCTGGCAAAACCTGCTTTGTAGACTCCGTTGTTAATTTCATGGAAAAGAATATCATTTAATGCATCTATCTCTTCTCTTAATGCAACCGGATATAAATCCGGCGCTCCCGGCTTATGATACTCCTTCCACTCCACCTCCCAGTATCTGGTCAGGTTAAAGTAATCGTTATTTACAACTTTTCCTGTCGTCAAATCCACTACAGCAGGCACGGTAAACCTTCCCTTATATCCGGGATCTGCTTTTAAATAGGCTTCACTTAAATACCGGATCTTTAATACCGGATCTTCCTCATTCTCATCCAGAGTAAATGCCCAATCGGTACGCTCCACATCAGGTCTTACAGGATCCAGCGTACCCAGGCTGATTACATCCTGAAGCCCAAGCAGGCTCCTTACAATGACAGAGCGGTGGGCCCATGGACAGGCAGGGGACCAGAGCAGGCGGTATCTATCTGTTTCTACAGGCAGCTGCCCTTCTTCTGTTCCAAACGACGTTGTAAACTGGTTTTTCTGCCGGTTGAATTTCCCGTCTTTTTCAATTTCATCCTTTATAAATTTTTTTGACATAGTAATTACCTCATCCTTTTTCAAAACCTGTCTAATGTTTCATATCATCCCGGCCGTATTCATCGACAAAGCGAAATTTTTCCGGAAGCAGGAATCCTTCTTTTTTCATCCAGTTTAAAGAATCATCTGATCCCCGGAATATGCTCATGGCTGTCTTATTCCTGCGAAATCCCATTTTTTCGTATAGAGCGACCGTCCTGGGATGGGTGTATAGTATGACATTCTGGCCCTTAACCTGATCAAGCAGCAATTCAATCAGTTTTCTGCCGATTCCGTATCCCTGATATTCTTCATCAAGAGCAATATTATAGATCGCTGCCTGGCAGACGCCATCGGATAAGGCTCTTCCAACCCCCACGACCCTCTCTTTGTCATAGACAAACACTACAGCATAACTGTTGTTAAAGATGGTCTCCTGATCCTTTGCAGACCGGTCCGACAGCCCGGAACGCCGAAGCACATCGGCGACTTCCTGCCAGTGAATCCCTTCCTTTGTTATCTTGTAGGTTATATCATTCATGGGAGACCTCCTGAAGTTTCAATTTTTTATCCAGATCCCTGCTTAAGATTTCCCGCCCTACAGCAGCTCCCAGCCATTGACATCAGGTCCCTTGGCAACTATGGAATATACATTTACCGCGGCCTTACCTGATTCGGTTATATCGTATAATCAGCGCTTTCCAACATATGAATCTTTACTAAAAACTCCTTTAACCGTTGGTTTTTCGGATTATCAAAGATCTCTTTCGGTGTTCCGTCAGCTACAATTTTTCCGTTTTCCAGGAAAATGATACGATTGGCCACGTTCCTCACAAAATTCATCTCATGGGTTACAAGGAGTATGGTATTCCCCTCCTGGGCTGCCTTTTTTATAGTGATCAGAACTTCGCTCACCAGCTCCGGGTCCAGAGCCGATGTCGGTTCATCCATAAGAAGCAGCTTCGGGTCCATGGCCAGCGCCCTTGCGATGGCCACTCTTTGCTGCTGCCCTCCGGATAAATGCCTGGGATAATGAGACAAACGGTCCCCCATCCCCACCTTCTGCAAGTGCCTTTCCGCAATGCTTCTGGCCTCGTTTTTCTTTAACTTTTTTACAACCATCAGCCCTTCCATTACATTCTCCAGGGCGGTCCGGTTCTTAAAAAGATTAAACTGCTGGAATACCATTTCCGTATTCTTCCGCAGCTCCAGTTTTTCCCTGGCTGATCTTGTAGTAAGGTCGATTTCCTGATCGTTTATTTTGATGGTTCCCTTTTCCGGTTTTTCAAGCAGATTGATGGAACGGAGCAGGGTGGACTTACCGGTTCCTGATGGACCGATGATGGCGACCACATCACCTTCGTGAACCACCAGATCAATGTTATCCAGCACCACGTTCCTGCCAAATTTTTTACTTAATCCACGAATTTCAATAACGCTCACACTTATTCCTCCTTTCCCTGTTCCTGTCCATGCTTTTGGGACAGGGCCCACCCCGTTTTACCGGGTGTAAAGATATGTCCGCAGGACGCTTCTGCCGAAACCGTTTCCGGAACGCTCATCTTTTTTTCTAAATATACAAACAGCCGTTCAATAAAAATAGTCATAACCCAGTAGATGATAGCCAGAGAACAATATGCTTCAAAATACCGGTAGCTGTTTCCCGCAAGAATCTTGCCCTGAGCCGTTATCTCAACGACCGAGCAGGTAAATGCAAGTGAGGTCCCCTTTACCAGGCTTATGAGGGAGTTTCCCAGAGAGGGGAGGGCCACTGTCACTGCCTGGGGGAACAAAACCCTGCGAAATATCTGGAACCCGTTCATTCCAAGAGCCTTGGCTGCCTCAACCTGCCCCTTTTCCACGGACTGTATAGCTGCCCGTATGGTTTCTGAATCAAAGGCAGATTGATTAAGCCCCAGGGCCACGATCGCAAAAATAATTGACGGGATTCCATTTACGTTATATGAAGTTCCATTGTAAAAGTTATAGTATTTCAATGCGATAGGAATTCCAAAATACGTAAGATACAGCTGGACGATTATCGGAGTTCCCCGTACGACCGAAACAAATAAAGTACATAATTGCCGCAGGACCGGGACATTGTGAATCTTCACTACGGCGATCAAAAGCCCTATCATCCAGCCGATTATCAGGGCAACTCCTGTCAGCTTAAGTGTTACGGGCAAGTATTTCAGCAATGCAGGAATTTCCGTGAACACCAGCTGCCAGTCAAATATTTTGCTCATCTTGTTCCTCCGGTTTTATTAATAAGATGGGGAGTAATCGGATCCAAACCATTTTAAGTTAATTTCCTTAGAAGTTCCGTCCTCAATCACTTCTTTTAACGCCTTGTCGATATCCTCTGCCAGTTTCTCATTTCCCTTGCTGACTATCAGATAGCTGAAGGGTTCTGCCATTAAGTCCTTTGAAAGGGTGTTGCTGATGGAAGCCCCTTCCACATTAAAATTAAATTCTTTCTGATAATACTCGAACATTGGTTTATCCATTAACACGAAATCGTATTTCCCAGCTTCCACATCCTGAATCTGCAGCACAAGGTCTTCATCACTGTATTCAATTGCAATGGGGTTCTCGGTATGGGTTGCGTTATAGTTTTCCAGGGCTGTGGTGATATTGATTCCCGCAGATGAAATAGTCTTTAAGCCAGCAAGATCATCCCATGTCTCTATGCCTGCTGCCTTTTCATTGTTCTTTGCAAAGATGGCAACGTACTCATTGGCGAAAATAGGATCCGTAAATAAATACTTTTCCTTTCGACTCTCATTCTTCGCAAAATTATTTACACCGATCTGGTACCGGTCGGAATCCAGGCCTGCGAAAATGGAGGTAAAATCTGTCACTTCGATTTCAAGCTTATATTGGGGGAGCCGGTCAAAAACGGCTTTGATCAGCTCAATATTGTGACCGGTAAGCTGATTGCTGCTGTCCACAAAGGTGAATGGCTTTGGAGAACCGCCTGTTGCCGCATGAATGACCACCGGTTCCGCTTTGGTTGCCGCCGGATTGGTACTGCTCTTGCATCCGGTCAGGGCCCCTAATACGGCCACTGCCATAAGAACCCCCAGGATTGATTTGCCTATAATATTTTTCTTCATAATCTTCTCTCCTCTTATATAAATAATTTCCTTGATTTTAGTTATCTCCTTCCTGTTAACGGACGGAGTTTATGCTATTGCAATTCCTGGGGAACGAACCACAAGCCTGAATTATTCTTTTTCATATACTCTTTCAATTCGTCCGAGTGATAAGCCGCTGCGATGTCCTTTGCCCATTTTGTATCTTTGTTCTCTTCTTTTACAACCACCTGTAAAATCAGATGATCCAAAATATCTTCTTGTAAAATGGCGGTAGCCGGATCGATGCCTGCATTATAAACAATGCTTCCTGTGATCACTGCAAAATCAAAATCATCCAGAGCAGGAGGGATATTTAATGAATCCATTTCCACAAAATTGATGTTGTACGTGTTTTCAATGATGTCGGATTGTTTCACCGTTTCAAGGGGAACATCCGGGTTAAGCTTGATCCAGCCAGCCTTTTGAAGAAGTGCATAAGCACGTGCCATATTGGATGCGTCATTTGGCACTGCGACAATCGCGCCATCCGCTATAGCGTCCAATGAGGTATGCTTTGCAGAAAACAATCCGGCGGGAACGGTGGGTATGGGGGAGATGGGAACAAGGTTTCCATTTTGCTTATTGTTGAAATTTTCAGCATAAGCAGTATGCTGTTCCACGTTAAAATCAATTTCACCTTCATTCAACGCGGTATCATTCTGCAAAAGGTCTGAGAAATCAACCACTTCCAGCTGATACCCCTGTTTCTCCAAGATGGGCTTTACTGCATCTTCAAATAATACCGTATAGGGTCCTGCAGCCTTGCCGTATTTCAATGTTTTTTTGTCCTGGCCCAGCTTGCTTTCGCTCTTGGCTGAGCAGCCGGCGACAGTTACGGCAAGTAAGGCAGCGATGATAATCAATCCAATTTTTTTCATAAACAGATTCCTCCTTTATTCACGTGCTCTGACACGTTTTGATAAATAATTTCCAATCCCTTGAATCAACTGAACAAACACGATCAATACGATTACGGTTGCAACCATTAAGGGTGTGTTAAATTGCTGATACCCATAGGTCAATGCCAGGTTGCCAACACCTCCTCCACCTATGGCTCCCGCCATGGCGGTTGCACCAAGTAGACCGATGGTACCTGTGGTTAAGGATAAGATCAGCGAGCCCAACGCTTCCGGCAGCAAAAAGTGCCAAATGACCTGTACAGGAGTTGCCCCCATGGCCTCTGCCGCTTCGATGATTCCCTTATCAACCTCCAGCAGCGAGCTTTCTACCAGACGCGAAAGAAATGGCGTAATGTAAAACACCAGTGAAACCAAAGCGGCCTGGGTTCCGATCCGGGTACCCACAATGATTTTCGTTAAGGGCATAATTGCCACCAGCAAAATAATATAAGGCACGGAGCGCACGATGTTAATGGTGTAATTGATCAGGGTATAGACGGCTTTGTTTTGCAGGATACCGCCCTTACGTGTAATGGTAAGTAATATGCCGAGGGGAATCCCAAGAAGTGATCCCAGCAACAGCCCCCAGAACAGCATATAAACGGTCTGGCCGGCAGCAATTACCATCTGTTCGCTTGTAATGCCTAAATATTGCTCAATCATTGTGGTCCTCCTCTTCCCCGGTCAAATGTAAGACTTCCACATAGACTCCGGAATTTTCAATAAATTGCTGTACCTCGTCAAGCCTTTGAGCGGAACCAAACACCTGCACAATCATAACGCTGAACACAACTCCCTGAAGTTCACAAACAGTGGCAAACAAAATGCTGTTTTCCATGTGGTATTCCGCACTTATACGGTACAGCAGGGGCTTTCCGGCAATATTTCCTTGAAAACGCAGTCGGAAAATCCGGTTCTCCCCCTGATATTTAAGTATTTCCCGGGCAAGGCTCCCTGGTATGCTGTCGTCAATCACGGTCTTTACAAAACTCCTGGTGATTTTATGCTGTGGATTACCGAATACTTCAAGCACTGTTCCCTGCTCTAACACTTTGCCGTTATCCATAACCGCAACTTTGTTACAAACATCACAAATAACGTGCATCTCGTGAGTGATCAGGAGAATCGTAACATTCAGCTCCCTGTTTATTTTTTTCAATAACTCCAGAATAGAATCCGTGGTCTTGGGATCCAAAGCACTTGTAGCCTCGTCGCAAAGTAAGATACTGGGATTTGTGGCAAGGGCGCGGGCTATTCCTACCCTTTGTTTTTGACCGCCTGAAAGCTTTGACACATTGGTGTGGATTTTATCCTCAAGTTCTACAAACTGCAAGAGCTCTTTTACCCGCTTTTCTATGTCCTTTTTGGGCACTTTGTTCAATACCAGGGGCGCCGCTATATTCTGAAAAACGGATTTGGACTGGAGCAGATTAAATTGCTGGAAAATCATGCCGATATTCTTTCTCAGCTTACGTAAGTCCTGTTTCGACAGGGTGGTAATGTCCGTGCCATCAACCAGCACCCGCCCTTCAGAGGGACGTTCCAATAAATTTACCAGGCGTACCAGGGTTGATTTACCTGCTCCGCTGAAGCCTATCACTCCGAAGATATCTCCCTTTTCAACCGTAAGGCTGACCTGCCGCAAGGCATGAACTTCACCAGAAGCAGAATCAAACCGTTTACTTACGTTTTGAATTTCAATCATCAGATGCCTCCTCCTGTGCAGGAATCAATTCACCGCTTTTTATGGCAAAAAGAGTTTTTTGTGCTAAAGCTGTAAAATAATCAATGGCCGGCTTTAATGCATTGGTATCAACTTGAAATTTGGGGTGGTGGTTGGGATAGGACTCACCAGTTCCTATGCGGATGAAGAAGCCTGGAATCTTTTCCTGATAAAAGGCAAAGTCTTCTCCGCCGAGAGACGGTGAAGAAGTTTTAACCTTCAGTCCCTGTTCTGTTGCAACGGCGGCAGCGACAGGCTCAAAACACGGGGCATTATTTGTGGCAGGAGGCCCTGCAAGCCATTCTATTTCTGCTTCTGCACCCTGTGACAATGCAATATGCTGAACCAGCGTACGGAAGCGCCGGCGGTTGTGTCTGCCCATGGTGCGTACCGTTCCTTCAAGCTCTGCTGTCTGCGGAATTACATTCCATGTGTTTCCTGCTGCAACACGGGTTATGCTGAGCAGGCCTTGAGAAAACGGATCAATATTACGGCTGACGATGCTTTGGGCAAGAGTTACAATCTGTGAGGCTGTAAGTACAGGATCAATTCCGTCCTGAGGGTGAGCCGCATGAGTGCCTTTCCCCGTAAGCCTGACTGTAAACCTGTCAACAGCGGCAGTAACACTTCCGGAAACAATTCCTACAGTTCCAACCGGAAGCGTGATATCGGTATGCAGGCCGTAGATCCCGCCAACATCATCAAGAACCTTTGTTTTGATCACTTCCAAAGCACCGACAGAGGATTCCTCTGCGGGTTGAAACAAAATTCTTATCCTTCCGTGCAAATGCTTCCGCTGTTCCTGTAATTCTTTTGCCACATACAGCATAACCGTGGTATGAAAGTCGTGACCACAGGCGTGCATCTTTCCAGTTATGGCAGAGGCATAGGGTAATTCTGTTTCTTCCTGCACGGGCAGAGCGTCGATATCGCAGCGCAGTGCGATCACAGGACCGTCGTTTCCACCTTGTATTTCTGCTGCCAATCCTGTTTTTAAATCCAAATCCAGGATACGGATATTGTAGTATTCTAAAAACTCACGAATTCGACCCGTTGTCTCGTATTCTTCAAAGGATAGTTCGGGATTTTGGTGAAACCAATGAAAGGTTTCTGTAATCTGGTTATAAAATGTAGAATCAGACATGAACGCTCCTGCCTTTCCTATTTTCTCTTTCCGAATTTTTCATCCCTGTTATTTGGTTCATCCCAGATGGAAACATCCGGTCCCAGGGGAAGAATGTTGTATGGATTGTGTCCATGGCTTCCCAGGAGATATCCCCTTTTTATGGAATCAAAATCCGTGGCCTCTTTAAATGCCGGAATCGTATATAAGTCCTTTGCATAATTCCACAGATTATCAAAATCCGCAATGCGGTTCCTGTTGGTCTTATGGCTGAAATAATAAGCCACGTCAAAACGGGCAAGGGTTACGTATAACCGGATATCAGAATCAGTAAGCCGGTCTCCAAACAGATATCTCCCCTTGGAAAGCCGCTCTTCCAGCCAGTCAAGCCTTTGAAACAGCACATCATACGCAGTTTCATATTCTTTTTGTGACTGGGCAAAGCCTGCTTTGTATACCCCGTTGTTCACTTCATGGAATAAGATCACATTAAGCTCATCAATTTCCTCTCTTAAATCCTCAGGATACAGATCCGGTGCCCCCGGCTTATGAAATGACTTCCATTCGGTTTCCCAGTAATTTGTCAAACGGTGATAATCGTTGTTGACCACCTTTCTGGTCTTTAAATCTACCACAGTGGGAACCGTTGCCCTTCCTTCATATTCCGGGTCTGTGGCTGCATAGATTTCCGGGAGATACCGGATTTTAAGAACCGGATCCGCGCCGCCCTCGTCAAGGGAAAATCCCCATCCGTTCTCCGTTCTTACGGGACTTACCTTACCGACGCTGATCACATCTTCCAGCCCCAGAAGCTTTAAGGCAATGATCTGTCTCGTGGCCCATGGGCAGAGGGGCGTCCATATAAGCCGGTACCGCCCGGCTTCCACCGGGAGCTCTCCCTCCCCTTCACCAAAGGGTGTGACAAAATAATTATCCTGTCTTACAAAAGCACCTGTTTCAGATACTTCGTGGGTATCTTCCGTGGTCGCTACCTTTCCGAATCTCTCTTCTATTGCCATATTTTCTTCCTTCTTTCCTAAATTTGAGTACAAAAAAAGCAGATGCCTTCTGACACCTGCCTTCTATGCATAAAAACCATGCACAGGAGTTTCAGGTTTCATGACACAAATTAAATGACCATTCGTTCCGCATTTACAGCAACAGCATATCTTCTCATTCATCTGAACCATTATTAACTCCTTTCCATACATTTCTGTTTCCTTATATTCATATCTTACCATTCCTATAGGTATTTGTATAATATGAAAAAAATACAGCTGGTAATAAGATAATCTTATAACCAGCTGTTTCCAAAACCACCAGTCATCTTATTCCATGAAACAATTTAGCCGAATAAAGGAGTGGACAAATACCGGTCACCGGAATCCGGCAGTAAGACGACGATGGTCTTTCCCTTATTTTCCGGTCTTTCCGCCAGCAGCTTTGCGGCTTTTAGTGCAGCGCCGGAAGAGATTCCCACCAGAATTCCCTCTGATACTGCAAAAGCCTTACCTTCCTTAAATGAATCCTCATTCTCAACGGTAATTATTTCATCGTAAATTCCGGTATCCAGGACTTCAGGCACAAATCCTGCGCCGATACCCTGAATCTTGTGAGGCCCTGGTTTACCTCCGGAGAGTACCGGACTGCTTGCCGGTTCTACCGCTACAATTCTGACATCCGGTTTCTTTTCCTTTAAATATTGTCCCACACCTGTAATGGTTCCGCCTGTACCTACGCCAGCTACAAAAATGTCCACTTTCCCATCTGTCTGTTCCCAGATCTCCGGTCCGGTGGTTTCCTTGTGCACTTTGGGGTTTGCCTGGTTCACAAACTGTCCCAGGATAATAGAACCAGGTATGCTGTCTTTCAGCTCCTCTGCTTTCTCAATAGCCCCTCTCATGCCCTTTGCTCCCTCAGTCAATTCTAATTCTGCACCATAGGCCTTTAATAAGTTTCTACGTTCCACGCTCATGGTATCCGGCAGCGTCAGAATGGTCCGGTAGCCTTTGGCCGCCGCAACAGCTGCCAAACCGATTCCGGTATTTCCTGATGTCGGCTCAATGATGGTTGCTCCAGGCTTTAAAATCCCTTTTTCCTCTGCATCTTCAATCATGGCAAGAGCGATCCTGTCTTTCACGGAACCGGCAGGATTTAAGTACTCCAGCTTAGCCAGAAGCGTAACGCCCTCGATTCCTTCCTTTGCACTGTACCGGTTTAATTTGAGTATCGGTGTTCCTCCAATGAGTTCCACTGCGCTTTCTTTAATTGTTCCCATATTCTTTACCTCCGTTTTATATGATATTTAATATTTTGATTAATTAAATGAAAATAGAGCGGCTGCCAATTAGGGCACCTGCTCCTTAGTTCCGCTGAAATATGGATATTACTCATATTCCAGGATATCAGGTATCATAATAAGCATTACAACAAAGCTATATCTCTATTCATACATACAGCCTGACAACAACATCTATTATTATAAAATCCATGATTTCCTGCTGCATTGAATTTGAATTCTTTCATACTGATCATCCCTTTTCATTACCTATATGTTTAATAGGTTTATATGTTATAATTATATTAATACACGAAGAGAAATGTGTCAATACCTTTTTACATAATTTTTATTGATTTTCCGTTGCCGATCATCTCCTCTTATAACTGTCTTTCTAGACATCGGATGCTGGGGGATTCCGGTATGCCTGAACTCAGGGGGTAAAAAGGATGATTCATGCCAAAGATGCAGAGCCGAACTCCCGTTAAGGAAACGTGGTGATCGGCTCTGCATCTTTTTGGTGTCATCGAAAATGGCGGCATAATAAATCTTTTTCCATATCTTCCATTTTTTATTATAAATCAGGAGAAATCTGGTAACACTACTGGTAAATAAATTAGGAGGAACAAAACATGGTCGCACTGAAAGACAGCGTTACAAAAGAGAACCTTTTAAAAGCTTTTGCAGGAGAGTGCCAGGCTTGGCGGCGTTACGAATTTGCCGCGTCCCAGGCAAAAAATCAAAATCTTGCCGTTTTATACTGGCTTTTCCATTATACCGGAAATCAAGAGAAGGAACACGCTGAGGTATTCTATAATCACTTAAAAGAGTTCCATGGTCAGGAAATCTCCATAAGCGCCAACTATCCAATTGACAACTCCAATAACATCCTGGAGCTTTTGCAGCTCTCCTCCCAGCATGAAGCTGCCGAGCACGACACCATTTATAAATCATTTGGCGACAAGGCTAAGGAAGAGGGATTTTCCAATATCGCAAATTCCTTTTATATGATCGCTGAGGTTGAAAAAATACACAGCCAGCGTTTTGCCCAGTATGCGCAGCTTGTGCAAGACAATAAACTCTTTGAAAACGATACGACCACAGAATATATCTGCTTAAACTGCGGCCATATCCATAAAGGAACCAAAGCACCGCAGGTCTGTCCGGTTTGCAGCCATAACCAGGGGTATTTTGTACGCCGGGAAGACTCTCCATTCGGAAAATAAAGGAATTTTACGTACGGGCATAAATTGCCTGTTTTCCTTAATAAACAAAAGCATAGAATAAACGCCGGAGCCCCGCAATGACATCCTTTTTATGCGGGGCTCCGGCGTTTTCCATATCAGAAACATTTTCATAATCACGACTGGTGATAAAGATAATCTATTATTTTTATTAAGTTTTTATATTCTAACGTTTTATATTTCATAACGTTTTCATGGCTTGCTCTAAGTTCCCCAAGGCCTGCTCCAGAATAGACCGGGGACATGCGATGTTGATTCTTTCAAATCCCTCTCCCACCGGACCGAACATGGCCCCGCTGTCCAGCCAAAGCCCTGCCTTTTTTATGATCAGGTCTTCTCTCTCCCCTTCTGTAAGGCCCAGTTCCCGAAAATCCAGCCATACAAGATAGGTTCCTTCCGGTTCTATAAGCTTGACCTTGGGTATTTTTTCTTTTATAAACTCACGTACATAGGAAACGTTTGCCTTTAAATACTCCATAAGCTGATCATGCCACTCTTCTCCATTGCGGTACGCCGTTTCACATGCAGTTAAGCCAAGGGTATTAAGCTGACTGTACCCGGCTGCCGCCACCTGTCTGCGGAACCTCCGCCTCAGCTTCTGATTTGCAATAAATATATTGGAAATCTGTAAGCCCGCCAGATTAAAGGTCTTACTTGGGGAGGTACAGGTAATGGTCCTGTTTTTCAGTTCTTCGCTTAGACCAGCAAATACCAGGTGTTCTCCCTCAAACACAAAATCCTGATGAATCTCATCGCTGACCACAAGGATATCCCTGCGAATACAGATTTCCCCTAATTTTTTTAACTCCTCCTGGCTCCAGACTCTTCCTACCGGATTATGGGGACTGCACAATAGAAATAATTTCACATGGAACTCTTCTGCTTTTCTTTCAAAATCTTCTAAATCCATGTGATACTTGCCATCTTCTCCAAGATACAGGGAATTATCCACGACCACCCTGTCATTATCCTCAATGACTTCGCCGAAGGGATAATATACCGGCTGCTGGATCATAACCCCATCCCCCGGATCTGTAAAAGCCTGGACAGCCATGGCTAAGGCAAATACAACACCAGGTGTTTTGATCAGCCATCTGCTCTCCACATTCCAGTGATGCCTTTTTTCCATCCAGTTCCGGATGGCTTCAAAATATTCATCCTGGACCTCGCTGTAACCAAAAATCCCATGGTCGACCCGATCATGAAGAGCCTCCAAAATCTTTTCGGAAACCTTAAAGTCCATATCCGCCACCCAAAGGGGTAAAAGATTTTCCGGTTTTCCCCTTCTTACTGCAAAATCATACCTGAGACTGTTCGTATTTTTACGGTTTATGACCTCATCAAAATTAGTTGTTTCCTTACACATAGAATATTCTCTCCAATTCCCTTATTAAATCTTCTGGGTCCTCGATTCCCACTGATAATCTTAAGATCCTGCCGGTAACGCCATTGGCGGCCAGAACCTCTTTAGGCACATCGGCATGAGTCTGGGTAATCGGGTAAGTAATCAGCGTTTCCACACCACCCAAACTTTCTGCAAAACGGATCAGTTTCACTTCTTTTAAAATGCGATGGGCCAGCTCCGTTGTCTCTACCTCAAAGGTTACCATGGAGCCAAATCCCTTTGCCTGCTTTTTACAGACCTCGTGACCGGGATGAGACTGGATTCCAGGGTAGTACACCTTTGTGACCTTCTTTTCCCGGCACAGCCATCCCACAAGTTTTCTGGCATTCTCTTCCCCCCGCTCCATCCGAATTCCAAGAGTTTTAATCCCTCTTAATATGAGCCAGCTGTCAAATGGAGCCAGACCGGAACCTACCGTCTTTATTATAAACCTGAGCTTTTCAGATATCTCTGCCGATTCGGTGACCAGAAAGCCTGCGATGGTATCATTATGGCCGCCCAGATATTTGGTTCCGCTGTGGACAACAATATCAGCCCCCAGCTTCAATGGGTTTTGAAAGTAAGGCGACAAAAACGTATTGTCCACGATCAAAAGCAAATGGTTCTTCTTTGCAATCTCTGCCAGCTTACCGATGTCTATGACATTCATCATGGGATTTGTCGGAGTCTCTATGTATATTGCTTTTGTATTCTCACCGATCAGTTTTTCAAATTCTGCAATGTCCCCGCGGGAACAGTCTACGGAACTGATCAAAATCCCGTTCTTCTTGCTGATATTATCAAACAAACGAATGCTCCCGCCATATAAATCACAATCGGTTATTATATGATCTCCCGGCTGAAACAGTTCCATTAAAGCTGTGATTGCTGCCATACCGCTTGAAAATGCCAGGGCATCCACTCCATTTTCAAGGGAAGCCACCACCATTTCCAGCTGCTCTCTGGTTGGATTCTGCAGGCGGCTGTAATCATAACCGGTACTTTCCCCGATTCCCTTATGAGCAAAGGTAGCTGTCTGGTAAATAGGAAAGCTGATGGCTCCAGACTTATCTGTAGCAACCCCTTCCCCATTGCCGTATAAACATTTTGTAGAAATCCCGTATTCCATATTCATACCCCTCTTTCTCAATTTGGAATCATACATTTATTCTTTCCTTAAGTATACCAATGGAACGCTGCCAATGGTATTACTTAAAAGCAATCACCTGCTATAGTTAATTTCTATTGCTAAAGAATTTTATTTCATGGGTTGAATACCTATTCAACCCATGGTAAAATAGGTATTGATACACGAAATTGTTTTGTAAGGTGGTATACTATGAAAATATCAACTCGCGGCCGCTATTCCCTTCGCATGATGATTGATTTAGCGGAGCATTATAATGAGGAATTCATTGCCTTAAAGGACATTTCCGAAAGGCAGAACATTTCTAAAAAATATCTTGAACAGATTGTTCCTTTTTTAAACCGCAGCAATCTGCTCACTACCTACCGTGGTCACATGGGGGGGTATAAGCTGGCAAGGCATCCTTCTCAGATAACCATCGGAGATATCCTGCTCAGCTCAGAAGGGAGCTTAAATCCTGTCAGCTGCATGGACAACGATCCAAACATATGCTCCAGACAGGCAGACTGTCTGACTCTCCCTATCTGGCAGGGGCTTTCAGAAGTTATTGCAAATTATTTAAATGGCATTACCCTGCAGGACATTCTTGACAGGTACCAGGAGTCTCCTGAATATTATATTTAGGGGAGTGAAACTCAAATACACCAGTCATATTTATGAGATTTCCTTTTAAATCAAGGATTTCAAAGCTTTATTATGGATATGTTATTTTTGCGCTTAAAGATGCAGGATATTCAACATACAGGCTAAAAAAAGAAAAGCTGTTAAGCGAGGCAACTATACAGAAGTTCCGCAATAACGAGCCAGTATCTTGGGATAATATCTCAACTGTTTGCTAATCACTTAAATGTCAGAATGGGGATTTATTGGAATACGTATCTGACGAGGAAGAGTAGGCTTGATATACCGTTCCAGATATGAACAGCCCCAATACAAGGGGTTGGCCATTTAATGAGATAGAAAACTCCACCCTACTTAACACACCAATGTTTTACAAGGGTGGTTTTTCTAT
>DEYX01000105.1 GCA_002365025.1 Hungatella sp. UBA3147 | reverse complement strand
TCCAGGTTTTAAGCGGAGCACGCGGGTTTGATCCATCATATAATACATCATCGCCTGCCGGATAAATCTCCCCATCAATGGTCATAGCAGCTCCCGGATTCCAGTAAATAACCTTTGCTTCACCTAAAGAACGGCTTGCAACCAGAGTCTTGCTGGTCAAAGTATCTGCCTCAAAGGCAAAGGACCGGGACATGATTTTATTTACTGAACCAGTATCTCTTAACTGAGCAGCTGCCTCAGTCTCGACCTCCAGGTTCCAGTTATCAGATTCTGCCAGAGTAAAATGGCCTAAAAACTCTTCCTCAGTTGCATCATCCGCATAAAGGGTTGTCACCAGTTCACGTGATTCTGATTTGTCATCATCCCGTAATTCCAAAAGATATTCGCCGTTTCCGCCGTCAAATCCTTCCATCAACTCAATAATCGGATCTCTCCAGGTACTGACGGACATCTTATCTACGATCAGTTCAACATTATCTTCATCGGTATCTAAAGCATAATTATCTATATCAAAGGCTGCCTCTCCTGCCGCCTTTGCCTGACTGGTGGTTGAAGCCAGAGGTTGCAGCGGAAGTGTTTTCTCAATTCGTTCGTTTTCTGCTGCTGTATTATCTGTATCCGCAGCATTGGAAGGAGATGCAGTATCTTCTTTCCACTCTATATCTTCCTGCTCACTGCAGTAATCCATTACAACACATCCATTAATGTTGACATTCTGTCCCATTTGAAGGACGCCGCCCCGAACATAAACCAACCCTGTCTCATCAGGATCATAATCCGGTTCTTCTGCCTCAAGCAGAACATTCGTCAAAGTTAATTGTCCGCCATTCACATAAAACAGCGCGTCACTTTCATAAGGACGTTCCGGCCAGGATGCTATGCGGATATTCCCTGCATTTAATACATACAGTTCCCCGTCTGCCACCTCCATCGGATTCATTGCATAAATAGTAATGTCCGACGGATCCAGTCCTTCTTTCTCCATCAGATTTTCTGCACGCTCAATTGCTTTTTTAAGAGTTTTTACAGGCTTTGCAGGACTCAACCCACTGGCAGAATCTTTTCCCATTTTTGCCCTGGATGGAGTTGCTTTGGACGCGGTTGCTGTAGCATTGGATGCGGATGCCAGTTCTTCAGGCAGCTGTCCGCCCGGATTCCAATAAATTGCATAACCATTATCATCCAAAGGCTCTAACGGCAATGTTTCCTTAATGCGGCCGCCTTCACCCTCAATTGGTTCTAATGGCAATGTTTCCTCTATACGGTCTGTTCCATCTTCAATTGGTTCTAATGGCAATGTTTCCTCTATACGGTCTGTTCCATCTTCAATTGGTTCTAATGGCAGAGTTTCCTCAATGCGGTCGGTTCCGTCTTCAACAGTTTCTGACGGCAAAGTTTCCTCCACACGGTCTGTTCCATCTTCAATTGTTTCGGACGGCTGAGCTTCCTCCACACGGTCTGCTCCATCTTCAATTGTTTCGGACGGCTGAGTTTCTTCTATGCGGTCTGCTCCATCTTCAGTTATATCTGAAGATGGCATTTCCTCGATCCGTTCATATTCCATTGATGTGGTTTCTGCCAGAATCATAAGTTCCTGAGTGGGAAAGATCATAAGGAAGCACAAAAGGAACGCTGCAAATCTTTTGAATTGTGTCATTCTAATCTCTCCTTTTCGTTTCTTTGCTCTCATTATCCAACTTTGACAATTTCCAGATTGCTCCTCCTGCAAGCAGAAAGAATATTAAACCATATGCCCAATAAATAAGAGCTCCTTCCACTCCGGTTTTGGGGATTCCTCCCACGTAGCCCAATGGAGGCGTATTATCCGGAATATCAGAAGGGAGCTTATCTAAAGGCGGGCCTCCGGGAAGGTTTCCCCCCGGAACAGTTTTATCAAGTACTGTATCTTTATCATCACCGCCGTCACCATCTTCACCGCTCTTCTTCTGATACAATTTTATGGTAATCGTCTCCGGTACCTTATCCCCCTTCAATAGATAGCTTCCGTTGTGGGGGTAAGGAAGCCAACCGGCTTTATAAACCCGGTACTGAATATTATTATCGTTTAGATACACTAACGTACCATTAAACGTATAATTCTCATCGTTCTTAATGAACTGGTCACTGTCCGATACAGAAGAGACCATGTTATAAGCCACATCCAACTCATAAATACCGTCACTATCCGTTAAACCAAACAAGACATAACGGTTCAGACTCGGTATAAAGATTTCCACTGACACACCTGCAATCGGATTATTATTGTCTCTGTCTAAGACCTGAAAACGTAATTTCCCCATATAATCAACAACCACACCTGCAATAATATCGGTCCGTCCATTTCTTTTTGGTACTGTTCCTCCTCCCAGGCTATTGTCATCTGCCCAGGCAGGAAAACAGACAAACAGAAACAACAGGTTACATATCAGCCATGATAAAAGGAATTTCTTTCTGCCCATAATATCCACCTCCGTTCTACTACAATGTATTTATGGGTAAGGTTCACGGCATTAAGCCGTATCAACTCGCAGCCGTTCGGTTTATACAGGCTGAACTGCTGTACTTTCTTGCAAATCTTATCCGTTTTCTCATGACGTTTTATTCGCAGATTTAATAATTACGACTACTTTCCACGCTGTCTCACCTGCATATTCTTCACCTTGTGTATAAAAGTTCCAAACTGCTGTACAAGGATAAAACCCTTGTTTAAGACCGCCGGCCAAGTGAATTTCTTCTATGTAATACCCAGGCTCAATCAAACCGGATTCATAAATCACTTCTCCGGTTGCATCCCTTACAATCCTTAATGTACAGCTAAAATTATTCTTACTGTCGTTGGCAATCCTGGCTTCACCGGGTTCATCAGAATGATCAAAATAAATCTGACGTTCCAAAGAAACATATTTCATGTTTTTGACCAGTTCCTGGTTTCTCAAATCTCTTACAATTGCATCATCTTCACCTTCAGCAAGCTCCTGTTTCCATTCAAGTTCTGATTTGGCATATTCTTTACGGGTCTGCTGATTGCTGAACATTTTCTGTAAACCCATGCCTGCAAAAAACGAACCGGCCAGCAGGCATATAACCGCTAAGAACATGAAGCCACTGCGAATTTTGTTGTTATCTAATTTCATTTATAAAATAGACCATCCATCACATGAAGTACAATTTTTACATTTGCTTCCGAGATCTTATCCTCAGTCTCATCCAAAGAGTATGTGGTAAAGTGTGCTGTCGCCTGATAATCTCCGGCCTGAAGCGTTTTATTTAACTCGACATATTCAATATAAAATCCCGGGTCTATCAGTCCCGACTGATAAATAATATCTCCAGTGTCATCCAGCCTGATATCTACCTGGAAAGAATAATGGTTCGCTGCGATATTTTCGATTGCAATCCGACCTTTCTTTCCTCCATTTTCAAATACCGGACCGGCCGCGATTCCGATATCCACCATACCCTCTGCTACCTTGGCACTTAAAATGTCCACGATTTCCTGGTCTGTCTTACCTGGTAGCATACCACCCAAAGCCAGCGCATCTCTTGTTAAACGGCTTAAATTATTGTCTCTGGTCATCTGGTAATAGATACCTGATCCAACTCCAATCAGAAGCAACAGGAGAATAATAATGATCCATAGTAACTTACTTTTTTTCTTTTCTTTTTGCACTGTCATCTTTCCAGTCCTTTACTTTCTTTCTTTATACAAATAACTTACGGCGTTATTTCCGGAAGATCACCAGGTATCACCTGCCAAAAAATCGCTCCGACTTTTAACGACTCTTCGACCTGCGAATATTCGCTCTGCATTCCGCCTACTTTGACGCCTACATTGACATATGTTTCTGAAGGTATATTTGCCGTTCCCGCCGCGGTATATCCATTTGTCGGTACATCTTCCGGTGCGTTCAAAGCAATCTTATCTGCATACCAAAATACATCCTTAACCTCCGTACTGCTATCTTCATAACTTATTGTCACCTGGCCGGGATCTGAAAATGCAACATGATCAATCAGCATCTGATACTCTTTAAAATTGGTCTGTGATGATGCTCCATCCCATGTCGGATCATAACCTACCGCCTTCCAGTAATGCGACTTCCCTTCGTCACTGTCATAGCCGGCAATAAAAGGCTTTAACTCAACCGGCAATCCCTCTCTAGGTGGATTCTCTTCTTCCAGATGCTCTTCTCTTACATCAGTTGAGTAATTCAGGATTGGGATTGTATATTCCGATAACGTCTGCAATTCATACTCTGCGGTTATTCCTGCTCCGGAATCGGAAGGTACACTGACATGTACTTTTACATTCGGCACAAGTAAGTTTCCATTCTCGACTGACACCGGATATGTATCACTGCTGTCAACACTTCCACGCACTACAAATCCATATGCCAAAGGTACGGTTACCGATATCCTTGCTTCTGATGGTATCTGAGTTACACTCAGCCATACGTTGGACGCCGGGCCATCGCTTGCTAACGCAGAAAAGCGCAGGCAGGCCGTACATACAAATCCAACTGCGGTGAGTTTAACTATATATTTTTTCCATCGTTTCATAGGATTCATTTATTTTCCTCTTTTCCATTCTGGCTGTTTCCGGAAATCTCTTGCAAATAAACTGTCCTGCCCCCTGCGGTTTATTTGCAACAAATCTCCGGAGAATCTCCGATAGGAGATTCTCTGGGGATTATAACTAATCATCCTTGTGTATATAAACTTTCCTCAAATTTAATTAAGGCTGAAGGTAATCCTCGTTAGGTGCAGTGTCAACATCATTCTGCATCTCTACGCTGATCGTCCATACGATGTTACCAATCTTTGCAGACTCTTCTACCTGCTTATACTCGCCCTTTTTTCCACCTACAAGTACGTCAAACTTTGCATGGTGAGTCTCTCCAACAATTGCATAATCATCACTGTCTACGTTAGAGTAGCTTGAATCACCTAATGGGTCTGTGTTAGGTGCTGCCAAACTAATACCGGTGCCAGCCATCTGGAATCCGCCGTTTGCCACTGTATCAAAATTGTTACCATCAACGCTTATATTGTACTTCTTAAAATCATCCAATCCGGTATTGCTGCTGGTTGTATGCGTCCAGTATTTTCTGGAAGCGTCATCCCCTTCATTCTTGATATTTCCATTGATCTTAACAGCCAGACCTTCTCTTTCTCCTGTTGTATTCTTGAAAGTAGAATAGTTTGTAAATGGCAGCTTTCCTTCAACAGTAAGATTTCCTTCTGTCTGCAGGTTATAAACTGCACCTTGCCCGTTGTTATCTGACGGAGTGGTTACGTCTACCTTTACATTTGGAAGATAAATATCTCCGTTTGCGCTGGTCACCGGATTGCTATCACTTACTGTAGTCGTACCTTTTACTACGAATGCAAACAGTGTGGGAACTTCCACTTTTACCTTTGCATCCATATCTTCGATAATAACACCTGCCCATACATCAGTGCCGGTTGATGCAGGAACAGCTCCTCCCGGATCTGCCATTGCCGGTATCACCATGCTTGTTGCCATTACGCCTGCTAATAATGTTGTTATGAGTTTCTTCTTCATCTTTCATTCTCTCCTTTTTGATAATTAAAGTTATATGATAAAAAGAATAATAACCTTTCTATCCAACGGTGATCATTGGAAAGTCCACCTGATTCTCAGGCCTTTCCTGATTGTTTACGGACCTGCTGTCATCTGCCTGCCAGTAAACCTGATTCCTGACCGAAAAATCCGGCGGTGTACAAAGAAACACCTTTACCTGAAAGGTTAATTCCTTTTCTTCATCCGGAAGGATACTCTCCAGCATCCAGGTTATATACTGCTGTCCGTCAACAACTCCATAGATCCCATCGTCTTCCACGGAAACAAAACTGGTATGCTCCGGAAGGTAATCCCGGATACGCACATCCTTAATCTCTTCCTCACTGTCATTGTGAATTACCATTCTATATGTAAGTATTTCATTTGGAAGTACCCGGGACTGCATTCCATGGCTGGCAGCTACTTCTGCACCAAAGGAAACGTTGATATCCATTACCTCATCGGATACCCCAGCATCTCCGGCCGATTGCTCATTTTGTGAATGCTGTTCCTGGGCCTGAGATTCTTCTGACTGCGGATCTGTCGCTTTCTCAATCTCTGTTGAGCTTTCCGGAATCGTTTCCGGACTTGTTGTTTCTTTTGCTAAAGTAGTTTTTTCTCTATCTGAACCGGAATTCCCTCCTGAGCCATAATCTTTTGACGGATTATGTGTCTCTGGCGTTGTTTCCTCTGCAGTTGTTGCTTCCTCTGTTGTCTCCTGCGGACTACTCTCTTCCGCTGTTGTTTCTTCCTCTGTTGTTTCCTGCGGACTACTCTCTTCCGCTGTTGTTTCTTCCTCTGTTGTTTCCTGCGGACTACTCTCCTCCGCTGTTGTTTCTTCCTCTGTTGTCTCCTGCGGACTGCTCTCCTCCGCTGTTGTTTCTTCCTCTGTTGTTTCCTGCGGACTGCTTTCCTCCGCAGTCGTTTCGTCCTCAGGAACAAGTACCGCTGGAATCGGTTCTTCATATCCCGGTAAATCAAATATAATGCAGGTCGGTTCGCTTACCAGAACAAAACCACTATCATACCAATATGTAATTGTAATACTGGAATACATGCTTACTTCTTCTTTAAACTCGGTATAGAGAATGACATTGCCGTCCTCAGTGTAACAAAGCATTACATCTCCTACATGGACTCCGCCGGTTAGAACTAACTCTTCCCAGAATTCACTATCCAGGGAAAGCCCTTCAATCCGTCCAAGATTCCATGTTACGGTGTCTCCTTCGCCCAATCCATAAGCTTGTGGATATATCGTCACTTTTAATTGGTGTTTAACCGCAGTATTAGGTTTGATTTTCTGATTTTTCTTTAAGGTAATATTCCAATTATTACTGTCAACAATAGCAACTCCATTCAACGAAACCTGAAACCATGTAGGAATAATTGCATTCTCATTGTCTGCTTCCTGTTCCAGCAGTTCCTGCAAACTCGGATGGTCCGGAAGCGCTGCAGATAACGGCTCCGCCAATGATCTCGTAGTTCTTGAAGGCGTTGCCAGTGTACTGGCTCTTACTCCCTTTGCTTTTACACCAAACACACTTTCAATGCGCCTCGTCCCTGCGAAGGAGGCTGACGAAATAACAGCGATCAAGGCTACTATCAAACCTGCACTTGCATATAGCTTGGCAAGCCATTCAATTCTCTTCCGGTTTTTAACCATATCTTCACCTCTGTTTCACACGATCAACATTGTGCTACTACTACACCTTCACTGCCTTCTTCTTTCACAACATCGCCTAAACCGTCCAGATCTTTGACCTTTCGGTTACTGCCTATAATGACGTAGAGAGCAACCGGAATGCTGCATACTAAAATAATCAGTTCAATAATATTACTTACTGAGATAAGCCCTCACCTCCTCTTAAGTGCTTTTGCACTTTCTCTTTTGTACCAGTTAAAAACCAAACTATTGTACCAAAGAGCTGCTATCGTACACCCCCAGACTCCTCCAATCGATGCGGATAATACAAAATCCATCCGATTGAAACCAGGCTCACTTTCCTGAGCAGGATCAGAATCCGGAGACGTAAGCTCAATTCTGACAGTCCGTACCTCACCACGATGGCACCCCTGACACTCTCTCCGCTCAATCCTTATCCCTGATTCCGGTCTTTCTTCCACCACTTTCCAGTCTCCATAATGATGACCGGTCGCCGGCAAATGTTCTATATAAGTATAACCGCACAAGGTACACACATTTTCAACTAGGCCTTCTGAATCTTCTGAGTTCAGTTTTAATATATGGCTTTCAAATTCATGCTGCTGACCGCCAGTGCAGGCAGGATGCGTATCAGCATACCCGACTCCACAACATAGGATAGTTAAAAACAGCGTACATAGCAACATAAGAAGCTTTTCTCTTACTTGCAATTACCTGCCCCCCCATCCTATCTTTTTAATAACAAGATAATCGTAAACATTTTATCCGCATATGTATTTTGGTCATTTCCGTTATTTTGATTAACTATTTCGTTCAACATTACATTAACCTATCTTTCCCAACTTGTGTTGATTCTTGGATAAACAGCAGTCTATTCGCTCCAAACTACACCACGTTTCTCGTTTCAGCGTATTCTTCCATTTCCCGTTTTAACTCTGCGTAATAGTATCTCCCTACCGGCAGCCTCTCCCCCGTATCTAATACTACTTCTTTAAAAGAAATAGTTCCGATATGAGATTTTGCTACCACGTAAGACTTATGGATTCTGACAAAGCCATAATCTTTTAACCTTAATTCAATTTTTCCAATGGTCGAATAGAAGCTAAACTGGTCACTACCGTAATAAACGGTTACTATCCGTTTTGTGACTTCAAAGTAATGAATCTTTTTAATCTCAATCTTTCGGAATACACCAGCCCCTGTACACATAATGTATTCCGTTTGCTTTTCTTGTACTGATTTTACCGCTCGCATAAAAATTTCTTCGAATTTTTCTACCGTTGTTTCTCCTTTCACAACATAATGTAATGCTTTAACATCAAATGCCGTGGTGTAAAAATCTTTAGAAACTGTAAAAAACACAATTTCACTGATACACCCCTGACTTCTCAGCTTTCTGGCGACCTCATCCCCCTGAATCCCATTCATTCTCATATCCAGATAAATAATGTCTGGATAACTTTTGTGATCCCCTTGTAAGCGGAACAACAGTTCTTCACCTTTGTGATATAAAGAAAACACCACATCAACCTGATGAAGTGACGCTAACAGTTCCAACTGTTTTTTACATTGTTCCAGTTCTTTTTCATTATCATCACAAATTGCGATAATCAAGATTTATCCTCCTCTTTAAGTCAAGCACCAATTAATAAGTACTTGCATTTAATTTTCCTGCAACTATTGTTTTGAAATTGCCATTATTCGTTTATATATCCCCACTAATTTTGGCAACAGTGATTCTGCAATATGGGAAGTGACTAGGTTTCGTAGGATAATATGAACATATGTCTCCTCTTAAGATGTTCCGAATCACAAAATCCTTTGTAACCTATAGGCTCACCCATATCGCCGTATCAAGCTTATCCATTAAGCATATAAAAAACTCAGTTTTCCTGGAAGCACATGTATTTAATTTGAGTTCTCATGTACTAAATCAGTTTCAAGAAGCGATAAATCATAATTAATTGCATGAAAAAGTTGGATAAGGTTTTTATACCTTACCCTCACTTTTGGTCACTATATCATGATGAAACTTAAATTATGCTTGTATTTTCTAACCACTTGAGACGATCTTTACCGGCTATTCAAAAATGTAAGGATCAGCAAAAATTCAAATATCATCAACCATCTGAGTCTTTAAGTTATAAGCTATCCTTACTTTTTAAATAACCGGATAGCTATAAATTTTTATCTGTATGTAGATCTTGGTTATTTCCCATATCTTAATAAACATTTTTTCTCTGCATTATTTTACTTCTTTTTTCGTAATCTGTAATAAATAATTGATAAACAGCAGTCTTTTTGTTCCAAACTACACCTCTGTTCCCTCTTGCGCAATTGTCTCCATTTCCCGCTTCAAATCTGCGTAATAATATCCTCTATCGGCAGCATCTCCCCCGTATCCAGGCAGGAATTAGACAGAGAAGATTGCGGCATGTAAAATGGAGAAGTGTGGCAGGCAGATCGACGCGCAAAAAGGGTATTACAAAAACACAAAAACAGCTATATAATAACTTGAGGTTACTACTTATTTATTAAAAAAGGAGAACGGTTACTAAGCCGTTCTCCTTTTTACATTATCAGATGATAAAGTAAGATATTCATATTATTAAAGATTACAAATCAGCTACAATTAGGGGCTCTCAAGGATGGGATCTATGCAGCAGGCTCAAACTGGCTGTTGTAAAGTTCCGCATAGAAGCCTCCCTTTTCTAACAGTTCCTTATGATTGCCGCTTTCGATAATGTCCCCATCTTTCATGACCAGAATCAGGTCGGCATTTTTGATGGTGGACAGGCGGTGTGCGATGACAAAGGATGTTCGTCCTGCCGTCAGCTTATCCATCGCTTCCTGAATCAGGATTTCTGTGCGTGTGTCCACAGAGCTTGTTGCTTCGTCCAGAATCAGCATGGGTGCGTTTTGGATCATCGCTCTTGCAATCGTAACAAGCTGCTTCTGCCCCTGTGAAAGGCTTGCCCTGTCATTTAACAATGTGTCATACCCTTGCGGCAGAGTTCTAATAAAATGATGAAGCCCTACTGCCTTACATGCAGCAACCACCTGTTCATCTGTCACCCCCGGCTTGCTATAGATAATATTTTCCTTGATGGTGCCTTCAAAAAGCCATGTATCCTGTAATACCATACAAAATTGCTCATGGACATTCTCTCTTGGCACCTGGCTGACCGGAATGCCATCAAGCAATATTTCTCCACCGTCAAGTTCATAAAAGCGCATCAGCAGATTGACCATTGTTGTTTTTCCAGCGCCGGTAGGTCCTACAATGGCTATTTTCTGTCCAGCTTTAATTTGAGCTGAAAAATCATTGATTATCGTTTTTTCCGGGGTATATCCAAACTTCACATGACGGAATTCCACATCACCTTTCACATTCGTCAGCTTCTTTACTTTTTGGCTCTCGTCAGACAGTTCTTCCTCATCAAAGAACTCAAACACGCGCTCACTGGCAGCAGCGGTTCTTTGCAGGTTCTGGAATGCCTGAGCAATTTGTGAAAGCGGTTGGGTAAACAAACGGATATACAACATAAAGGCTACGATCACGCCGAAGCTGATGGTTCCGTTCATAGCCAGCGCCGCACCTACCACACAGACTGCCACATATCCGAAGTTACCGATAAATGTCATAAGCGGCATCATCAATCCGGACATAAACTGGCTCTTCCATCCACTGTTATAAAGGCTCTCGTTCACATTCTCAAAAAAACATCTGGCCTCTTTTCCGCCGTTATAAGCCTTTACCACATTATGGCCGGAATAAACTTCTTCAATATGACCATTAGCGATACCCAGATCTTCTTGCTGCTGAACGAAATATTTCTGCGATTTTGACATGATAACACCCATGATAACAAACCCAAAAACACTCGATCCTACGGCAGTTAACGCCATAATCCAGTTATTGTAGAACATCATAATTGCTGTACCCACAAACATGGTAATGGATGTAACCAGATTTCCGATGCTTTGGTTCATGGTCTGGCCGATGGTATCCACGTCATTGGTCACCCTGCTGAGAATATCGCCATAGCTTACCCGGTCAAAATATTTCAAAGGCAGTTTATTGATTTTTTGTGATATACCGGTACGCATATTTTTGCTGATTCTTTGTGTTACAGTTGCCATCATAAAACTTTGAATAAAGTTGAGGAGCGCTGAACCTGCGTAAAATGATACCAACAGTAAGGCAATTCTTTTTACTGCGTCAAAATCAATCGCACCAGCGACCGGAACGCCATTGATCAACGAAGGTAATCCTTTCATGATCTCGTTGGTCATGTCTTTCAGTTTATCCGGACCAATGATTTGCAGCACCGTTCCGATTGCCGCCATAACAAGAGCGGCAATCACTGCAGGCATATAATTTTT
>DEYX01000219.1 GCA_002365025.1 Hungatella sp. UBA3147 | reverse complement strand
CAATGGGAGCGAATTATATTCCGGAAGATAATATTTTAACAAGGGTGTCGAAGGAGAGGACTGCACGGCTGATCGAAGACTGTGCTGCCGCAAACTTCAATTGCTTAAGAGTCTGGGGCGGAGGTTATTACCCTGATGACTATTTCTATGATAAATGCGATGAAGAAGGAATATTAATCTGGCAGGACCTGATGTTTGGATGCAATGTCTATGCATTAAACGAACCTTTTGAAGAGGACATTATAGAAGAAACAAAGGACAATGTCCGCCGTTTAAGGCACCATGCTTGTCTGGCCCTGTGGTGCGGAAATAATGAAATGGAATGGGGCTGGGCAGATGAGTGGGCAAGGCTGAAAGGCCATCACCCCAGATATAAAGCAGACTATACAAAAATCTTTGAATATATTCTTCCCCGGGCAATTAAAGACTGTGATGACACTACCTTTTTCTGGCCATCTTCTCCGTCCTCAGGAGGAGCCTTTGACAATCCCAACGCGACCAACCGGGGGGATCAGCATTACTGGGAGGTCTGGCATTCAGGAAAGCCGTTTACGGAATATGGAGATTTCAGTTTTTGCTCAGAATACGGTTTCCAATCATTTCCACACAGCAAAACAATAGCCTCCTTTACCCTGCCAGAGGACCGGAATATTTTCAGCAGGGTCATGGAATCCCACCAGAAAAACCCGGCGGCTAACGGGAAGATTTTAAACTACATAGCAGATTACTTCCTATATCCTAAGGATACGGATTCTCTGGCATATATCTCCCAGATTCTTCAGTTAAAGGCTATTGAGTATGGCGTAGAACACTGGAGAAGAAAACGAGGTCAATGCATGGGTTCCCTCTACTGGCAGCTTAATGACTGCTGGCCGGTGGCCTCCTGGGCGAGCATTGACTATTATGGACGCTGGAAAGCGCTCCATTACGGAGCGCGCAGGTTTTATGCGCCCCTTACCATTTCCATCGGAGAAGAGAAGGAACTCTCTCCTCATGTTTCCTGTTACGTTCATAATGATACCAGGGAGGTACAGCAGTGCAGAGCGGAAATTTTCCTTAAAGATCATAAGTTCCAGGTGTTGTGGAAAGAGGCATGGGAAGGGGAATTGCCTGCGTTGTCGGTGTTAAAGTGCATGGAAACAGATTTTTCCCCATGGACCGATGATGAAGCCCTTTGTTCTTCTGTTTTTTCTGTATTCCGACTATACAGGGGAGAAGAACTTCTTACGGAACGGACGGTTCTGTTTGTAAAACCAAAGCATTTTAATTATAATGCCCCGGCTTATGATGTTTCGGTTTCAGAGTCAGAGCATAGCTTTGATATTACGGTGAAAGCTTCCTGTTTCTGCCAGTATGTTGAGCTTTATTTTAAAGATTTTGATGTTATTTTCTCTGATAACTTTTTTGATATTACTTCGCCGGAAGGCGTTACGGTTCGCGTAAGCAAAAAAGACTTTAAAGACCAGATGAGCCCGGACCTGGTGAAAGAAAACCTGGTGGTGCGGAGTGTGGCTGACAGCTATGAAAGCTGAGGAGGGAGGAGATAAAGATGGGACTTACGCAGGAACAGATACAACAGTTAGAGACACCATGTCTGGTTATTGATGTGGATCTGGCGGAAAAAAATATAAGAAGGATGCAGGGAGCAGCGGATCAAGCCGGCTGCCGGCTGCGTCCTCATATCAAGACCCATAAAATGCCCTTATTTGCCGAAATGCAGATGAAGGCCGGTGCAAGCGGGATCACCTGTGCCAAGGTAAGTGAAGCTGAGGTCATGGCTGACGGAGGCATGGAGGATATTTTCATTGCTTATCCTATGGTGGGAAATTTCCGGATCCAGAGAGCGATTTCACTGGCAAAAAGGATCAAAAGGCTTATTTTGACCATTGACAGCCTGGAAGGTGCTAAGGCGCTGAATCAGGCAGCTTCTGATCAGGATATGATCCTGGAAGTCCGTATGGAGATCGATACGGGAGCCGGACGCACGGGAGTGCCCATGGACCGGGCGGTGGAGCTGGCCCTGGCCATTAAGCAGATGAAGCATTTAAACCTTACAGGTATATTTACGTTTAAGAGCCTGATCCTTTCCGGCAAACCAACGGAGGACAATCTGCTGGCTGCCGAGGAAGAAGGAAACATGATGGCTGAAACTGCCAGGCTGTTGAAAGATGCGGGAGTAGAGATACAGGACATAAGTGCCGGTTCATCCCCTACCGGTG
The DNA here is from genome assembly GCA_002365025.1 of Hungatella sp. UBA3147. Taxonomy (GTDB): domain Bacteria; phylum Bacillota; class Clostridia; order Lachnospirales; family Lachnospiraceae; genus Lacrimispora. The sequence continues at coordinate 4,644 of DEYX01000219.1, read as the reverse complement.
TTAAAGTTGCGCAGACGGGAATGGTAAATGAGATCCGCCCTGGCACCTATATTTTTGATGATTTTATGCTGACCAAGGAAAAAGTAGCCGATATCAGTGAGATCGCTGTCCGGTTCTATGCGACGGTAGTCAGCTGCCAGCATTCAGAATATGCCGTGGTGGACGGAGGAACCAAGTGCTTTCCAACGGATGTGGTTCCAGGGCAGCCTCCGTTTTACTATCCCGGATATGCAGTGGTGGAAGGAGATGACAATCTTAAGCTGTCACGGATGAATGAAGAACATGGGATCATCACAGCAATTAATGGGGAGACCGGGCTGCATGTAGGTCAGGTTTTGTCTCTGATCCCTATCCATGTATGTACGGCTGTCAATATGCAGAATTCTGTTTACATTCTGGAAAATGGTTCTCTCAGAAAACAAAAAGTAGATGCAAGAGGGATGCTGATATGAGTTATATTCTGATTAAAAACGGACTGATTTATGACGGAAGCGGAGAACTGCCATATCAGAGCGATATCCTGATAGAGGGGGAAAAAATTATTAAAATTGCCCCGGATATTGAACAGGAAGGCGCCCAGGTAATCAATGCTTCCGGGAAGGCGGTAACTCCCGGTTTCATTGACATACACCGGCATTGTGACATTGCGCCTTATACCAATCCTCATTTTGGGGAAATAGAGCTGGCCCAGGGGATCACCACTACCTTTGTGGGAAACTGCGGTCTTGCACCTGTGCCTTCGGTTCCTTCGCGGAGGAAGGAATTATATGATTATCTGGAGCCGGTAATCGGAAGACTTCCTGATGATCTGGCCTTTGAAACCTATGAAGATTACAGGAAAGCACTGGAAGCTGCGGACCTACCCCTCAACATGGGATTTTTTGCGGCTTCGGACAGCATCAAGGTAGCTTTAAAGGGGTTTGGAAGCAAGGCATATACGGAAGAAGAACTCAAAAAGGCTCAGGAGTATGTAAAAGATGCATTGGTCCAGGGCGCCTTTGGAATTACGCTGGGAATCATGTATCAGCCGGAATGCTATTCAAACAGGGAGGAGCTTACGGCAGTTGTAAAGGCAGTTGCCGGAAATGGCGGCATTCTCTGTACCCATATCCGGGGAGAGGGAGACAGCCTGGTGGAGTCGGTGGAAGAAGTGATCGATGTGGCGGCAAAGGCAGGAGTCCCCTTAAATATCAGCCATTTGAAATCAACAGGAATCAAGAACTGGAACCGCAAGATATTTGAGGCGATTCAGAGGATTGAACAGGCCAGGGAATCAGGTCAGGATGTTACTGCAGATTTTTATCCCTATGACGGCGGCTCTACCACACTCCAGTCCCTGCTTCCGCCAACCATTATGGAAGAATCCTTCGAGGCTATGGTAAAAGTCTTATCAGGCCCAGAGGGGAAGCAGAGGCTGCGCTCGGAGTTACATAAGGTTCATCAGGGCTGGGATAATATGTCGGAAAGCATTGGCTGGGACCGGATCATCATCAGCTCCGTCACCCTTGAGAAAAATACATTTATGCAGGGACAGACAATTGGAACGCTGGCGGAAGCGCTTGGATATGAAGAGCCTTCCGATCTTGTGGCAGACTTACTTGTGGAGGAAAATGGGAAAGTGGGAATTATTGTGTTAAGCATGTCACAGCAGGATGTGGATGCGGTGGCCCGACTCCCCTTTACCTTATTGATTTCTGACTCCTTGTACGGCGGTGACGGAAAGAACGCCCATCCCCGCCTCCTCGGGACGACTGCCAGATTTTTAAATGATTTTGTTATAAAGCGAAAGGTACTGTCCATGGAGCAGGCCATCAGTAAGATGACCTATCAGCCTGCAAAACGGATGGGCCTGGAGGACAGGGGGCTTTTAAGGCCCGGATACCAGGCAGATGTGCTGGTATTTCGGCCGGAGAGTTTCTTAGATCATGCAGATTACACCGGAAAGCATGACCCGTGTACGGGCATGGACCTGGTGCTGGTTGGAGGAAAACAGGTGCTGACAGACGGCATTCTTGTGGACCGCACCAGTGGGAAGCTGTTAAGAAAGGGCTTTAAATAAATAGAAGGAACCCCCTTCCAGGCATACTTATATGCCCTGAGAAGCCGGGCAAAAAAAGGAAAGAAGGAAGCAGACATGAATATTTATGAAAAACTGAAAGAACTTAATTTGGAGATCCCGGCAGCTCCGCCTAAAGGGGGAGTATATGCCCCATGCCAGGAATTTGGAAACAACCTGGTATACATATCAGGCTGCGGGCCGGTGATCGGAGAAGAAGGGATTCGTGGAAAGCTTGGAAATGAATTTACCACAGAAGAAGGAAAAACCTTTTCCAGAGATGCCATGTTAAATGTTCTTGCAGTGTTACAGGATAAAATCGGGGATTTGAACCGGGTAAAGCGTGCAATTAAAATTCTTACCTTTGTGGCAAGTGCGGATACCTTCTATGAGCAGCCGGCTGTGGCTAATGGAGGAAGTGAATTACTGTTACAGCTTTTAGGACAGGAGAATGTACCGGCCCGTTCAGCCATAGGCGTCAACGTTTTGCCTGGAAATATTCCTGTTGAGACGGAAGCTATATTTGAAATTGAAGAATAATCTTTTGGTGAGGGATAAAAATGGATCGTCAATTTGAAAAAAATTTAATAGAGTCATTATACGTACATTACCCCTTAAAACCGGAGTACGATAAAAGCATGGAGACCTATCATTTGAAAAAACCGGTTTTGTCCTCTGTGAATTTATGGGATGGAACCAGCCTGGAGCCATGGAGCTTTGACGGTGAGGGAGAAGTTCAGGTAAAAGGTGGTAACATATTGTGCCTGGAAACAAAGTCACGGGCGGACCACTGGCCGGATAATGAAGTCAGGGCAAACGATGCGGCAGCAGGGCTTTATGCCACTTTTGGAAGCTATATTGCAAGGCTGAATGTGAAGGGGCTGGAACTTGGAAAAGGAAACCGGATATGGTTTAAAATCCGTCCTATTTGCCCCGGCCTTCACAGTCCAATCGTGCGTGTAGGATTCGTCAATAATGGGATAACCAAGATACCGGATGTCTATTCGAGAGAAGGCTTTAATGCCATCAATCTGAAAAATAATGAATGGAATACCTGTACCTGGGAGATCGATTCCATTGCCCATGATGCAATCGAGGAAATTTCATTTAACATTCACCGCTATGGCAAGGAAGTGAGCACTGGCGATGACATGAGATTTGAACTCTGTGATATCCAGCTTCAGGAGGTAAAACCAGGAGTCGTTCATGGTTGGCAGTGTGAGGAAGAGGAAGTAGTATATTCTACAACCGGTTACTTTACAGACGGGAGAAAAACCGCAATTGCCAATACCTCAGCCAAAGAGTTTGAAATCGTGAAAGAAGAAGACGGCTTAGAGGAAGTAGCAGCATACCGCGGGCAGATTGAGAAGGTGGAAAACCACCTGGGAAGCTTCGGGGTATTGGATTTTTCGGACTTAAAAACCGAAGGTACATACAGAATCCGGTTTGGAAATACGGTAAGTGAGCGGTTTATCATAGGAAATGACGTCCTGGAAAGTACTCTGTGGAAGCTGACCAATTTCATGTACTGTGAGCGGTGCGGCTACCCGGTTCCTAACTGTCATGGAACCTGCCATCAGGATGTGATCGCAGAACACAACGGGGTGAAATTGGTTTATGCTGGAGGCTGGCACGATGCTGCAGATGTTTCCCAGCAGACCATGCAGACGGCAGAGATTTTAGATGCTATGATCGCTTCCGCAGGGAAGGTGAAGGATTCTGATCCAATGCTGTTTGGCAGAATGATGGAAGAAGCCAACTGGGGACTGGACTTTGTGCTTCGTATGCGTTTTGGAGACGGCTACCGTGCATCCCATGCGGCCATCCGCAGATGGACCGACAACTTCATCGGAAATATGGACGATTGTGAAGCAGATGTTCATAACCGTTCCTTTGAAAACTTTGTTTTTGCTGCGGTAGAAGCCGGTGCCGGAGAAGCCTTTAAGGAACTGGACCGGGAGCTGGCATGGAAGTGCGTAGATGCAGCGAAAGAAGATTTCCGTTTTGCCGATGAGAGGTTCCGGGAAGTTGGGGTGGAAGGACCGTATCATCTACTGGAACATACGGCAGGCTCCAGCCTTTCCCAATACTATGCTGTTGCAGCATGGGCTGCGGCCAGGATATACAAAATTACCGGAGACAGCTATTTTTATGATAAGGCTGCCGAGTATGCAGATAAGGTGATCTCCTGCCAGGAAACCAGAAATGACCTGCCCATGAGGGGATTCTTCTGCAGGGATGAAAGCAAATCCCATATTGTCCATTTCTCCCATCAGGCGAGGGATCAGGTTTTTGCCATGGCACTGGCAGAGGTATGCGGTGCGCTTGCAGAGCATGAAAATAAGTTTGTGTGGGAAGAAGGCTTAAAGCTCCATGGGGAGTATTTAAAAGGCCTTCAGAAATATACGGCTCCCTATGGCATGCTGCCGGCCGGAATCCATCACATCAGCGAGGCAGAGGACCAGGAAGCCTTCCATGTGGTGCACCCAAAGGTTGATTATGAAAGAGAACGGGTCAATTACGTGGAACAGCTGAAACAGGGCATTGAGCTGGGGGACGGATACTATATAAGAACATTCCCGGTGTGG
>DEYX01000221.1 GCA_002365025.1 Hungatella sp. UBA3147 | reverse complement strand
CAGCTCATTTTTCAGACGGATCAGCTCATACTGCATATCCTGGCGGAGCTTTAAGTCCAAAGCTCCCAAAGGCTCGTCAAGGAGAAGGACCCTTGGTTCGTTTACGATTGCCCTGGCGATGGCGATCCGCTGCTGCTGGCCGCCGCTTAAGGAGCTTACCGTGCGGTTTTCAAAGCCGTCTAAGTTGACCAGCTTTAAGGCATATTTAATCTTATCCTGTATATAGGCTTTCGGTTTATTTTTGATTTTCAGGCCAAAGGCGATGTTTTCTGAAATGGACATGTGGTTAAACAAAGCGTATTTCTGGAATACAGTATTCAGCTGCCGCTTGTTGGGAGGCAGGCTGGTGATGTCCTGTCCTTCAAAAATCACCTGCCCTTTGTCAGGGCTTTCAAAGCCGCCGATGATCCGAAGGGTTGTAGTCTTGCCGCATCCGCTGGGTCCTAGCAGGGTAACAAATGCGTTCTCCTTTACCGAGAGGTTTAAATCATCCAGTACCATGGTACCGTCAAAGCTTTTTGTAATATTCCTTAAATCAATTAATGGCTGACCCATGTCCCTTTATCCTCCTGTTAAAAGCTCGGCGGGGAGCTTACCCATATGAGAGTAGCGCCGGCCTTGCTGCTTAAGTAATGTTTTTTGTCTGATACAAAGTAAAAGGATTCCCCTTTTTTTGCTTTATATGTTTTGTTTCCTATATGGATGGAAATATTACCCTGCAGCACGTAGCCGAATTCCTCTCCCTCATGAGGATTGTCAGGATAAGTTTCTCCGCCGGCTTCCAGGGTGAGAAGGATCGGCTCCATCATGTTTTTCTGCGCATTGGGAATGATCCATTTGATATCATTCTTAAGCTCTGCATCGTGTTTCTCAAAGTAATCAGATTTTCCGAAAACGATCTGTTCTTCCGGGCTCTCATTGAAGAACTCGCCGACAGAGGTTCCAAGGCATTGTAAAATATCCAAAAGGGTAGCAATGGAGGGGGACGTTAAATCCCTTTCCAGCTGGGATATGAACCCCTTTGACAGCTCTGCGCGGTCAGCCAGTTCTTCCTGAGTAAGCCCCTTTAAGACCCGAAGCTCTTTTAGTTTTGTACCGATATCCATATGCTCCTCCTTTATGTTTATGTTAAGCTGAAAGTTTACCTATACTAACTGACGATAAATATAACTAAAAAGTTTAGTAATGATAAACAGGCAGCAAAATACATTATACTGTTTTTTCATTGTATGTCAATAGTTTTTAAGGAACTTTTTCCTTAACAAACAATGAAATTTATGATATGATAGTTTTAGTTTGTACAACGAAGTTCGATTCGCCAGACAGCGCGTCGAACGGCTGATTTTCCGGATTCAGGCAGCGCATAAATTTGCCTTTATTCAGGGGATCATGCCAGGGAAGATTTCAGGAGGATATGTATGATGAAGGGCAAGTATATGGCTTATGTAGGTTCTTATTCCTACAACGGACAGGCAAAGGGGATTACTGTATACGATGTTGATGTGGAAGAGGGCCGTTTTATTCCAAGATGCGAGGTGGAAGTTGATAATTCTTCCTATGTAATTGCTTCTAATGATGGGAAGACGCTGTACTCCATCGCGGATGAAGGAATCGTATCCTTCCGCATTCATGAGAATGGGGCGATAACAAGACTTAATTCAGCGAATATTAAGGGAATGAGGGGCTGCCATCTGTCTACCGATGCAGAGGACAGGTATATCTTTGTATCTGGATACCATGATGGAAAGTCCACGGTGCTTCGGCTGAATGAGGATGGCTCCGTAGGTGAGATCGTGACCGGAGTGTACCATAAGGGCCTTGGCAGTGTGGCAGAAAGAAACTTCCGTCCCCACGTGAGCTGTTCCAGAAGAACTCCTGACGGAAAATTTATCATGGTAGCTGATCTGGGAATAGATCAGGTTAAGATTTACCGTTTTAATGAGCATGATGAAGAAATGGTACTGGTGGATGTCCTGCACTGCGATCTGGAATCCGCTCCCAAATGCTTTCGTTTCAGTTCTGACGGAAGATTTTTCTATCTTATTTCAGAGTTAAAGAATGTGATCGATGTGTTCACCTATGAGACAGGAGAGCGACAGCCAAAGATTGAGAAGATCCAGACGGTTCTCACTGCCGGACCAAAGCAGAGCCAGCTTACTGCGGCATGCTCCATGCGCATATCCAATGATGAAAGGCATTTATTCTGCGGCAACGCGGGGGACAATTCTGTTACGGTTTATGAGCGGGATAAGGAAACAGGGCTTTTAGAAGCCTTATGCTGTCTTCCCATAAGCGGCAGCTTTCCCAAGGATATCTGCGTTTTTCCGGATGATAAGCATATCGCTTCCATCAACCATGAAACCGGCAGTATCACATTTTTCACGGTTGATTATAAGAAAGGGCTTCTTGTCATGAACGGCAAGGAACTTAAGGTCAATGAACCAAACAGCTGCGTGATCGTAAAAGTAGACAATTAAAACACCTTGAAGGCATACCTCTACGCCCGGAAGACATGGGCAGGGAAGAGGAAAGGAGAGACATACATGGCAGGATCAACACTGGGGACAATATGGAAGGTAACAACCTGGGGGGAATCTCATGGAAAAGCCATCGGCGTTGTGCTAGACGGCTGTCCGGCAGGTCTTAAACTTGAAGAGGCGGATATCCAGGAATACTTGGACCGGAGAAAACCGGGGCAGAACAAATTCACCACAAAGCGCCAGGAGGCCGATCAGGTGGAGATCCTGTCCGGAGTTTTTGAGGGAAAGACAACGGGAACTCCCATTTCCATGGTGATCTGGAATACAGACCAGCGCTCCAGGGATTACGGAAACTTAATGGAGGTTTACCGTCCGGGCCATGCAGATTTTTCCTTTGATGAAAAATACGGGATCAGGGATTACCGGGGAGGCGGCCGTTCCTCCGGGAGGGAGACTATTGGAAGAGTGGCGGCCGGCGCTGTTGCTGCCTGCTTTTTAAAGAGTCTTGGAATTACTGTGACCGCTTACACCAGATCCGTCGGGCCTTATGAGGTAAAGGCAGAGCAGTTCAGTATAAAAGAGCGGGATAATAACCAACTTTTCATGCCTGATAAGGAAACAGCGGCTCTTGCCTGCGAATACTTAGAAGAGATGATGGGAAAGCTGGACTCTGTGGGAGGCGTGGTGGAATGCGTCATTGACGGTGTTCCGGCCGGAATCGGCGATCCGGTATTTGAAAAGTATGATGCAGCTCTTGCAAAGGCGGTCATGTCCATCGGAGCGGTCAAGGGCTTTGAGATCGGTGATGGCTTTGGGGCCGCCCGCGCCCTGGGATCCCAGAATAACGATGGCTTTTGTAAGGGACCTAATGGGGGAGTGGAGAAGATCACCAACCATGCAGGGGGAATTCTTGGAGGGATCAGCGATGGTTCCCAGGTGGTTCTCCGCGCTGCATTTAAGCCTACACCGTCTGTGGCACAGTCCCAGAAAACCGTGACGCGACTGGGGGAGGAAACAGAGATCCAAATCAAGGGGCGCCATGACCCTATCGTTGTTCCTCGTGCAGTGGTAGTAGTGGAAGCTATGGCAGCACTTACCACGGCAGACTTACTGCTTGCCAACATGGCATCCAGAATGGACAGGATCCTTACCTTTTATGGCCGGCAGACGGCAGGGGAAGGAGAAGGAAGCTTAGAAACTTGATAAAATCCGGCATTTATGATATGTTAAATGCCGGATATATTTTACACGGGCAATGAGCCGGACGAACACGTCTGTATGTACAGCCGGCAATGACAGAATGACAGGAGAATGATGATGAAGATTGCAATGGGAAATGACCATACGGCCATAGAAATGAAGAATTACATCATGGAATTTGTAGAGAGCAAGGGATATGAAGTGATCGACTTTGGAACCAATTCCACAGAAAGCTGCGATTATCCGGAATATGGTGAAAAAGTTGGACGCGCAGTTGCAGACGGAGAGGCTGATCTGGGAATCGCCATCTGCGGAACAGGAGTGGGAATCTCCCTTGCCTGCAACAAGGTCAGGGGAATCCGGGCCTGCGTCTGCAGCGAACCTTATACTGCAAAGCTTTCCAGAATGCACAATGATTCCAATGTGCTCTGCTTTGGAGCCCGTGTCATCGGCCAGGAGATGGCAAAGATGATCACAGAAGAATGGCTGGATGCAAAGTATGAGGGCGGAAGGCACCAGCGCCGTGTGGATATGGTAATGGATATCGAAAAAAGAAACGAATAAATTTGTATTGCGAAGGGGGAAACCAATGAAAAAGATAGGATTTATTGGAATTGGAATTATGGGAAAGTCCATGGTACGCAATCTGATGAAGGCCGGATATGAGGTAGCGGTATATTCAAGAACCAAGAGCAAGGCAGAAGATATCCTTTCTGAAGGAGCCATATGGTGCGAAGATGTGAAGGCCTGCTCCAAAGGAAGAGATGCGGTTATCACCATCGTTGGGTATCCGCAGGATGTGGAAGAGGTCTATTTCGGGGAAAATGGAATTATCGCAAACGCAGACGAGGGAACCTGCTTGATTGACATGACAACCACCAGTCCCAAGCTTGCGGTACGGATTTATGAAGAAGCAAAACAGGCAGGGCTAAAAGCCCTGGATGCCCCGGTGACAGGAGGAGATACTGGCGCAAGGGAAGGAACTCTTACCATACTGGCAGGAGGAGACAGAGACGCTTATGACCGCTGCCTCCCAGTTTTTGAGGCAATGGGAAAAGCCATCCGTTTTGAAGGAAAGGCCGGAAACGGACAGCACACCAAAATGTGCAACCAGATCGCCATTGCAGGAGCCCTCTCAGGCGTCTGTGAGGCAATGGTTTATGCAAAGGCCAATGGTCTTGATGTAGATACCATGGTGGATTCTATCGCTACCGGTGCGGCTGGAAGTGCCCAGTTAAATGTAATGGCTCCCAGGATCCTTTCCGGAGACTTTGCACCAGGATTCTTTATCAAGCATTTTATCAAAGATATGAAACTTGCAGCCGAGGAGGCGGAGGGTGCAGGTATCCGGCTTGGAGTGCTTGGCCACGTGCTTTCCATGTATGAATCCATGGCTGCTACTGGTCATGAAGAGGAAGGAACACAGGCTCTGGTCAAATATTACCAGTGGTAAAAAATATAAAAACGCAGGCGGGGTAGCAGCTCCAGCCTGCGTTTTTACTTTATTCAATATTTTTTATGGAAGGGAAATACCGGAACAGGACCTTTGCGATGATCTTATCCTTTTCCACAAATTTATGTTTCCACCTTCTTGCATCTGCGGAGAAATTCCGGTTGTCTCCAAGCATGAAGTAACAGTCTTCCGGCACTTCATAATGGGCGTCAGGCTCCGGTTCCATGGGCTCCGGAAGATAAGGCTCTTCAAGAGGCGTCTCGGAATTATTGATGTAAACTTTTCCGTCCCGGATATCGATGATGTCGCCTGGAAGGCCGATGACACGTTTTACGTAATAGGTTTTTCCGGTAGGGTCATCAGGGAAATGGAAGATGGCGATATCTCCCCGCTTCGGATCGCCAAAATAATAGGATAGCCTGGAGCCAATGACCCGGTCTCCTGTCATAATGGTCTTTTCCATGGATCCGCTGGGTACCCTGCTGTTTGCGATGATGAAATTATTGAGTAAAAATGCAATGACAGCGGCGGTAATGATGATCTTGATCCAACTGATGATTTCTTCCCTCCAGCTGAACGGTTCCCGTTCTTTTAGCATGTTATCGTTCTTTTTCATATGATCTCTCTTCTTTTCCTTCATGATGGTTCCATTACAGAGTTTAAATGAGATTGATTTATAACGCAAGGGGTTTTACAAAATGGTAAGAAAATATTCACAAATACTCTATGGATTGTCCATAAAATCATGATAACATGGTTTTAAGATAAAAAAATCACACTAGGGGGAGCCGGATCATGGGAGGGAAATGCCGGAATCAGGATAGAACGCTTATTGCAGCTTCTTCGTTAATGTTTGCAGTTTCAACACTGTTTCAGATACTGGCAAGAAAGGTTCCGGGTTTTGGGGACTGGTATGCCAGGCGTGTTTACCGGTTTATAGTAGGAAGCATTGGAGGGCTGTCCGGGGTATTTCCCTTTGCCCTTGTGGAGGTTTGCACTTACCTGCTTATTTTGTACGCTTTTTTCTACGTCTTCGTCCACCGAAAGGAGAGGAAGAAGATTCTCATAAGAGCCGTGTTACTCGTTACCGGCCTATTTTTACTGTTTACGTTTAACTGTGGTATCAACTATTACCGGAAGCCGTTTTCCAGCTATTCAGGGCTGGATATGAGAAAGTCTTCCGTTGAGGAACTGGAGCGCCTCTGCCGAGAACTTACAGATGAAGTTAATCGTATGTGCGGAGACATAGCGAAAGAAATAGACTTAAAAAGCCTGGAAAAGGAAAGTGTAAAAGCCATGAAAAGACTGGGAGAGGCTTATCCTGAGCTGGCAGGCTATTACCCGCCTCCAAAGCCCCTCCTATGGTCTTACTTTTTTTCCGTCCAGCAGCTTTGCGGCCAGTATTCCCCTTTTACTGTTGAGGCCACTTATAACCGGTCCATGCCGGATTACAACATTCCCCATACGGTTTGCCATGAGCTGTCCCACCTAAGAGGGTTCATGAGAGAGGATGAGGCCAATTTCATCGGCTATCTGGCCTGCATTGGATCTGAGGTTGATGCATTCCGCTACAGTGGGTACTTAACCGGCTGGGTTTACGCTACCAATGCCCTGGCAAAAGCAGACCGGGAAGCATACGCAGAAATCTGCGGACAGCTTAGTGAAAAGGCATGGGATGATTTAAGAAATAACAATGAATTCTGGGGGAAATACGAGGGAAAGACTGCCGAGGTTTCCCACCGGATGAATGATACTTATTTAAAACTCAACAGCCAGACCGATGGTGTTAACAGCTATGGCAGAATGGTTGATTTAATGCTGGCTTACGCAAGGCTCAAATAAGCCCCAATTCCTGGCAGACTCTTGAAAATTACAAGACCTGGTGATAAAATATTTCCATAAAGAGGGACCAGGAGGAGTCATGTATGGATGGTAAATTGTATGATTTGATGGATTGGGCAGGCATTGAAGAGATTGTATATTCAGAAGCATCGAATCCCCACGAGATTCTTGGCCCGCACGTAACAGAGCAGGGGCTGCTTATCCAGGCATTTATTCCTACGGCTGAATCGGTAATCATCCGGTTTAGGGAAAGCGGTAAGGAATACCCTATGGAGTTAGCGGATAAAGCCGGTTTTTTTGCGGCTCTTATACCACGTAAAACCACAGCGGCTTATACCTTGTTGGTTACTTACGATAATGGGACATCAGAAGAATGTCTGGATCCCTATTCCTTTTCAGCCTTTTATAAGTCGGAAGACATCAAAAAGTTTGAATCCGGAATTCACTACAGCATCTATGAAAAAATGGGGGCGCACCCCATGTCTGCGGGCGGATCAGAAGGGGTATACTTTTCTGTGTGGGCTCCCTGTGCCATGCGTGTCAGTGTGGTTGGAGACTTTAACCTGTGGGATGGCAGGCGTCATCAGATGAGGAGGCTGGGTGATTCCGGCATTTTTGAATTATTTATACCAGGCTTAAAGGCAGGAGCGATATATAAGTATGAGATAAAGCATAAAAACGGGACACCCCAGCTTAAAAGCGATCCCTACGCCAATTACTGTGAGCTGCGTCCTGACAATGCTTCCGTGGTCTGGGATATTAACCAGTATTCCTGGAGTGATCAGGAATGGCTGAAAAAGCGGGCAGGGTCTGATTCCAAACAAAGTCCCATGTCTATTTATGAGGTGCACTTAGGTTCCTGGTTCCGGAAGGAAGTGGAGCTTGATGAAAGCGGAGCTGCCATTGCTGGTTCCGAATTCTATCATTATCGTGAAATAGCAGAAAAGCTGGCGGAATATGTAAAGGATATGGGGTACACTCACGTGGAACTTCTTCCTATTATGGAACATCCCCTGGATGCCTCCTGGGGATATCAGGTGACCGGGTATTATGCGCCCACCAGCCGTTACGGAACGCCGGATGATTTTATGTATTTCATGGATTACATGCATAAGCAGGGCATCGGTGTGATTTTAGACTGGGTTCCGGCTCATTTCCCCAGGGACAGTTTTGGGCTTGCCAGCTTTGACGGAACCTGTGTTTATGAGCATAAGGACCCAAGACAAGGGGCACATCCCCATTGGGGAACTTTGATTTATAATTACGGCAGGCCAGGCGTCAGCAACTTCCTTATCGCCAATGCTCTTTTCTGGGCGGACAAGTACCATGCGGATGGAATCCGTATGGATGCGGTAGCTTCCATGCTGTACTTAGACTACGGAAAAAACCCGGGGGAATGGATTCCCAATATTTACGGCGGTCATGAAAACCTGGAAGCTGTCGAGTTCCTGAAACATCTGAATTCCATATTCAAGGGCCGAAAAGATGGGGCGGTAATGATAGCGGAGGAATCCACGGCATGGCCCCGGATCACGGCTGATGTAAAGAACGAAGGCCTGGGCTTTGACTATAAATGGAACATGGGCTGGATGAATGATTTTACCGGTTATATGCAATATGATCCTTACTTCAGAAAACACCATTATGGAGAGATGACCTCCAGCATGCTTTATGCATACAGCGAAGATTTTATCCTTGTATTTTCCCACGATGAGGTGGTTCATGGAAAAGGTTCCATGCTGGGCAAGATGCCGGGAGAAACCCTGGAGGAAAAGGCAGCGAATTTAAAGGCTGCTTACGGTTTTATGGTAGGACATCCCGGTAAAAAGCTTTTGTTCATGGGCCAGGATTTTGCTCAGGTGAGTGAATGGAATGAAAATAAAAGTCTAGATTGGGAGATCCTAAAATATCCCCTTCATAAGCAGACGCAGGATTACGTAAAGGCTTTGAACCATCTTTATAAGAGCCAGCCGGCCCTGTACCATCTGGATTATGATCCGGACGGCTTCGAGTGGGTGGAATGCACGGATTCGAAAGACAGCATTGTATGCTTTTTAAGAAAGACAAAGAAAAAGGAGGAGACTGTTCTCTTCCTATGTAATTTTGATACAATGTACCACGAGAAATATCCGGTAGGGGTTCCGTTTGAGGGAAAATATAAGGAAATATTAAACAGTGATGACAAGGCCTTCGGAGGACAGGGCCGGATAAATCCAAGGGCAAAAACCTCTAAGAAAAAGGAGGCGGATGAAAGGCCGGATTCTATAGAAATAACCGTGGCTCCCTTAAGCATCATGGTCTTTACCTGTACCCCCGAAAAAAAGAAGCCTGCTTTGGCAGGGAAGAAGACCAGAAAGCCTGCATATACTGAAAAAGCAAAGGCTGAAGGAAAATAGCTTTTAGCCCAGGATCTGTGAATCAAGTGTAAAGTTCTTGATATTCAGCTGATTCATTCATAATAAAAAAGGATCAGGAGGTTATGAAATGATATTCTATATGGTTTCCAGTGTACTTCTTGGAGAATCCCTGGCAGACAGTGTACTTCCGGGGGAGTCTCTGGCAGATTTGCAGCAGGAGGTACAGGAAAACTTAAACCAGTTAAGGCCCAATGTCGTGCTGGAAACCTTAAAGGGCTGGGCTCCCGAGCTCATAGCGTTCGGGATAAAGCTCCTCATTGCCCTGGTGATTTTTTTCGTTGGCTCCAGGATTATTAAGTTCTTTAATCGTATGCTGAACCGCTCTTTTAAGAGGGTGGATATGGAGGTAAGCTTAAGAAAGTTCCTACTGTCCGTTTTAAACGCCACCATGTACTGTCTGCTTGCTTTTATCGTAGCAGGGCAGATAGGAGTGAATTCGGCTTCCATCGTGGCTTTGCTGGGGTCTGCAAGTATTGCTGTAGGTCTGGCAGTCCAGGGAAGCCTGGCTAATTTTGCAGGTGGGGTGCTGATACTTCTTATGAAGCCGTTCCGTGTAGGGGATTATATCGTATCCAGGGATGGGGAAGGCACAGTCCATACCATTGGACTTGTGTACACGGTTTTAAACACTGGAGATAATAAGCAGGTGGTCATTCCCAACGGGACCCTGTCCAATTCTCCCCTTACCAATGTGACCGCCATGGATAAGAGGCGGCTGGATGTCCTGGTGTTAATCGGATATCATTCGGATTTAAAGAAAGCCAAGGAAGTTTTGGATAGCATTTTTCGTAATCAGACGGGGATCTTAAAAGAGGAACCCATAGATATTTTCGTTAGTGACTTAACAGAAAATGCCGTTACCATCGGAGGGCGGGGCTGGACCTCCTTAGATGATTACTGGCCGGCCAGATGGGAAATCCTTGAAAAGATAAAGCTTGAATTTGAAGCGGCAGGGATTGAGATTCCCTATAGCCGGATGGAGGTGCAGGTAGAAAACCGCCATTCCTGATAAAAAGGATAACCTTGAAATAATCCTTGAAAAACGTGAAGTACACCGTATGCCAGATATTATTTTATCTGACATACGGTGTACTTTTTTTAGACGGTTCCGAAAGACTGGAACGCCTCTTCTTTTTTTTATTTTACCCGGTAGGTCACTGTTACCTGGGCCTCCACTCCGATCTGTCCTGGTTCCACAACCACGGATTTGGCTCCGGCTGCGGCATCTTCTTTTGCCACAGATGTGGAGTAGCGGATATTCGGGTAGGTATTCATTTCTTCAATGTGAGCGATTCCATCCAGGGTGACTCCACTGGCGGCAGCTATTGCCTCTGCTTTGACTTTAGCGGCTTCAACAGCCTTTTTAAGGGCATCCCTGTAGTTTTCATCGTATTTGCTGGAAAGATAGTTTACGCTGTCAATGCAGTTAATGCCTGCTTCTACGCTGGAAGAAAGCATGGTACCCACCTGGTCAATGGGAAGGTCAGAAACGGTAATGCTTGTGCGCATCTGATATCCGGTGATCTGCTGGCCGGAATTATTCCAGTCATACATAGGCTCAAGGCCGTAGCTGGAGGTCTGAATGGATTTTTCATCAATTCCGGATTTCTTTAAAAATTCAATGACATTGCTTGTATCCCCGCTGTTTTTTTCCTGGCAGGTTTTGGGATCTGCGGCCTGAGAGAGCACTGCAAAATTGACCTGTGCCATATCGGGAACCACTTTTACTCCCTCTGTGCTGCTTACCTGTATGGTATTGGTATCCTTATCGCTAATGGTAGTTACGTTGGCTCCCGGTACGGAAGCGGTCCCTGTCTGGGCACATGCAGTCATGCTCAGCACGGCTGCGGCAATAAGAGCGGCAGCCAGCGGCTTATTCATTTTTTTCATAATTATTTCCTCCTTTTCATATTTTATATTCTACAGGAAAAATTTAGGAATTAGTATTTCTTTTCCCTTAACATTTAAGTCAAATTTCAAAGGTTTTATTTACGAAAATCTGACTATGGAAAAAAGTGGGCATATGGGATAAAAAACGATGGGAGAAAGCAAATTGTATGGAATAAATTGTGCAAAATGCCTAAAAAAAGAAATGAAAATGCAATGGTTTAACGAAAAAAGAAATTTTGGCTAAATCTATTGCATTTTTTTGTGCAATGTGATATCTTATAGCCATAAGGTTATTGGAAACGTTACCGATATCGTTACCAAAAGGTTGGTATCCAATGATCAGGAAAGATAAAGCCTGGGAATAAGCAGGTGGAACATGTTTCTGTATGGAAGGCATGCAGGAAAATATTGGGGGTTGAGTGGACGGATCCATCAACCGGAAGGTGCAAATGCACGGAAGGAGGATATTATGAAACTAAAAAAACTGGCAGTACTTACTCTGGCAGCGGCAATGGCAGCGGGAACACTGGTAGGCTGTGCTTCCAACAAGAAAAATGAGACATCAGGGGCAGAGCAGAACACTCAGGCAGCGGAAACCACTGCAGCAAAGGCTGATGATACGGCAGAGGCCAAAGGACAGATTTATTATCTGAACTTTAAGCCAGAAGTTGCAGACACATGGGTGGAACTTGCGGGCAAGTATACAGAGGAAACCGGTGTGCCTATGAAGGTACAGACCGCGGCAGCAGGTACCTATGAGCAGACCTTAAAATCTGAGGTAGCTAAGAAGGAACCGCCTACACTGTTTCAGATCAACGGTCCTATCGGGTATAAGTCCTGGGCAAAATATTGCAAGGATTTAAAGGATTCCACAATCTACGGACATCTGGTTGATAAGGGTATGGCTGTAAAGGACGGAGATGGAGTCTATGGCATACCTTACGTAGTGGAAGGCTATGGAATTATTTATAATGATGCCATCATGAAGAAGTATTTTGCCCTTGATGGCGCAAAGGCAAAATCCATGGAAGATATCAATACCTTTGATTCTCTCAAAGCAGTTGTAGAAGATATGCAGGCAAGAAAGGCAGACCTTGGAATCGAAGGCGTGTTTGCTTCCACTTCCTTTGCTCCTGGAGAAGACTGGAGATGGCAGACCCACCTGGCAAACCTTCCGGTTTATTATGAATATAAGGATGACAGCGTATCCGATAAAGATGCCCTTGACTTTAAGTATGCAGACAACTACAAAAACATTTTTGACTTATACATTCAAAACTCATGTACAGATCCAAAGATGGTAGGCGCAAAGACCGTTGAGGATTCCATGGCAGAATTTGCTCTTGGCAAGGTTGCCATGGTCCAGAACGGAAACTGGGGCTGGGGACAGGTGTCCGGCGTTGACGGAAACACAGTTAAGGAAGAAGATGTGAAATTCCTTCCTATCTACACCGGAGTAAGCGGTGAGGAAAAGCAGGGTCTTTGCATTGGAACAGAAAACTTCTTCTCCATCAACAGCCAGGCAAAGGAAGAGGATCAGCAGGCATCTCTTGACTTTCTGGAGTGGCTCTTCACTTCTGACACAGGTAAAGATTATGTAACCAACAAGCTGGGCTTTATCGCTCCTTTTGATACCTTTGCAGCAGATGAAAAACCAACCGATCCTCTGGCAAAAGAGATCGACCGCTATATGAACAACAAGGACTTATATTCTGTGTCCTGGAACTTTACCTCCTTCCCAAGCCAGACCTTTAAGGATAACTTCGGAGCATCCCTACTTGAGTACGCTCAGGGCGGAAAAGACTGGAATGCTGTAGTCGATGACATGAAGGCCGATTGGGCAAACGAAAAAGCTATGACAAAATAAGAATATAAAGTAGTTTTAAGGGAAATGGGTGAGCGCGGGGGAGATGCCTCACCCATTTTCATACAAGAAATCGATCAGCCTCAGCTCATCAAGGAGTTTTATAGAATACCCTACGGGTATACCTATGATCCCGATGCCCGATGATGCGGCGCATGCTGTAAAGCGTGGCGGGCCCTGTCCCAAAGATATGGACAGTAAAAAAGAAAGGAGAACTGCTATGCAAAAGTCAATGAAACGGTACTTTCCAATATTTGTTCTGCCCACACTGGCTGCATTTACCGTTGCATTCCTGTACCCGTTTATCATAGGTATTTATTTATCCTTTACGGAATTCACTACGGTAAAGGATGCCTCCTGGGTGGGGATTTCAAATTATAAAAAGATATTTATGGACCGGAATTTTATCAATGCACTGGTATTTACCGTGAAGTTTACCATTGTGTCGGTAGTGAGCATCAATACCCTGGGGTTTTTACTGGCCTATGTCCTCACAAGAGGAATTAAAGGGACCAACCTGTTCCGGACCGTATTTTTCATGCCAAACTTAATCGGCGGCATTGTGTTAGGTTATGTCTGGCAGCTACTGTTAAACGGTATTCTTGCAAGATTTGGGGTTACCCTCTCTTTTAACGCCAAGTACGGCTTTTGGGGTCTGGTGATCCTGATGAACTGGCAGTTGATCGGGTATATGATGATTATTTACATTGCCGGGCTTCAAAATGTTCCGGGAGAACTGATTGAGGCGGCGAGGATCGACGGAGCGACCGGATTCCAGATCTTAAAGCGTATCATGATCCCTATGGTTATGCCGTCCTTTACCATTTGTCTGTTTCTGACCCTGACAAATTCCTTTAAGCTGTTTGACCAGAACCTTGCACTGACCGCAGGCGGACCGGGAAGGCAGACCAGCATGCTGGCCCTTGATATTTACAATACCTTTTACGGCAGAGTGGGCTGGGAAGGGGTGGGCCAGGCAAAGGCTACGGTGTTCTTTCTTATGGTTGCGGTCATATCCCTGACCCAGCTTTCATTCACGCGTCGTAAGGAGGTGGAGAACTGATGAGCAGAAAGAGAAGAAATATAGAAGCTCAGAAAATGGAAGTGGGAAAAACCACGGGAGCGTTTTTAACGGCTGTATTAGCAGTCCTTTCCCTGACATTTTTATTTCCGATTGTACTGGTTTTCATGAACTCCTTTAAGAGCAAGTTGTTTATCAGCGATGCGCCGTTTCAGCTTCCTAAGGCGGGAACTTATGTAGGGCTTACCAATTACGTGGAAGGCATACGAAAAACAGGGCTTTTCCCGGCTTTTGGCAGATCCTTGTTTATTACGGTAGCTTCTGTGGCAGCGATTATCCTGTTCACTTCCATGACAGCCTGGTTTTTAACCAGAGTGAAATCCGTATTTACGAACGTCTTATATTACATTTTTGTGTTTGCCATGATCGTGCCGTTCCAGATGGTCATGTTCACCATGTCAAAGACAGCAAATGACTTGTATTTAAACTCCATGTACGGCCTTGTGCTTCTTTACCTGGGCTTTGGAGCCGGGCAGGCGGTATTTTTATTCTGCGGTTTTGTTAAGGCCATTCCCCTTGAAATCGAAGAAGCGGCTATGATCGACGGCTGTTCCCCCATTCAGACTTATTTTCATGTGGTATTCCCCATGTTAAGGCCTACGGCAGTGACCGTCGCCATCTTAAATGCCATGTGGATCTGGAACGATTATTTACTTCCAAGCTTGATTCTTCCCCAGGAAAAAGGTACAATACCAATGGTTATTCAGAACTTAAAAGGCGGATATGGTTCCATTGATATGGGAGCCATGATGGCAATGCTGGTTCTGGCGATTTTTCCTATTATTGTATTTTATTTAAGTTGTCAGAAATATATCATAAAGGGCGTAGCTGCAGGTGCGGTAAAAGGCTAGAAAGTCTGCGATTGGCTCATTGTTTGCAGTATTAACAGAAAAAGGAGACTGATTATGCGGGAATGTGGTATGTTGCTCCCAGTTGCAAGCCTTCCGTCAAAATACGGGATCGGGGCATTTTCAAAAGAGGCATATGAATTTATAGATTTATTAAAAAAAGCAGGTCAGCAGTACTGGCAGATACTCCCGCTGGGGCCCACCGGTTATGGGGACTCTCCTTACCAGTCATTCTCCGCATTTGCGGGAAATCCGTACTTTATTGATTTAGATGAACTGGCTGCAGAGGGGCTGCTTACCATAGCGGAATGCGAAGCCGTGGACTTTGGAGATGACCCGAGAGATATTGACTATGAGAAAATGTATTATAACCGTTTTCCCTTGTTGAGAAAGGCTTATGGACGGTGGAAGGAGCAGGGACATACGCCAGATGGGCCTGAGAGACATCTTGGAGAGGAAACGGCCGGTTACTGCTTTTACATGGCGGTTAAGGATCATTTTAAAGGAAAGAGCTGGATCTCTTGGGATGAGGATATCCGCCTTAGAAAAGAAGAGGCAGTTTCCCGGTATGAAAAGGAACTGTCAGATGAGATTGGATTTTATGGTTTCCTTCAGATGAAATTTGAAGAACAGTGGAGCCGGTTAAAGTCTTATGCAGGAGAACAGGGCATCAGGATCATCGGTGACATCCCCATATATGTGGCATTTGACAGCGCGGATTCCTGGTTTCATCCGGAACTGTTCCAGTTTGATGAAACCTGCGAACCTGTTGCGGTAGCTGGCTGTCCGCCAGACGGTTTTTCCGCCACCGGACAGTTATGGGGAAATCCCCTTTACCGCTGGGATTACCATGGAAAAACAGGCTATGAATGGTGGATGAAGCGGATGGAATACAGCTTCCGCCTTTACGATGTGGTGAGAGTGGATCATTTCCGGGGCTTTGATGAGTATTATTCCATTCCGGCGGGAAGCGAGAATGCCGTTCACGGTACCTGGGAAAAAGGACCTGGAATTGATATTTTCAATAAGATGCGGGAACGATTTGGGACACTGGATATCATAGCGGAAGACCTTGGCTTTTTGACTCCATCGGTTTTAAAGCTGGTAAAGGATACGGGCTTCCCAGGTATGAAGGTGCTGGAGTTTGCGTTTGATTCCAGAGAAGAAAGCGATTATCTGCCTCATAACTACACACAGAACTGCGTGGTATATACGGGAACCCATGATAATAATACCATCAGGGGCTGGTATGAAGAATTGTCACAGGAGGACCGCCAGCTTTCCATTGACTATATGAATAACGGAAGAACGCCGGGAGAAGAGATCCATTGGGATTTTGTTCGTCTGGCTCTTGCAAGTGTGGCCAAGCTGGCGGTGGTACCGGTGCAGGATTATCTGGGCCTTAGTGCGGAGGCCAGGATCAATGTGCCTTCCACACTGGGGAAAAACTGGAGATGGCGTATGGTTTCAGGGGAAATAACAGAAGAGATTGTGGAAAAATGCAGAAAAATTGCCAGGCTATACGGCAGGGCGTGAGGAAAGGAGATGAGTATTTCTGATGGACTCCATTAATATAAAGGATATAGCCAGATTGTGCGGGGTGGGTGTGAGTACCGTATCCCGGGCCATCAATAACCATCCGGATATCAATCCAGAGACAAAGAATATGATCATGCAGGTGATTAAGGAAAACAACTATATTCCCAATAACAGCGCGCGAAATTTAAAACGTACCGATTCCAGGGCCATCGCGGTGCTGATCAAAGGGATCGGCAATCCCTTTTTCAGCAAGATGATCCGTATCTTCGAGGAGGAGATCCAGAAAAAGAAATACTCATTCATCCTGCAGAGGGTCGATGAGCAGGAGGATGAGGTTGATGTGGCTTTGGAACTGATCAAGGAAAAGAAGCCAAGGGGAATCGTGTTCCTTGGAGGATACTTTTCCCACAGCAGGGAAGAACTGGAACAGCTAACCGTTCCTTATGTGTTAAGTACCATTGGAATGACAGAGTACCTGGGTGAATCTCCTGATTTTTCCTGCGTATCCGTAGATGACTACGCGGAAAGCTACAAAATGACGGATTATTTATGCAAACTAGGTCATGAAAATATCCTTATCCTGACTGCTCCTTCTGATGATGAGAGCATCGGCCGCCTCCGTTTGGAAGGATACAAAAAGGCTCTTTTAGATAACGGCATCACCCCTTCCCCATCTCTGATTATATTTTCAGAGGAATGTGAGGAATGCTATACCATGGAAAACGGGTACCGGATGATGAACCGTGTTCTAAATGAAAAACCGGAATTTACGGCTGTATATGCGATCTCAGACAGCATTGCCATCGGCGCCTGCAAAGCCATCTTTGAGCATGGCATGAGGATACCGGAAGATTATTGTATAGCCGGCTATGACGGTCTTGATATTGCCCGCTATTATAACCCGTCCATCACTACCATCCGTCAGCCGGTGGAAGAGATGGCAAAGGCTACCATCAAAATCTTATTTGATGTGATCAAGAATAAGGCAGAGCATCAGAAAACGGTTTTTAAGGCCGAGCTGGTAGAAGGAGAGTCTACAAGAAGAGTAAAATAATTTCCCAAGTCAATAAGCAATCCCTCCGGATCAAATGCAAAGTTATGAGTGAAATTGTCAATAGTGCTGTAATTTTACTTATTATTTGATATAATTTTATTATATCTCACATTTGATCAAGGAGGGATTTTCCATGCCTGATACCATGCTTTTCAGTCTCCTGTTAAATATTGGCCTCCTGGTGCTCATCGCCACTTTGCTGACCAAAATACCCATCGTACGCAGCATGCTTTTGTACGATAAAAATTCTGCCGGCTGCACGGTATCCCTGGGAGCCATATTCGGTCTTGTCAGCATTATTTCCACCTATACAGGTGTGCATGAACAGGGAGCCATTGGTGCCCCGGGCGTTCCAGGAGGAACAGTAATGGCATCTCTTGGTCTTATAACAGGAGTTTTAGGCTTCAGTGAAACAGGAACGGCCCTTATGCTGACCATTTTCGCATTGCAGGACAGCTTCGGCACAGCCTGCAACGTAACCGGTGATGGTGCATTGACCATGATTTTGACCGGATTCGCTGAAAAGCATGGAATAAAAAGAGAAAAAATAGAATCAGGAATTTCATAAAAACAATTCATAAAATCCCCCCTTCAGCCGTTTCCTGGCTGCAGGGGGGATTTGAACTATTTTACAGCATAACTAACAAGGCTCATTTTTATAGCACCAGAACCAATCAATACAATTTAGTTCCGATGTTCCGGTTTCATTGAGCCGCTCCAACGATTGACTATAAGTACCAGGCGGAGGAACCATTACAGAATTGCCAGGCATCCAGTTTGCAGGAGTTACTACACCGCATTTGTCTGTTGTCTGAAGAGCAGTTAACAGACGCAGTATTTCAGAAATGTTTCTGCCGTTTGTTAGAGGATAAACCAGGATTGCGCGTATGATCTGATTCGGGTCAATGAAAAAAACATTCCGAACGGTTTCCTGCTTATTAACATCCGGGGCAATCATTCCATAAAGGTTTGCAACTTCAGCCATACGGTCGGCGATGACTGGAAACGGAATTTGAACGCCGGTTAATAAACGGATCTGATTTACCCATGCCAGATGGGAGGGGTTACTGTCTATGCTTAAACCTAACAGTTTTGCATTTAATGCTTCAAACTGGTCGTTCGCCTGTGCAAAAGCGATAAATTCGGTCGTGCATACAGGCGTAAATACATTGCTTACGGATGGAAAATATAGAAAAGAGTGAAAGAGACCTAGAAAATGTTAGGTCTCTTTTTTATACCTAACATTTCGGATAGATAAAAACACAGTCCATCAAACAAGTGCTGGCAACACTTGGGGAGCGAATCTGGTTCATATAACAAGTGTAAAAAAATATGAAATCATAGAGAAGTGTCATTTATCTAGGTAACGTTCATGAATGGATCGGCCTTATCGAAGGGTGGGAAGTGTGTGCAGAAGTGAGTTCCGTTCATGAAAGGGATCTGTCTTATCGAAGAGAGAGGGAATGCATATATTAATATATAAAGAGCGGAAAACTCTTTATATTTATACCTTGAATTTATACTTTAAATTTATACAGATGGTTTATAAATATAAAAGTATAATTTGCACCATTATAGGAGGATATTTTAATGAGTAATTTTTGTAATTGTAGGAGTCAAAATGAAAATTGCTGTTTTGAGAAACCGCAAGGCTGCAGATGCTGCGTGGGACCTACTGGACCACAAGGCGTACCAGGGCCAACCGGACCAACCGGACCAACTGGCCCTCAAGGACCGATGGGACTACAAGGACCTGTTGGACCGATGGGACCAATGGGACCACGGGGGTTTATTGGTCCGACTGGCCCGACTGGTGCCCGGGGACCGATGGGACTTCAAGGACCTACTGGCCCGACTGGTGCAACTGGCGCCCAAGGATCTCAGGGCCCGACCGGAGCAACCGGTCCGACCGGCCCCATAGGACTTACCGGAGCAACTGGCCCGACTGGCC
>DEYX01000224.1 GCA_002365025.1 Hungatella sp. UBA3147 | reverse complement strand
ATGTTCCAAAGCTATGCATGAAAAATCATAGCTCCGGAACATGCCTTCTCTTATTTTCACCTCAGAGAAATTCCTCCATCTCATCCTCCATCTGCCTTAAGGCAATGGCATACTTTTTAAATTCCTCTGCTGCCTGTTCTCTCTCTTCCCCCTTATAGCAGATCCTGTGTTCCATACTGGCCCATAAATCCATGGACATGGTGCGCAGCTGTATTTCTACCGGGTAATATTCCATACCATCGGTGTGATAGACCGGAACTCCAAAAACAATGTGGAAACTTCTATATCCATTGGGCTTTGGATTGGCAATATAATCACTTTCCTTTATAATTACAATATCCGACTGCTTCTTTAACAGGCTGACAATGGCATAGATATCCGTGATAAAATAGCAGATGACGCGGATACCGGCAACATCCGTCAGATAGTTTCTGGCCGAATCCGCGCTGGCCTCATATCCATTCTTATCCAGCTTGTTTTCAATGCTTTCCTTTTGCTTAATTCTGTACTGGATATGATGGATGGGGTAATTCTGGTTTTTTCTCCTATAATCATTATTCAGCACATCCACTCTCACACGAATGTTTTTAAGCGCATCCTCATAGGGCTGGATAAAACAGAGATACTCTTCTTCAGTCATATTCCACCTCCCAGGCATTTCCTTGTCACAATTATAAAGTATACCGTTTTTTTGTGTCCATATGGTGTCCATAGTATGAACTCCTCATAAAAGAATCCATACTGATATGCAAAAAAATAGCCGGAAGGGATCCACGGGAGTCCCTGTCCGGCTGCCAGCAGGAATTATTCCTGCCCGTCTTCTGTTTCTTTATTTTCTATCTCTTCGTTCTCAGGCATCTCTTCCTGATGCTCGTCCCCTTTTGCCATCAGAATGCTGTTTACAGGCTCTTCCTCATCTGCAAACAGCGGCTTAAGCTCGTCCCCCTTCTCCTCTTCCTCTTTTGGAATATACTGATTAAACACGGGAGCAAGGATATAGGAGTTAATAAATGCTAAAAGCGGGAAGCCAAACAGCATGAATATCATCAGCATGGGAGGCACCATAAGCAGGAATGCAGCCGCCAACAAAGCCCCGTCAATGGCAATCATTCCAATGGTGCGGAATAAATGGCGCAGGGACATAAAAAAGGCGTTG
The DNA here is from genome assembly GCA_002365025.1 of Hungatella sp. UBA3147. Taxonomy (GTDB): domain Bacteria; phylum Bacillota; class Clostridia; order Lachnospirales; family Lachnospiraceae; genus Lacrimispora. The sequence continues at coordinate 6,542 of DEYX01000224.1, read as the reverse complement.
AAAAAGGTACGCTTTACCGTATTGAAAAATCTGGCCTGAAGTGGGAAAATATACGTAAAAACAGCCGCATAAATTAGAACCATTGCCAGGAACACGGTAAGCATCACCGTCCGGAAGGACCCGGATCCTGTAAACAATCTGGTAAAGAAGTATAAGTCAACTCCAAGGATCAATCCTACAACCAGAAGGATCAGCCAGATGATCGTGGACTGCTTAAAGTTTTCTTTAAATGACTTAAAAAAAGAACGGATGGTATAGCCATCGTCATCTCTTGCAAGCTTCAGGGTTACATAATAGACAGCTGTGGTAGAAGCTCCTATGGTAAAAATTGGAATGCTGCATATCAGCCATAAGATATTTAAAATAATCAGATCACCAAATTTACCGATAAACCGCCATACCGGGTTATCATAATTAAAAAAACCAGAAAACATACGTTCTTCCCCTTTTCATAGTGGCATTAAAAGATATTATATAGGATTTGCCCTTAAAAAGCAAACATTCTTTCTTATTTCACCAAAATTTTATTTTTATTTTAATGAAAATCCATGGTTGTGTGTTATAATCAAAAAAGTACCTTTAATAATAAAGAAAGAGGCGTAAAACATGACCCCATACGAAGACAAAACCCTAAAAGACTCTATGCGGGAGGAACGGGACAAGCTGAAAAATATGAGTGTGAAAGACAGGCTCTGGTACATCTGGGAATATTACAAGATTCCCATCATCATTGCCGTTGTGGCCGTGATTTTTATCTCTTCCATCGGTTCAGCCATATATAACAACCGGTTTGAAACTGCTCTTTCCTGCGTTATTTTTAACAGCAGCCCCGCCGGTGAAACCGATTCTGTTGATGATTACTTTAACCAGGGCTTCCGTCAGTACATTGATCTTAATGAGGATGCAAAGATCGAGGTGGACTACTCCATGTCCCCGACCTTTGACGAATCTTCTATGAATGAATTTACCTATGCCCAGCTAGCCAAAATCACCGCCATGATATCCAGTAAGAGTCTGGATGTTATGATCGGAAATCCGGAAACCATAGACCACTTCGGTGAAATGGGCGGATTTGTTGACTTAAAGGAAATCCTCCCTGCAGACGTTTACGACAAGTTAAAGGAGCACCTCTATTTTGTAACCAATCAGGAAACCGGCGAGAACACGGCCTGCGGTCTTCTCATCGGCAGCACGGATTTCTGCGATAAAACCGGCCTTCTCATTGATGAGCCGATTCTTACCGTCATGAGCAATTCCACTCATACAGACACAGCCGCGGAACTGATCCGCTATGTGTTCGGGCAATAAGACGGAACCCAAGATCCTCTGCCAGCTTTATTGACGCTGAGTTCCGTTCGTCGATCCTTGCATAAATCTTCTCTGAAACAGCCAGGGCTGTGTAGGAAAGAATGGCCTTACAGGCTTCCTTTCCATATCCCTGCTGCCTGTATGGGGAAAAAATGTGATATCCCAGTTCCACTGGGGTATCATTCTTTTTTATTACATCTAAAAACTCCTCCTGCCCGGTGATCTCTAAGTTGGATATCCCCGCCTTTCCCACAAGCTTTCCTTTGTCATGGTCAACTACGGCCCAAATACCGTACTCATAAAATCCGTATTGATGACTGATGTAATCCTTCAGGGTTTCTTTCGTTGAAAACAGGAAGCCCGACTTCCCAGCCTCAGGCTCATCTGGTATAGTGGCATAGTCCTGAGGAACAAATTCCCGGATTGTCAGGCGCCGGGTTTTGACAATATTCCACGGAAGTCCCTCTTTTCTCCTGATGACCCGCTCTAAAAATGCATCATCAATGTCATCAAGATCCTCTACAACATAGGAGGCAGGGGCAAGGTTCTGAACCGTTCGTTCCCGGTCCCATAAACCAACAACAGCCCTGCCTTCCGCAAAAGCAGAACGCAGGGCTTCATGATCATCGGATATGGTAACCTGGAAAATCTTTCCTTCTACTATAATATCCCGATCCCAGATCATTGCCTTAGCAGGTCTCCGGTTCCGGATATTCTTCCCCAAAGGTTTCCACTGTCATGGACTGGATCTTCTGCTCTTTCATGGGGCGGTCATTGTAATCGGTCTTCACATCAGCAATTTTGTTCACAATATCCATGCCTTCCGTGATCTTACCGAATGCAGCATAGGAACCATCCAAATGGGGAGAAGCCTTGTGCATAATGAAAAACTGAGAGCCGGCAGAATTGGGGTTCATGGCTCTTGCCATGGAAAGCACTCCCTCTGAATGCTTAAATGCATTGGCCACGCCGTTCTGGCTGAACTCTCCTTTAATGGAATAGCCCGGGCCTCCCATTCCGCTTCCTTCCGGACATCCTCCCTGAATCATGAACCCATTGATAACTCTGTGGAAGATCAGTCCGTCATAGTAACCTTTTTTAATTAAACTGATAAAATTATTTACTGTGTTTGGTGCAATCTCCGGATAAAGCTCTGCTTTCATCACATCACCGTTATCCATTGTAATCGTAATAACCGGATTTTTCATGTTTTCTCCCTTTCTGCTTTCCTGCCCATGTTCTTTGGGCATAAAGGTATACCAATAAGGTATTTATTGCGTCAGATTCCGCATATGGCTATATTTTATCAAATACTCCTATATTTGTATAGTCCCATTTGAATACAGTCCTATATATATCCTATCGTTCATACTTTGTTTAAATTTCATTCAAAAACCTTTTACACAAACAACATGATTTCTTCATGTTTCTTGGATATACTTAAAACATAAAATACAAATTGCTTATAAGATTTTTTTCATAATACTCGAGCTGGTAATTTATTATCAGCTCTCCTCCCTTTTTGAAAGAACTTTTTGAAAAGCGTATTGCATGACTGGTTTCAGGATCAGCCATGTAATACGCTTTTTTATTTGGTCATGCTATTTTACTTAGAATTTGTTTCATATGGATTTATAACAGTGAGGCCGCCGTCCCGGCTTGCTCTTATAATCCCCCCAGATTCACAAGCTCCGGGGATTGGGCGCAATTCTCAAAAAGACTTGCCATTCTTACCTGTATATTGTCATAAGTCTTAAAAAAATATTCACATGTAGCTGTATTGATAAAGGCCGTATATTTGGTGTAATCATAAGAATTCCGGCTTGTTACGACTGCCCCTTTCGGAATGGTAACACTCTCCATGACATGAAAGCATGAAACTACCGCTTCCATACGGCTTTGAGGTATCGGAATAAATGATTTTAAATAAGCGGTCCTGACAAAGCGTTCCGGGGAGGTATACCCTCCCGGCAGAGTCTGGGTACCTCCCGCCTGTCCAAACGGAATCAGCCGGACATTCCCCCAGGTATCCTCCTCGGACTGATAGGGAGAAGCCTCCATATAATTTCTCAGGTTCGTCTTATGCCACTGATAATCGGGACTGTTTGTCATAACGCCAATGGAATTTGACATTACCTCCATCCCTCTTTCCGTCTGTTCTATGACAACACATTCCCCGCTGCGGTCTACCGCCATCCAGTGCAATGGGGCCACAGTCTGTGTCACCGGATCCTCAACGCCTACGATTGAGAGATTCTTAAGTAATTGCCGTAAATCATCGACATCTGCACATCTTCCTAAAATATAATGAAGGAAATCAATGGATGGGATTTGTTTCCTGTGCCTTAAATTCTTAATGGTATCATATTGGGCATAGCCTGCAAAATAAAGTGCTGCAGCAGCAAATCCCATCTCATTGACCCCATCAAAAAACCCCAGGTCCCCATCCAGTTCCTGCCCAATGCCGATAAAACAGTAAATATCCTGGATTTTATCCATATTTAATGAATTATCCCATTCATAATTCTTAGGAATTATGTAAAGATGAGGCTTAATATCATAAGAAAAATCCATATTCCTTCCAAAAAAGGTTTCCCCTTGCAGGGTTCCTAAGGTAAATGCCGTGCACATACAAACTACCTCCCTTATTGTAAATTGCTTACTTATTTATATGGGGGCCTGTGGTTTTTATGTATGTAATATAGGGTATAAGACAAAGGGGCTGTCAAAAATAGTATCACTTAAAATAGTATGCAAAAATGAGCTTTGATTGGATTTAATCCATTTTCAAAGCTCATTTTCTGCCTAAAACGCTATTTTAATATAAAGCTGCCATTGCAATTAATTGCAGCCCATATACAGGCTACAGGGATTCCAACACTCCTTTTAAATCATCCATGCCATCTACAGGCTTCATGCACGCCCCATTGCGGCAGACATAATATTTGCCACCTTCAGAAGGAACGGGATAATCTGCCGTGAACGGTGCTGCCTCTGACAGGGCTTCCTTGTTCAGAGGAGTTTTTAAGATCACGCTGATATCAGGCTTCGGGCTTCTTTGTAAGCTATGAAGCTCTGTTAATATAGAATCATCAGCGGAAACACAAACAATTTCCGTAGATGGATAAAGGATGCTTTGAAATGCAAGCAGAGAAAAGCAGTAGTTTGCAGGGCTTTTTTCCACCTCTTGCGTCAGGTAAGATACCTGCTTTTCCAAAACGTTCTGCCATTTGATTTCCCCGGTCAGGTGATAGAGCCTGCTTATTACATATGCGGCAACGGAATTTCCTGAAGGAAGCGCACCATCGTAAAGCTCCTTGGGACGGCTTATCAGTTTATCCCTGTCATGCGCATACATATAAAACCCTCCCTGAACTTCATCATAAAACAGTTTAAGCATCTTATCAGATATTTCAGCGGCAATATGAAGATATTTGATATCAAAGGAAGCCTCATATAACTCCAGCAGGCCAAAGGCATAAAACGCGTAATCGTCAAGCTGTCCATCGTGAACTGCCTGCCCCTCCCGGTAGCGGATAAAGAGCCTTCCCTGTTCAGAAGTCAGATTCTTCTCTATAAACGCCTGAGCATTCTTTGCCGCATCAAGGCACCAGGCATCTCCCAGTACTTCATATGATTTTGCAAGTGCCCCAATCATAAGTCCGTTCCAGGAAGTCAATATCTTATCATCCGTATGAAGGGATGTCCTTGTGATCCGGTAATCATAAAGCTTTTTACACAGATCCCCTAATTTATCACTGTTAGAGCCGTAATTATCATTTTCTATAAGATTTGGAATATTCTTTCCCTCAAAGTTACCTTGTTCTGAAATTCCAAACCATTCGCAGAATTCATCTGCATCGCCGTTAAGAATCTGTTCGATCTCTTCCTTCTGAAACGTATAAAACTTTCCTTCCACCCCTTCGCTGTCAGCGTCCTGACCGCAGTAAAACCCGCCCTGCTCATCAGTCAGCACATCCCTTACATAACGAAGAATTCCCCGGGATACCCTGGCGTAAAGACTGTCTCCTGTCATGGCAAAGGCTTCCGTGTAGGCATACAGCAAAAGCGCATTGTCGTACAGCATTTTTTCAAAATGGGGCACCAGCCATTTTTCATCTGTGGAATAACGGGAAAAACCGCCTCCGATGTGGTCGTATATTCCGCCCCGGTACATCTGCTTAAGGGTCGTTTCCGCAGCAAGAAGAGCATCTTTATCTTTTTCATAAAAGTAATGCCTTAAAAGGAAAAGCAGATTATGTGGCATGGGAAATTTAGGTGCCCTACCAAAGCCTCCCCATTTCTTATCAAAAGACCTTTTTAACAGGCTTGAAGCTGATAGAAATAAGTTTTTATCCGGTTCCCTGCCCTCATTATTAACAGCTGTCTCTTCCTTGTTTAAATATCCGGTTATCTCATCTCCCGCTTCCAGAAGCTTATATTTATCATTTTCCCAAAGCTTCCGGATAGAGGTTAAAACATCCAGAAGACCGGCAGATCCCCATCTTGAAAATTTAGGCAGATAGGTCCCGGCGTAAAAAGGCTTTTGATCCGGTGTCATAATGATCGTTAATGGCCACCCTCCGGAACCGGTGAGAGCCTGGCAGACTGACATATACACGGAATCAATATCCGGCCGCTCTTCCCTGTCCACCTTTATTGCCACATAAAACTTGTTAAGAACCTCCGCCGCCTCCTGGTCTTCAAAAGACTCATGAGCCATGACATGACACCAGTGACAAGTGCACATATTCAACCGTAGTTAGCTATACCCAATAGATAAAAAGATGGGCTTATCTTCTGCTTTCGCCTTGGAAAAAGCCTCTTCTCCCCAAGGAAACCATTTCACCGGGTTATATGCATGCTGTAGTAAATAGGGGGATTTTTCATTGATTAATCTATTGGGTACTTTATCAACGTTTGACATATGGCATCACCTCCTTTATTTTTCAATATTTTAATAACTTGGTTAAAATTATAACAATCCTTATGAAGTCTGTAAACTTCTGGCGGTTTCTATTATTTTACCATTGTACATAGGTTTCGCTTAAAGTAAATATTTATACTTATATCACTTTTATTCTGCTAAAAGCTTGTGATAAAAGTACCTCTTTTTTATATCAGTAGAGATAATACCGGCATTTGGCAGAGGAACATTTGGCTTCCGGCATGATTTTGTAATAATGATTTGCTTTTTCCTTCATATTTTGATATTATATCATGATATTCCAGTA
>DEYX01000090.1 GCA_002365025.1 Hungatella sp. UBA3147 | reverse complement strand
CAGAGGGATATAAATAAGCTCCGAAATATTTCCCTTCACCATGATAAAAGGCAATGGTAGGATAAAAATAGAAGGAATTCTGCCGATAGATCATTTCTTCCTCACCAATGGCAAGATAGGCCCTGTCCTCAAAATGGCGGATGGTGATCTCATCCGTGCGGATATTTTCCATTTCTTCTTCTATAAAACGAAGTTTTCTCTGAATGGCCTCATCAATGGAAATCAGCTCCATCCACTGCCTGTGAAGCTCCTCTGAACGCTGCTTTAAGGAATCCAGAGCGGAACCTGCATGCTGTGTGCTCCGCTGCTTTGTAATTTCCTCCAGGGAGTATCCAAGCTTTCGCATGTAGCATATGGTTGCCAGTTCATAAATCTGGTCAAACTCGTATTTCCTCCTGCCGTTTTTTAAGTCCCGCATCCTTGGCTTAAATATGTCTATGCTGTCATAATAATACAGGGTCTGTATATTCAGACCGAAAAGTGATCCCATCTCTCCAATGGATAAAAATTCCTTCAAACCGTTTTCCTCAACTTTCTATGATCAGGCGGCTTATAAAAACGGACGGAATGCCTCGCTTGGCCCTCGTATCACTCTGGTGCAGACCGCTTCTCCCTCAGAAGCCAGCCGTTTCTCGTCCACTCCGGTGATCATACCATCCTTATAAACCACGTTTCCATTAATCATAGTGAGCCATACGTTTCCTGTCAAGCCAACCCTTGCAAGGAGATTTTTTGGATCATGGATTGCTCCCGTAAGCTCCAGGGCTTCTGCATCTATCATAAACAGATCAGCTGCCTTTTCCGGTTTAAGAGAACCCAGATCCGGTCTTCCCAGAGTCTTCGCTCCATTTACAGTAGCGATTTTTAACATATCATAGGAAGATACACAGCCGCCCCTTTCCTTTGCATGATAAGTCTGCATCAGATAAGCCGAGCGAAGGGCATCAAGAAGATTGGAGCTGTCATTGGTCGCGGATCCGTCACAGCCAAGGCTTATAAGCACTCCAGCCTCCTCCATGGCCTTGATATCAAGAATCGGGAAACCTCCCAGCACAGCCGGCGCAGGACAATGGGAAATTCCGGTTCCTGTTTCAGCAAGCAGCCTGTATTCTTCCGGCAGAACCTCCCAGTTATGGGCATACCAGACGTCTTCTCCGATAAAGCCGATGTCCCTGCACCATTCCAGAGTGCGCTTTCCGTAGCGGGCCTTGATCCCTTCCGTCTCCCCTTCTCCTAAATGGGTGTGCATCCTAACGCCCATGCTTCTGGCTGCGGCAACGGTTTCGGTAAATGTTTCCGGTCTGCAGTTGATTGGCTGGCAGGGCGCCATGACGATCTGCTGCATGGAATAAGGACCTGGATCATGGTAGAGACGGATAAGCCTTTCACAGTCTTTTATAAATTCATCTGTGGTCTCCAGCATATTATCTGGAATCGAGCTCCCCTCACTCCTTGGAAGCGTGTTGCTGCCCCTCCCTGCATGATAACGGATTCCCATAAGATTGGCTGCTTCCATCTGCCGGTCCACCGGATCCTTGCCGGTTTTCTTTGTGTAGCAGTACTGGTGGTCAAAGGCGCAGGTGCAGCCGTGCTTGATTAAATCAGCAAAAGCCGTAAGAGTGGAATAATAAATGACATCATTGTCAACGATCTGAAAAATCCGGTAGATCTTATCGATCCAGTCCATGACCGTCAGATTCGGATAATCAATGGTGATGAGATTCCTTACAAAGGTTTGAAAGAAGTGATGATGGGTGTTGATTAGTCCCGGGTATACAAATTTTCCTGACCCGTCGATGACCTGTGCTCCTTCTTCCTTTATCCCAGGGCCTATTGACACAATCTTAGGCCCTTCAATCAGGATATCGGTATCTTTATACACATGGTCATTTTCATCGCAGGTTATAATTGCTTTGGCATTCTTTATTAATAATTTTGAAGCCATGTTATCCCTCCATTTTCAGTACGGCACTATGCCGTCATTTAAAATCGAGGTCATTATATATCCTATAGTAACTATAGGTTCAAGCTTGAAACGTTAATTCATTAATTAAAAAAATTTATAATCATTTTATATTCTACTTATAAACGATCATTTCATTCTTATACGCCCCCAAAAGCCCCTCCGGATTCTTTTAAATCCAGTTCTGCAAACAAGCTGCTAACCACGGTCCTGTAATCTGCAAGGTGCTGGGATTTTCTGATCCTTTTCCCATGTTTTTCGCTGCCGTCGAACATCTGGATCATATATGCCCACAGCTCCTTCATCTTAAACAGGACATTGCGGTCCCCGGATATGATCTCTTCATATCCTTTCAGGACCTCATCATGAAAGGCTTTCAGCTGCCCCTTTTCCATTTTCTCCCCGTTTTTCATTTCCCCTGCGAGTCCGGGATTGGCCACCATTCCCCTTCCAAGCATGATATGGTCTACGGAAGGAAAGACCGTGGTAAATTCCTTATAATCTTCCGCGGAAAACAAGTCTCCGTTGTAGCACAGGGGGTTTTTGCTTAAAGAGACCGCCTCCTTCATCAC
>DEYX01000196.1 GCA_002365025.1 Hungatella sp. UBA3147 | reverse complement strand
ACAAGGTTCTTTGACAGTCTGGGGCGTTGATCTATTAAAATCAACGCCCTTTTTTATGTCCTCAGCAATGGTGCTGTTTTCCCCTTTTCTAACAATCCCCGCTGGCGAATTCGGATAGAACCTTATTGAATTCGTCCTTTTGGTCATAGAAGGTCGCATGACCGCTGAATTCAAAGGATTCCAGCCTGGAGTTTTTAATGCATTGATGCTGGATCTCACCCAGAACATATGGTACAACCTGATCATGGATCCCATGAATGATCAGAGTCGGAACATCAATTGCTTCCAGATCCGAAAATAATACCTCTTCGAGCCAGGTATTTGCAATGGCTGCCGTCGCCCAGCCAGCTGCCTGCAGACCAAGCTGGAAAAACCATTGGGAGAACGGATAAGTAATATGCTGGAAGAAGAATATATCTCCAAAATTATTTAACATGTTGGGACGATCGGCGTAGGTTCCGTTTATGATTTGAGTTACTACGTCTTTATCAAGTCCATAAGGGAAGTCCGGCCGTTTCACAAGGCTTGGCGCTGCAGCAGCGAATAAAGCAAGTCTTGCTACCCCAAAGCCCCTGTGCCTTGCCATATACCTTATGGCAATCGCCCCTCCGGTGGAATGCCCTGCCAGGGTAATATTCCTAAGATTCAGTACATCAATGACCACTCTGACATCATCGGCCAGCCGGTCATAATCATACCCACAAAACGGCTTGTCAGAATCCCCGAATCCTCTTGTATCAATGCCGATACACCGGAACCCCATGGCAGGAAGCACATCAAACTGGTATTCAAAAAGCTTATGGCTCCCCGGCCATCCATGAAGAAATAAAATGGTATTTTCGCAATCCGGATTAAGATCCTCTACGTAAATGTTTACATTCTTTTCAACGGTTATATAGTATCCCATGATCTCGCTCTGCACAATATGTTTATTCTATGATATTCCCACTCCTTAACCATCATTCCGGTTTTTTCAAATAAATCCCCAGTGCAGGGGGCAATCAAATTCTTCCTGTTAACCTTCTTTAAGAAGCAGATGGAGATTACAGTGCCGGTGTAACGAATTGAGGCCCTGCATAATAAAGTTCCATGTCTCTCGGAAATCCCCCGGTACTGCAAAATCATCCGATGAAATAAATACCTGAAAGCCTTTCTGATCGGAACCATACTTATCTGCAAAAGCATCTGCATAATTTACCTTTTCATCGTCAGTCAGATTCCCATGATTGTTATGAAGCACATGCTCAAGATTCCGGGAAAAATAAAAAATAGAATACGGGATTTTACCCACTGCGTCGGCCGTACTAAGCCGGTACAGCACCTGGGACTTCCTTGAATTCCGGTCAATAACCCCCTCAGGATCTGCCGATTCGATCCGGTCATCAAAATATCGGATTGTCCCCGTTGAGCTTTTTATGACCTTATCCGCCGGAATAAACGCCCCGTCAATGTCAACAAGATGAATCACCTTAAGAATGTCTTTTTTATTAAAGCCATACCGCTTTCTTTCCACCTCTATGTGCTCATTGACCGTTTTAACGGCATTGTTGCCTGTTACCGACCAGTTGCTTGTCATATCGCCGTGAACCACATGGAAACGGACATCCTCTCTCTGAAATGCTTTTTTAAGAACCGGACTTAATGTCTCCTCGTCAGTGGGTCCTTCAACGATAAACAAAATTACTTTTTTAGTCTTGGCCGCCATCCCTTACCGCCTTTCCGGCACGCCTGAATGCACGGCCAATTTCCACACTGTCTGTCTCTTCATAAATAGCTTCTTTTTGACCGCCCAATACGATGCTCCGCAAATACATATCCCGCAAATTATGATTGCTCTTTATGTTCTGCAGACGGATATACCGGTTGGATGGATTTGTGGTGGAAAATACAATGCTGCTTTTATGAATCATTTCCAATGCCCGCAAGTTATGTGATGTGAAGATCAGCTGCCCCCTCGCACCCTTTTCAAAGACAGAAAGCAGTTCCCCTAAAAGATATTCATATACACCTGCATCCAGTTCATCAATAATCAAACACATGGAGGCATTGTTGTAAACGCACATGAGGGCATTTAGAACGGAAATGATCTTAATGATCCCTTCCGACTCATATTTCAGGGGAATTGTAATTTCTCCGCGTTTTGAAATTAATTCGACTCTGTGTCCTTCTTCCCCCCGTTCAAGAAGCTGCTCACCAAAGTCATAAATTCCAATGGAGAGACCGGGAATCATGGCGTCAAGAACCACATTCATCTCATGAAGGATCTTCCTGGCCATTTCAAAATGTTCTTTACTGATCACTGACGGTTCATCAAGCCTTATAAGCAAATCGCCCTTTGCGATCCTCTCACCGAGATCCAGACGGAACGCAAACGGGATCATGAAATCCATACTGATTGCCCCTGCACGGGCATTGGAAATTACAAACAGGTTCAAGCCTGCATATTGATAAAGTGAATGGATGATATAAGCGTAATCCTCAGACGCACCTTCAGATGCGGATAAAAATACCCCCCTGCCTTCCGGGCCGAAGATAAAAGATACCAGATCTTTCCGGGCAATTTTTTTTGCAACGCTTAAATTTACTTTATTTTCATCATTCTCCCGTATTAAATCTTCCATCCGGTATTTTGGCGTAAATGTTGGCCCTTCTGAATGCAGTCCGTAATCGATCAACGTTTTTTTGCTTTCAAACTTTTCTCCGGTCCAGGCCGCGGAACAGAGGGCTTCGTGTTCTATCTCAAACTCGCTTTTGGAAATCCTTTTTAACTGGACAGAATATTCAGCCATGGTTTTTTTACTGACTGTCTGAATTATAAACTTAACGGTTATTGTACAGGATTCCATGTCTTTGGAAATATAATGAACCACTTCCCTTGACAGGGGACGCCCTGTTAGCAAAGTCTGAACGAATTCCATAGCTTCAATAACCGCTGTTTTCCCTGAACCGTTCTGGCCATAAATGCCAAGAATGTCCGCTGTTTTTGAGAAATAATCCTTATTCCCTGCAGACGGCATTATAATTCTGCCGTACTGGGTATTCTTAAATCCTTTTAATTCAATCTCACTTACGCGAACCATCGTCTGAACCTCGCCCATATCAGCTCCCTCCCTGATCCCCAGGATCATTTAGCTCCTAAAACCTGTAATTATTTTTACATAACGGTACATTTTATTCCGATATTGGATATGATTCTCCAGAAACAGGAGATATATTCGGCAATTCCTTATTCTTCCCCTTCGATTGTGACTACCACCCGATTAGGCAGGCAGACAATCAGTTCCCCGCTTCTGTGGATCCTGCCCGTGCGGACACATACCTTATCAGGGCAGGAAGCTTCCGTAATGCTGGCATAACCGTCTTTAATGATCAGATGATCCGTACCGCCATAACCATCAATAACCATGTCAGCATCTTTATGAAGATCCAGGGTTGCCACGGTTTCGCCGTCTACAGTGACCACCACCTGCTCCGCCGGCTTTCTGTTTTTGACATAAAATATCCCTGAGAGCAGTCCTGATATCACCAGAATGGCAGCAATCAGGATCAGCTCTCTCCTTTGTATTACTGTTAATTTTTTTTCAAACTTCATCTGTTACCTCTTATTTCTCTTAAATGTAATATCCTGAGATTTCATTATAACATAGCAGACTTGTTTATAAAATAAAAATTAGTCTAAAATCATTATATAACACCTTGTATTGCCGGCCCGATTTGGATATCCGGAAACGAATGACCGGCTCCTTTTGACAGGCAATTCTCTATATATGTAATAAGTTACAAAAAGTGGAAAAAGTGATCGATTTGCGATAAAATTATGGTAAAAATCATTCCCATATGTTATAATAATGTCAAAGTGGCATTTTGCGTGCCGCTATCATACAAGGAGGGGAAGACTTGAAAAGAATAGTAGTGTTAGGTGCCGGTTATGCCGGTATTTTAACTGCCAAAAAATTGGGAAAAAAATTCCGCAAGATGAAGATGGAGGACGAAGTAAGTATCTCCATCATAGACAGGCATCCGTTCCATACCATGCTTACAGAACTTCATGAAGTGGCCGCTGGAAGAGTAGAGGAAGACAGTATCCGCATCAGCCTGAAAAAAGTATTTGCCGGAAGGAATGTGGAAATCATTACTGACACCATCAGTCAGATTTCCATTGAAGAGAAGAAATTGACGGGAAACCAGGGCGAATACGATTATGACTATTTAATCCTGGCCGCAGGCTCTAAGCCCACCTATTTCGGTGTGGAAGGTGCAGAGAAGAATTCTTATAAGCTTTGGTCTTATGAAGATGCTGTTTTATTAAAAGAACGGATTCACCATGTATTCCGCAAAGCTGCCTGTGAACCGGACGAGGCGGAAAAACGCCGCCTTTTGACGTTCTACGTCGTAGGAGCAGGTTTTACCGGTGTGGAAATGGCTGGAGAACTGGCAGAATATGTGCCCTTCTTATGTGATGAGTATGAAATAGAGCCGTCTCTCGTCTCCATGTATAACGTAGATGTTTTAAAGCGGGCAGTGCCCATTCTTCCGGAGAAGCTGTCCGGCAAGGTAGAAAAGCGCCTGACAAAGATGGGCGTAAAAGTAATGATGGAGACCGGCGTGACCGCCATTGGCGAGGATTTCATCGAATTGAATCAGGATGGCAGGAAAAATCGTTATCCATCCGGTACAACTATCTGGACCGCTGGTATTGAAAGCGCAGATATTACAGGAGAAGCGGCAAAGACGCTTGAATCCGTAGGGCGCGGAAGAATCCAGGTAGATTCTTTCTTAAGAGCCAAAGACCACGAAGAAGTTTACGTAGTCGGCGACAACATGATGTTTGTACCTCAGGGAGAAAATGCACCTGTTCCCCAGATGGTAGAAAACTGTGAGCAGAGTGCTCATACAGCCGCCCATAATCTGGTTTGTGCCATTGCTGGTACAGGAGCGATGGAGGAGTATAAGCCGTCCTTCCATGGGGTTATGGTTTCTGTAGGAGGCCGCTACGGAGTGGCACGGGTAGGACTCCCCAATCTCATGTTTAACCTGTGTTCCTTCTTTGCCATGCTTTCCAAGCATTTTATCAATGTTATATATTTTATTCAGGTATTGGGCTGGAACAAGGTGTGGAGCTATGTGTGCCACGAATTCTTTACTGTGCGCAACCGCAGAAGCTTCCTGGGAGGCCATTTCTCCAACAGGACCCCAAGCTTCCTGCTGATGCCGCTGCGCGTATGGCTGGGTGCCATATGGGTATTTGAAGGCGTTATGAAGATTGTTGAAGGCTGGATGGATCAGCCAATGCTAAGCGGATTCTTTGGAGGAGCCAATCAATTCTTCAATAACATTCTGGCTCCCTACGGGATCAGTGGAATCGGCGGAGCTGCTCCTTCGGCTGATGCTGTCTCCAGTGCAACTTCTGCTGCTGCAGATGCGGTAGCCAGTGCCACTGGTGCTGCTGCTGGTGCTGGTGCTGCAGATGCAGTTTCCAGTGGTGTAGCCGTTTTCTCCTATCATATTTTAGGATTAATCGACGCTACCCTTGTCAGTTCCAAAGGCATCTCCCATTCGACTCTGTCAGATTATGCCTTTAAACTGGATTTTGCTCCTATGAACTGGTTTGTGAATACTGTGATCCTGCCTAACGGCGGACTTCAGCTGTTTATGCAGCGCGGTATCGTAATCGCGGAGATCCTGATCGGTCTTGCTTTAATGGCAGGACTATTCAACTTCCTTTCCTCAGCAGCCTCCCTGGTGCTTCAGTTCATGTTTGTATGCACGACTGGTCTTTACTTAAACACGTTCTGGATGATTTTCGCCGGTATCGCAGTGTTAATCGGCGGCGGCAGAACCCTTGGCCTTGATTATTATTTCATGCCCTGGCTTAAGAAAAAATGGAGAAAACTTCCCTTTATAAGGAAGTGGTATTTATACAATGACTAATAGAGAATTGTTGGAGGATGCAGACAGCCTGCGGTATGGTTTTGAAGAGGCTTTCCAATTAATGGCATCAGCTGTGGAAAAGCATTTATCTTCAGCGCCTCCTGTCATCAGGACTTACACGGCCCATCTGGCAAAGTCCACAGGTAAGTTCATCCGTGCTTATGGGCTGATGGCCTGTTCCATGGATGAAGAGGATAAAGTTCCGGCAGATGCCGTTACCCTGGCTTCTGCAGTAGAATTGCTGCATTTGGCCACCCTGGTCCATGATGATGTAATCGATGACGCTGATACAAGGCGGGGGATCGACACGCTTCAAAAGAGATTTGGCAAAAAAGCGGCGGTCATTTGCGGAGATTACCTCTTATCCCTGGCACTTAAACTGGCGGTTTCCATTCCTAAAAGAAAAGAATACGAAGCCCTGGATATGTCCAATTATCTATGCAGAATCTGCATGGGAGAATTACGCCAGGAAATCAACAATGGGAACCTGGATCTATCCGTTTACCGCTATCTAAGCATTATCAAAGGAAAAACAGCGGCGCTTTTTGAAGCATCCTTTCACGGCGGCGCCATGCTGTCCACAACGGATGAGAGAAAACTCCGCATGTACCGGAAGGTCGGCAACGATGTCGGCATGATTTTTCAGCTCATGGATGACTGCATTGATTATGAGATGGACGAAAGTGATGCTAAGAAAAACGTCCGGTCCGATTATGAAGAAGGAGTTGTCACCCTGCCTCTCATTCATGCAATGAAACAGGATGAGAACTTTTTAAATCAAGTTAAAAACGGCCTTGTTTCCGCGAAGGATCTCTATGACAGAGTTTTGGAAGCCGGCGGAACCGCTTATACAAAAGCAATGGCTGGCAGATACTATACAAAAGCAGTGAGCACCATCGGAGTTCTTAATTTATCCGAGGCCAAGATGGCCAGGATCATGACCGTGGTGGATAAATCTTATAATGGTATTAAAAAATAATAATATAAAGCAACATAAGGAGGAGTTTTAACTATGAAAAAACGTGTTTTAGCTTTAGGCTGCGGTCTTATGGCGGCAGCAACGATCCTGGCAGGGTGTTCATCCAATTTAAAACAGGCACCAACTACTGCAGCACCGACAGAGGCAGCAACAACGGAAGCACCTACCACACAGGCTGAAGCCACCACAGAAGCTGCAAAGACTGAAGCAGCAGGCGGCGCTCTCTCTACCGGTTATGCAGCAATTTCTTCCATTGGCAAATCCACAGATGCTGGCGAAAAAGATGGTCTTGCAGAAGTAGATACCATGTTCGCAGCTGTATTAGTAGATGGCAGCGGTAAAATTGTAGACTGTAAAATCGATTCCGTTCAGACTAAAGTGAACTTCTCCAAAGAAGGAAAACTGCTTACAGATATTGGTACCGTTGTGGAATCCAAGAATGAGCTGGGAGAAAAATATGGTATGAAAAAAGCTTCCGGTATCAGCAAAGAGTGGAACGAGCAGGCTGATGGCTTTGCTAAGTATGTAATCGGAAAAACTGCCGATGAAGTAAAAGGAATTGCGGTTTCTGCAGATGGTGTAGCAGATGATGCAGACTTAAAGGCTACCATTACTGTTCATATCGGAGACTTTATCAATGTTGTTGAGCAGGCTGTTGCAAATGCTAAGAGCGCAGGCGCTCAGACTGGCGACAAGCTGGGTTATGGTATCGTAACAGGCATCAGCAAGTCCAAAGATGCAGCCGCAGATGCTGACGGCGTGGCTCAGGCATATTCTACCTACACAATTGCAAGCTTTGGCGCAGACAGCAAGATTACAAGCTGTGTGATTGACGCTTCTCAGGTCAATGTAAACTTCGACGCTGCCGGTAAGATCACCAGCGATTTAAAAGCTGCTGATTTCAAGACCAAGAATCAGTTAGGTGAAGCCTATGGCATGAAGAAAGCTTCAGCTATCGGAAAAGAATGGAATGAGCAGGCTGCTAGCTTCGCAGCTTATGCAACTGGCAAAACAGCCAGTGAGATCACAGGTCTTGCAATTGATGAAAAAGAAGGTGCTCCTACTGATGCCGACTTAAAAGCCAGTGTAACTGTTGGTATTGGTGACTTCCAGGAAGGCATCTCCAAGGCAGAAGCAAATGCAAAATAAAAAAGTAATAACTTTTATAATCATTGCCGGAACTCTGGCAGCGCTTACTATGGCGGCGGTTAATACCGCCGCCATAGGAGCTAAAAAGGATCAAAGATTTCACGCCGAGTTCTTAAAACTCTTCGATACCGTCACCCAGATCGTTGGATACGCAAAGAATAAAGAGGAATTTACCCAGATTGCCACAGACGTTCATGATGAGCTGGAGACGTACCATGAGCTATATGATATTTACAATGATTATGACGGTATAAACAATATTAAGACCATCAATGATAATGCCGGTAAAAGTCCCGTGAAAGTTGATAAGAAGATCATCGATATGTTAAAGGCGGCGGAAGAAGCCTATGAAAAAACAGACGGCAAAGTAAATGTAGCCATGGGAAGTGTTCTGTCCATCTGGCACGACTATCGCACAAAGGGCATAGATAACCCGGAGACCGCCCAGATTCCCCCTATGGACAAACTGAAAGAGGCAGCCCTACATACGGATTTCTCAAAGGTCATCATAGATGAAGATGCCTCCACCGTATATCTGGAGGATCCTGAAATGCGCTTGGACGTGGGGGCCATTGCAAAAGGCTACGCCACGGAACTGGCAGCAAGATCTCTGGAAGCCAAGGGGATTGACCATGTTCTTCTCAGTGTTGGAGGCAATATCCGTGCCATCGGTATCCGGGGAGATGGAAAGCCCTGGAAGCTGGATATCCAAAATCCGGATCTTGACAGTGATAAAAAGTCCATTGATACTTTGGATTTAGACGGCTTTTCTCTCGTCAGCAGCGGTGATTACGAAAGGTATTACATTGTGGATGGGGTGAAATATCACCACATTATCGACCCTGAGACACTGATGCCTGCAGCATACCTCCGGGCAGTTTCCGTTGTTTGTAAGGACTCTGGCTGGGCAGATGCATTGTCTACCGCCATATTTAATATGCCCTATGAAGAGGGACTGGCTATGATCGAAGATATGAAGGGTGTTGAAGCGATGTGGGTTCTGCCGGATAGCACCATTAAAACCAGCAGCGGCTACGAAGCGTACCGCAGCCATGATCGTTAGGAGGCCATATGTCATACCGAGGACTACAGGATTTTATTCATAAATTGGAAGAGAGAGGGGAACTGATCCGGGTGACGGAGAAAGTATCCCCTCTCCTGGAAATAACAGAGATCACAGACAGGGTCTGCAAGTCAGAAAGTAACAGTGGCAAAGCACTTTTGTTTGAACATGTGAAGGGCTCTCCCTATCCGGTGCTGATGAACGCCTTTGGCACCGATAAGCGGATGGCCCTTTCTCTTGGAGCGGATAACTTAGACGACATTGCAGCGGAAATAGGTGCCTATCTGGATTTTGGGAATTATACATCGCTTTTAAAGCTGGTCTCCTTTTCGCCAAAGCTCCTGCGCCTGTTATGCTGCTTTCCTTTCAGAAGCCGTTTTCATGTCAAGAGGCCCAGCTGCCAGGAGGTTATAGAGAGAGAACCAGACTTAGAGCAGCTGCCGGTTCTGCATTGCTGGCCTCTTGACGGAGGGCGTTTCTTTACACTTCCCCTTGTCTTTACAAAATATCCTGATACAAAGCTTCAAAACATAGGCATGTACCGGATGCAGGTGCTGGATTCCAAAACAACGGCCATGCACTGGCAGAAACACAAGGATGGGGCCGGTATTTATGAAGCATACAGAAAGAAGGGCTGTCCTATGCCCGTATCCGTTGCACTTGGATGCGACCCGGCTGTGACATATGCTTCCACAGCTCCTCTTCCGCCGAAACTGGATGAGATGATGCTGGCCGGATTCTTAAGAAAGAGGCCGGTAAAAATGGTAAAGTGCATTACCAACGATATTTATGTGCCGGAAGACGCAGAATTTGTACTGGAGGGCTATGTAGATCCTCAGGAAGAACTGGTCTGGGAAGGACCTTTCGGAGATCATACCGGATATTATTCCCTGGCGGACTGGTATCCCAAATTTCATGTTACAACGATTACCCGTAAAAAACATCCTGTCTATCCTGCCACAGTAGTGGGCAAACCTCCTATGGAAGACTGTTATATGGCAAAGGCTACAGAACGCATCTTCCTTCCCGTATTAAAGACAGCGATTCCCGAGCTGCAGGATATCCATTTACCATTTGAAGGAGTCTTCCATAACTGCGCAGTGATATCGGTGAAATCGTCCTATCCGGGAGCTGCAAGAACAGTTATGAACGCCATATGGGGCATGGGACAGATGAGAACTGCAAAGATGATCGTGGCGGTCGATGAAACCATAGATCCCTGTGATGCGGCAGCTGTCTGGCAGGAGGTCTTGAGATACGCCCATCCGGAGGAGGATTTTGTTGTCAGCAAAGGGCCGTTAGATGCTCTGGATCACTCTTCCGATTATCCCTTGTATGGCGGGCGGCTTGGTATAGATGCCACCAGCAGAGGGAAAGAAGCCTTTACCGGAGGATTACTTGAAATCGTTCCGATCCGCAAGGAACAGCCCTGGGGAGGAAGGCAAAAAGCCCTTTCTATGCTGGAAGAAAAAAAGGCTTCCCTCATTTTAGTTGTTGACGAGGATGTAGACCCGTCAGATCATTCTACAGTCATGTGGCGGGTATTTAATAATATTGACGTTACCAGAGATATGTTTACGGATGGAAGGCGGGCGGCTTTCGATGCTACAAGAAAGCGTCTGGAGGAGGGACTTTCCCGTCCCTGGCCGAAAGATATTGTGATGACGGATGAAATCAAAAAAAAGGTGTCAGCGAAATGGAGTGCTTATGGGATCGATCATTGGAAAAATAGTAAATAAATTAAATGAATACGGGAAGCTGGTCATGTTCAGCCATACCATCTTTTCCCTGGCCTTTGCCGCAGTGGCCCTGCTTGCTGTTTCCGGCGGCCGGCCGGATCCAAAAGTCGTATTCTGGGCTGCCCTGGCCTTTTTAAGCGCCAGAACGGGCGCCAATGCCTTAAACCGGGTGGTGGATGCCAGGATCGACGCCAAAAATCCCAGAACAGCAAGCCGCCAGATTCCAAAGGGACAGATCGGAAAAAAGGAAACCCTGGTCCTGGTGACAGTCTGCTTTCTGGTTATGGTATTCAGCGCCTCCCGTTTAAACCTGCTATGTCTCCTCCTTTCCCCTCTGGCTTTGTTCCTGATGACAATCTACTCCTACACAAAACGATACACCTGGACATGCCATCTGGTTCTGGGTATCACATGCGCCTGCGCTCCCGTAGGAGCCTGGCTGGCGGTAACGGGGAAGTTTTCCCTGATACCGCTTTTCTTTGGTGCTGCCAACTGCCTCTGGACTGCGGGATTCGATATTATCTATGGCTCTCAGGATTATGAATTTGATAAGGCTAACGGACTCCATTCCATCCCTGTGCAGTTTGGCGTGAGAGGCGGGTTATGGATCAGTACCCTGTTCCATGTGGCTGCACTGCTTTGCCTGTGTATTGCCGGAGTACTGCTCTATCCCCAGTTTGGTGCGCTCTATGGAACCGGCCTGGGGATTATCGCGGTTCTTATGGTGATTCAGCACCGGCTGGTATCACCGGATCATCTGGAAAATGTCAATATTGCATCCTACAGCATCAGCCAGATCACCAGTATCGTGCTTCTGGTCTTCGGAACTCTTGATGTATACTTATAACGCAATGGAAAGGGAAAGAGACAGACTATGAAACAATATGTAGTTGGAATTACAGGCGCAAGCGGCAGCATTTACGGCCTTCGGACAGTAGAAGCCCTGCTGGAAGGCGGTGCCAGAGTACGGCTCATCCTGACGGGAACAGGGGAAAAGGTCTTGGCCTATGAAACCGGACGAGAAGCTGGTGAATGGATCGATGATTTTAAAAAACGCTTTAGAAATCAGCTTATCCTGGAAGATAACAACGATCTGTTTTCCGCTGCAGCCAGCGGTTCCCATCTGACAGATGGAATGATTATCGCACCATGCTCCATGTCAAAGCTGGCCCACATTGCGGCAGGAATTACACCGGATTTAATGACCCGGGCTGCCGATGTGGCGTTAAAACAGCGGCGTCCTCTGGTGTTAATGCCCAGGGAAACGCCCCTGTCCCAGATTCATTTGAAAAATATGCTGACTCTGGCAGAGTGCGGTGCATTTATCGTTCCTGCTATGCCGGCCTTTTACCAAAAGCCAAAATGCCTCGACGACATGGCGGATTTTATGGCCGGCCGGGTACTTGATTGCCTGGGGGTTGAAAATCGCCGGTACCCCAGATGGAAAGAAGAAGAATAAGAAATAAAGCGAATAATCCAAAGGAGAATTTATGAAAAAATCAGAAAAAAGTGCTAAGAAACATTATTTATTAGGCCGAACGGGAATTCTTGCGGCATTGTTTGGCTGTACGGCGGCGGTTATCCTGGGCGGTTGCGCCGGCAAGGCAAAGACCCCCGTCGATACCACCGTTCATTTGGGAGTCATGTATTCTTCCGATATTGTCCCACTTACCATCATCACGGAACAGGGGCTCGACAAAAAGTACGGAGTCCAGTTGGATATGCAGGTATTCTCTTCTGCAAAGGACCGGGATGCTGCTCTTCAGGCTGGGGAATTAGATGGGGTGTTTACGGACTTCATCGGCCTGTGTATGTATCAGAATGCGGGACTGGACGTAAAAGCAACCGGATGCACTGACGGAGATTATGTACTGCTGGCAGGAAAGGATACCGGAATCACTTCCCTGGAGAACGCAGCGGGAAAAAGCATTGCAATCTCGGAAAACACGCTGATCGAGTATTCCCTGGATTATATTTTAACAAATGCCGGGTTAGATGATACCTATTTGGACAAGCAGGTGGTACCGCGGATCCCAGACAGGCTTGAAATGCTGCGTAACGGCAAGATCGATCTGGTTCTTCTGCCGGAACCATTCTCCACACTGGCGATCAAGGATGGAGCGGTAGTTCTTGGAAGTGCCAATACCGACGGACTGTATCCGGCCGTATCTGCATTTACAAAGAAAGCCATTGATGAAAAATCCGATACCATAAAAAAGATGTATCAGGCATACGATGAGGCGGTTGATTATCTGAATACCACGCCGTTAAAAGAGTATGAAGCCACGATCATCAAGGCGGCCGGCTATCCGGAAGAACTCGCCGGAAATATTAAGCTGCCGGACTACCGGAAAAATGAACTTCCAAAAGCGGCAGACTTACAGGCAGCTGTGGAATGGGCAGCTAAGAAGGGATTATGCAGACCGGATTTAAAGCCAGACGAGCTGATGGGAGAATTGAAATAGAAACTTAAGAAGAACGGAGGGAGCCAGATGCTGAAAGTAAAAGATATCTCTGTCACATATGGGAAAGACGGGAGACATAAAGTCATTGACCAGGTGTCCTGGCAGCTGGAGACCGGAACGGTCCTGGCTGTCGCAGGTCCCTCCGGCTGCGGAAAATCCACCATGGTTCACGCCCTGGCAGGTATACTGCCTTATACGGGCTCCATCACCCTGGATGGTAACGGGCTTGACCCCAAAACATGTTCTATTGGGCTGATCCCTCAAAACTACGGGCTGCTGCCCTGGAAGACAGTAAAGGAAAACTGCCTGTTTACAGCCAAAATCCGTGGAAATACCCATGATCTAGAGATGCAGCTTTCCAGCCTGTGCAAAGATCTGGGGATTCACGGGCTATTGGAACGTTATCCGGGTACATTAAGCGGCGGCCAGGCGCAGCGTGTGGCTCTTGCAAGAGCCTTTCTTATGAATCCGGAGCTTCTCCTGATGGACGAGCCTTTCGCTGCACTGGATGTTGCGGCGGCTCTGGCTGCGAGGGAACTGTTTCTGAGGGTCTGGAAGGAAAAAAAGCCCACTGCAGTCATAGTCACCCATCGGGTGGATGACGCCCTTTACCTTGCCCATAATATCGCTGTTATGAAACGGGGCGGCGGCTTCAATCTTTTCTGTGAAAATCCATGGCAGGGTGTAAAACGTCCCTCAGAAGCAGCATATGCTGAACTTGAACAGCAGATCACGGAGAAAATCATAAAGGCGGATGAGATATGAGAAAAAAAATGTGGGTCTTTATAAAAGGCTTTTTACTTGTAAATTTACTCTGGTTCCTTCTCGCTGCCCTTCTGTCCACCTCTGTGCTTCCAGGGCCGCTAACGGTCTACTTACAGTTCAGCCATATAATAAACGGAGGGCTTTGGCTTCATATAGGAGCCAGCTTAGGCCGTGTTACGGCAGGCCTCACCCTTGCCCTCCTCATCGGCGTACCTGTTGGAATCCTTATGGCCTCCTCTGCTATCGCCAACCGCGCTCTTCACCCTCTGGTGTATTTTTCCTACCCGGTTCCCAAAACAGCGCTGCTTCCGGTCTGTATGCTGCTTTTAGGGCTTGGCAATGGCTCTAAAATTCTCATCATCGTCCTGACCACGGTATTCCAGATCATTGTAGCTGTCCGGGATGCGGCGGAGCATATTGATCAGGGAATTTATTATGTGGCAAAAAGCGCGGGCGCCCGCAAACGAAGTATCTTAAAGGATATCACCCTGCCTGCGGTGCTGCCGGAGCTATTCACCAGCATTCGGATTGGAACAGGAACCTCCTTAGCCATCCTTTTAATTGTAGAAGCTTATGGAACCCGCTGGGGAATGGGCTACTACATTCTGGACGCATGGTCCAGGATTAACTACATTCAGATGTACGGCGGCATTGTCATCATGTCGGTGGTAGGAGCAGCACTATTCTGGATCTTGGATGGAATTCAGCGGGCGTTATGCAAGGGAATGAAGTAACGCTTAACCTATTATCAGCTTCTTAGATCTGCCGCAGGATATTTCGGTATCCTGCGGCTTTTTTCTTGCTCTGCTCCCCAACGTGCAGTGCTATTTGCAGCTTTCGGTTAAAAGTTAAATTCATCTTCCCAATGAAAGGTTCCTGATTCCTCCAAACTCATAGGCCAGTGGCAGCACCAATCCGGTACACTGGGAGTTTCCACCCTATCCAGGCTCGGCGTATATGGCTTTATATCAAGTACAGGTGTGCCATCATTCGCATCAATATACGCGATTTGAATAATACCCCTTTCATAGTCTATATGAATAACTTGTGCTGTTGACAGTGCAAGCGGATTAGGGCGAACTGGCGACCTTGTAGCGAATATGCCCATTACTGCAGGAGATTTTTTATAAGGCTGCGGGGTTTCAATAGTATTTCTCATTTGCTCGTTATCAAAGTCGCTGAACCACCAAATAACATTAAGATGGCTGAACCCATCTAACGCCTGCAAGGCGGGAATATACTGCGGTTCAAGCTCAATGAACATTCCGCCTTCGTTTATGTTGATTTTACCAATAGGGGTTACATGAAATTTTTGCATCGTACGTTCCTCCACTTTATTTTTATTTTACCGGTAAATCCAATGTAAACCCTCACATCATGTGAGAGTCAATATGAAAAAAAGCGTCCTGCAAATATTTTTACAGGACGCTTCTATATTCTTTCCAGCGGGATTTGAATTTCAGTCAAGTATGAATCAGGGCATTCCTCATTCCACGGACCACGGTGAACAATTTGCCTGCTTTGCCCGATCATTTTATACTGGTTATGTTCCTGCAGCCAGCCTGCAAAAGCAAGAAATGCCCCCGCAATATTTTCAAAAGGTCCATAGACCATCGTACAAGCCATATTGGGGACAGGTTCCGTATTACGAAACACAAACCCGTTTGTATTTTCCCCCATCCTGGCCACAGGCGCACATATTTCCATATCTACCTCCTTTTCTCTGTAATCCATATCATGATATATAGTAAAAGTATCGCTCGAAACAGGAATATTATTTTTATCTGCAAAGGCCGACATTTCTTTCCACAGCTGCTCCTCTGCATAATAATCGGGAACAATGCGTCTTAAAGAAAATACCTGATAACTTGGAATGGATTTAATCGTAACATTATAGTTTATTGCCATCTTTTCTCTTAGAATATCACTCTTAGCCAACTCAATTTTTGTTAGTTTCTCCTGCTCTGCTTTAATTACATTCTCAATTTCCAGGCGCTTATCCTCAAGCAGCTTTGCAATAAACCCATCTTCCCAATGATTAAGGGCAATCGCAATTTCAGAAACATTAAAACCTAAATCGCGCAAGAAGATTATTTTATTCAAAGCGGGAATCTGCTCCGCAGCATATAACCTGTAATTGGTAAACCGATCGGTTGCCGCAGGCGTTAACAGACCTGTTTCATCGTAATATCTTAACATGCGGATTGATACCTGCGTTAATTTAGAAAACTCCCCTATTTTGAACATTCGACCACCTCTATGTTGAAATTATATCGTGTAAATCCTTAAACTTCAAATAAATTAATGACCGATGTAAACCCAATAAAAAAAGGTGTTCTGCGGTTGATCAGCAGGACGCCTTTTTTATAATTATCAATCACATTCTCTTTAAGGTAAACTGATTTGCCAGACCGCTGAGCACCTTTGCCTGGGCAGACAGCTCTTCGCTTGCGGCGGCGCTCTCCTGCATCACCTGCTCTTGCTGCTTCTACAGCCGCATTTAATGCCAGGATATTGGTCTGGAATGCAATGTCCTCTATGGTTTTGTTAATCTTAATGATTTCCTCTGAATTTTTCTAGACAATCATATGACACTTCCCGGCTTTAAAATATATGTCATATTTTGTCGATTATGGAGATATCTTACTCTAAATAATATACCTAGTCAAGCAGATTACGAACCCGCTTAAAGCGAGCCCATATTAATAACAGCAATCATACATAAGTTGTGTATTTTACACCTTTGTGTGATATTGTCGGATTTACATTTCTGACCCTCACAGCTAAAATGTAATTATCAGATAAACCAGTGAAACACCAATAGGGAGGAGAGAATCACATGAAGAAAACAGTAAAAATTTCAGCAGTCTTATTAGCCATGGCATTGGCAGCTACCGGCTGCAGCTCCGGGAAACCGGCAGATAACAGCACGGCGGCAGATACCGGAAAAACTGAAGCCGCCGCTCCGGCAACAGGGGAGGAATATCCTGTTCTGGTCGTTTATACCGCCCGTGGCGAATCCTTAAATAATGCCGTGATTCCTGAATTTGAAAAAGATACCGGCATTAAAGTAGAGGTGGTCGTCGCAGGAACCGGAGAGCTGTTAAAGAGAGCTCAGTCAGAAAAAGCCAATCCGCTTGGCGATATCTTCTGGGTCGCTGATCAGACCATGTTATCCGCATCCAAAGACCTGTTCATGGAATATGTATCTTCCGAAGACAGCAACATGATCGATGCTTTCAAAAACACCACCGGTTACTTTACCCCTGCATTTGCAGATCCAACTGTCATGATCGTGAACAAGGACTTAAAAGGCGATATGAAGATCGATGGTTTTGAAGATTTATTAAACCCTGAATTAAAAGGAAAAATTGCATTCGGCGATCCTGTAAACTCCAGTTCTGCATTCCAGTCATTACTGGCTATGCTTTACGGTATGGGCAAAGACGGAGATCCCCTTTCAGATGAAGCATGGGCCTATGTAGACAAGTTTATCGCGAACTTAGACGGCAAGATGTGCAACAGCTCCAGCCAGGTATATAAAGGCGTGGCTGAAGGGGAATATGTGGTTGGCTTAACCTGGGAAGATCCTGCTGCCAACTATGTTAAGGAAGGGGCCGCAGTAGAAGTTGTATTCCCGGTAGAAGGAGCCATCTTCCCCGGAGAATCCGTACAGATTCTTAAAGACTGTAAGCATCCGGAAAATGCAAAGAAATTTGTAGATTACATGCTGTCTGAAAAGATTCAGAATGCAGTCGGTTCCACACTGACCGTAAGACCGCTGAGAAAAGACGCCACTCTGGCTGATTATATGAAACCTCAAAGCGAGATTAAATTATTTGATAACTATGATGAAGGATGGGTGGCAGAACACAAATTAGAGATCACCAATCTGTTCAGTGAGCACATGGAAACATCCATGGATTAATAAATTTCATTGGTCCAAACAAAAGACTGCCTGAGACTCAGTCAGGGGCAGTCTTTTTGTACCAAAAAATACGGAATACGTGAGGAGAGAGGAACTATGGGAGTAGCAATCAGTATAGAAAATGCAGTAAAACGATTTGGAAAAGATACCATTATCAATGGATTATCCCTGGATATTAATCCAGGAGAGTTCTTCACCCTGTTAGGACCATCCGGCTGCGGCAAGACAACCCTGCTTCGAATGATCATCGGCTTTAACAGCATCGAGGGCGGCGAATTCAAAGTAGACCAGAAGGTAATCAACGACATCCCCACCAACAAACGAAACATGGGTATGGTCTTCCAGAACTATGCCATTTTCCCCCACATGTCAGTCAAGGATAATGTGGCTTTTGGACTGAAAAACAGAAAAATACCTGCATCACAAATCGATGCCCAGGTGGATGAAATCTTGAAAATTGTTAAAATTGATCATTTGAAAAATCGTATGCCCGCCAAACTGTCAGGCGGCCAGCAACAGCGAGTCGCCTTAGCGCGTGCCATCGTCATCCATCCCGAAGTTCTATTGATGGATGAGCCGCTGTCAAACCTGGACGCGAAACTTCGTGTGGAGATGAGAAATGCTATTAAACGGATTCAGCAGCAGATCGGCATCACCACCGTTTATGTAACTCATGACCAGGAGGAGGCTCTGGCTGTATCAGACCGGATTGCAGTCATGAACGGCGGTGTTATCCAGCAGATTGATACGCCTAAGAACATCTATCAGCGCCCTGCAAACCTGTTTGTATCTACCTTTATCGGCTTATCCAATATCCTGTCCGGCATAACATCGGTGAAAAACGGTGAAACTTCCATTCAGATTAAGGATTATACCGTTCCTATGGATCATTTAAGCAATGAGGTGAAGGACGGTCAGAATATCAAGGTATCCGTTCGCCCCGAAGAATTCATCATCAATCAGGCAGACGGCGATGGCATCCCTGGGACAGTAAAAAGCAGTGTATTTCTTGGCATTACCACCCATTATTTTGTTACACTGGCAAACGGACAGGAAATTGAAGTCATCCAGAATTCCGATATCTGGGACATCATCCCGGATGGCTCTGACATCTGTCTTGCTGTACAGCCTCAAAAGATCAACGTTTATACCGAAGACGGAAATAAAAGTCTTGTGGTTAGGAGGGATCAGGTATGAGATATGCCGGCGAAAAGAAGTTTAATATCTGGGTAGCTATGGCACTGGGGATTCTCGGCCTTTTTCTCATCTTCGTAGTCTACCCCTTAATTCTGATCTTATATAAGAGCGTGCTGTCCGAGGATGGTTCCTTCAGTCTTGCATATTTCGGTAAATTCTTCGCCAGAAAATACTACTGGAGCACTCTGGTAAACAGTTTTAAAGTCACTATTGTTTCCACCCTGCTGGCGGCGGTTCTGGGTCTGGTTATGGCATATATTTTGCGAAGTGTACGAATCAGGGGAAGTAAGTATTTAAATATCCTGATCGTCATGTCCTATCTTTCTCCTCCTTTTATCGGAGCTTATGCCTGGATCCAGTTACTGGGGCGCAATGGATTCATCACCAAAATCTTAAACGATCTGTTTCATGTAAAGTTAAACGGCATTTATGGATTTGCAGGAATTGTACTTGTCTTCTCTCTGCAATCCTTTCCACTGGTTTATATGTATATTTCAGGCGCTCTTAAAAACCTGGATAACTCCTTAAATGAAGCCGCAGAAAGCCTGGGGTGCAGTGCCATTCAGAGAGTGGTTCAAGTGATCGTGCCGCTGGTCATGCCCACCATGCTTGCCAGCTCTTTACTGGTGTTTATGAGAGTCTTCTCCGACTTTGGTACCCCAATGCTGATCGGTGAAGGTTATAAGACATTCCCGGTTTTGATGTACAGCCAGTTTATGGGCGAGGTCAGTACCGATGACCATTTTGCTGCTGCTCTCTGCGTCATTATCATCGGAATCACCCTGCTGTTATTCTTCTTCCAGCGCTATCTGGGAAACCGATATACCTATTCCATGACCGCACTAAAACCCATGGAAGCAGAACATTGTACTGGTCTTAAAAATGTATTATCACATTTGTTTGTATACCTGGTAGTCCTCATCGCCATTCTTCCGCAGCTGACTGTTATCTTCACTTCCTTCCTGGCTACCGGAGGGGGTAGCGTATACACCGGAGGCTTCTCACTTGATAACTACCGAAACACACTGTTTTCCAAGAATAACAACGGCGCTATTTTCAACACCTATTTATTCGGACTATGTGCCATTGCTATCGTCGTGGTGCTGGGAATATTGATCTCGTACCTGACTGTACGAAAAAAATCATTTTTGACTAATATCCTTGATACGGTCACTATGTTCCCCTACATCATACCAGGCTCTGTACTGGGTATCTCATTTTTATATGCTTTTAACACAAAACCGTTTCTCCTCAGTGGCACTGCCCTTATTATCGTCATCTCACTGTCCATCCGGCGTATGCCCTACACCATCCGTTCCAGTACTGCCATCATCGGACAGATCAGTCCCAGTGTGGAGGAAGCCGCCATCAGTCTGGGCTGCTCAGAGACGAAGTCGTTTGCAAAAATTACAGTTCCAATGATGATGTCCGGTGTATTATCCGGCGCCATTATGAGCTGGATCACTTTGATCAGTGAGCTGAGCTCTTCCATCATCCTCTATACCAGCAAGACCCAGACGCTTACTGTAGCTATATACGCGGAGGTTATAAGAAGCAACTTTGGTAATGCTGCTGCTTATTCAACCATCTTAACTCTGACCAGTATTCTCTCGCTGCTTTTATTCTTCAAACTAACGGGCAGCAATGATATAAGCATTTAGCGATAGCAATGAGCAGTGGGAAATAAGTCATGAAAAGATTTTCGTTGTGCCTGCACATAAGAAAATCTTTTCATGACTTATTTCATAGGGCGAATGCCCGTTATCTCATAAAACCGCAGGTTTTATGAGATACACTGCGGACTTATGATATAATATACCTATACCCCCACACTCTACTCCCCCCCCTCAACCATCATCCACATACATCCGGAGGCTCTTCATGAAAAGTAATCAGTACAAGGACTATATAAAAAAATCCTTTATGAAATACGCACTATCCATCATCTCACTATTATTTGTGCTGGTGCTTTTATTCCTGCTAATCAATGTACAATGGATTATCTCCGGTCCAAATAAAAGAAATCACATTCAGTTATCCGGCATCCTGGATCAACAAATCCTTCTCTATCAAAAAGGACTGACCGAACTCACCCAAAATCCGGATCTTCAGACCGCACTAAGCAGCACAGACCCTGCCGCCATCACTGCAAATAACCGGCTCCTTTATGACTTTACCAACTCCCAGACTATCCGTTCATCATTTATACTCTTAGACCAGAATGGACGCATCGTCAGCAGCAATCTATTTGCCGGCAACCAGGAGATTTTCCATGAAAGTGATATCTTTCGCCGCATGACCAGTCAGATGCAGGAACAGCCCGAAAAGATCTTCACACTGCCAAGCCGTTTAAACTATGCCAATGAACAGGCAGGGGATTTAATTCTTGGCAAAGCTGTGATAATGGACGGCACACTTACCGGCTATCTGTTTTTTGACCTGCTGGATACCTATCTTTATGAGATCATCCGCGAATATCCTCTGGATGATGTCATCATCACGGACCGATATGATAACCTAATCTTTTCTATCAGCCGCCAGCAGTCTGACCCCATAGACAAATACCCTTCCGGAAAATACCGGATGGACTGGCAGGAAGGAAGTGTGGTAAAGGTCAATGGAAAACATTATCACATTCAAAAAAGCTCACTTCCCGGGAGTTCTTTAATCCTATATACACTGGTTTCCACTGAATATCAGAAAGACCTATTGTTATACTGCATTGTATTCATGCTCATTGTAGGCATCCTACTGGTCATTATATCATTGCCTGTAACCGAACACATTACCCAGAAAAACCTTCTGGCCATCAATGAACTCCAGAAATCCATTGAGCAGATGGGAATAGGAAATATGGACTATCAGCTCCGTTCTCAAGTATTTGATGAATTCCAAAAACTGGATGACGCATACCGCCACATGGTAATACAGCGGGAAGAGCTGCTGAAATATAACAGTGAACTGTCCGAACGGAAACGGACCATGGAAATCAAACAGTTAGAAGAACAATTTAACCCTCATTTTATTTTCAATGTGATGGAGACCCTACGGTATGAAATTATGATCGATGCGGCAAAAGCTTCTGATATGGTTCAGTCCTTCGCCAGACTCATGCGCTACAGCATCTATTATGGCAGCACCATAGTCTCCCTCAGAACGGATATTGAATATATCAATGATTATCTCCTGTTACAAAAAATGCGCTATAACCGGCGCCTAAAATATCATATTGATATTCCGGAGGTACTGCTGGAATACCGGATTCCCAAGCTGCTGCTGCAGCCGGTTGTGGAAAATTCCCTGGTTCACGGCATGAAAAATACCCACTCCATCTCCATTACAATCACCGGACGAGTGCATGGAGACCTCCTGGAGCTGTGTGTGGAGGATGACGGAAGCGGGATCGATGGAGAACGCCTTGCCAGTCTGCGGGCCGGACTGGAATTGGAGGACGGATATAAGGAGCATATTGGACTCTATAATTCCCATCGTGTTGTCCGTCTGTTATATGGTCCTGGATACGGCGTGACCATCGAAAGCCAGCCAGGTTCCGGCACACGGGTCACAGTAACCATGCCGGCAGATATGGAGGATTATTATGTATAAAGTTCTACTTGTAGAAGATGAAGATATCATCAGAAAAGGTCTGATGTTCATGGTAAATTGGCAGGAAATCAACTGCGTAGTCGTAGGCGAAGCCATAGACGGAGTCGATGGCATCCAAAAGATCAAAGATAATGAACCCGACATCGTAATTGTAGATATCAATATGCCCATCATGAACGGCCTGCAGATGTTGGAAGAAAGCATTAAAGAATACGGTTATGAAGCCATTATCGTATCCGGATACAGTGAATTTGAATTTGCAAAAAAGGCAATTCGCCTTGGAGTCACAGAATATCTGTTAAAACCCGTGGATTTTACAGAACTTTATGATGCGATTCTTAAGATAACCGAGAAGCTGGAAGCGAATACACGGATGAAAGGATACATCCGGCAAATTGATCTGGAAAAGAAAAAGCTGGGCATATTAGAAATAGATATTTCTGAAACCGTCACCTTCAAAAATAAATATGTGAGCTCCATGGTAAAGTATATCGAAGATCATTATTCTTCCCGTCTTTCCTTAACCGATTTAAGCGAAGAATATAATCTTTCCTGTACCTATCTGAATACGAAATTCAAAAGCGAGACCGGCTACACATTCAATGATTTTTTGAACCGTTACCGGATGCAGAAAGCTGTGGAACTTCTGAAATCAGATCAATATAAGGTATATGAAATTGCTGAGATGGTGGGATTTTCTGAATATAAGTATTTTATTAAAGTGTTTAAGAAATATATAGGCTGCTCTCCTGCTAAATTTATGGAGGTAGGGGATGGAAAGTAATAGTCCCTATCTCCTACTGCCGTTTCCATAGGAAAACGGACTACAGAAAATTCTTCCGTGGTCCGTTTTTTTAATAACATTTCCTACGATGCCTGAGCTCCATTCAGACGTGCAAAAATTCCTCCCTTGGCAATCAGTTCGTCATGTGTGCCAATCTCTGCAATACCGGTCCCCTCAAGCACTACAATTAATTCAGCCTCACGGGTAGTAGAAAGCCTGTGTGCGATCATTATGGTCGTCCGCTCCTTTGAAATCTCATTTAAAGCCGCCTGTATTTTCTATCTGTTTTTGTATCCAAAGCAGAGGTTGCCTCATCCAGGATCAGGATTGGAGAGTCTCTTAAAATCGCACGGGCAATGGCAATCCTCTGCCTCTGTCCTCCGGACAGTAAAACACCTCGTTCAAACAAAATATTGACCCTGTTTTCTTCATATCAAGTCTCCAATCCCATGGCAACCCCACCATGCACCTGGGCACGGCTGAATTGAGAAAACAGGACAGAACCAACCGATTCATCGGTAAGTTCTGCCCTGTATTTGTTTATAATTTACTTGCCGGCTGCTTAAAAACCAAAGCCTTTCTTTTACCGGTTCTCCCTCTTGTTCCTGCTGCTTAATGCCGCATAAGCAGCCAGCAGGATTCCTGACAATAATGCCACAAGTCCCTGTACATGCATTTTGTCGCCTGTCTTCGGCAGACCTGCTAATGGAATATTGCCGTCATCAATTATCAGAAGGCCGGTTTCGATGTCATTCTCAACCGGTAAATTTGATAATGGTACCGCATCAGGAGTGATTGTCACAAAGTTATCACCCGGGCCGCCCGGTACAAAGGGACGATTCATATTCGGAGAGGAACCGCCGCTGTTTCCGCTTCCTCCGCTGTTTCCTCCGCCACTGCTTACATAGGTCACTGTCAGTCTGCCTGCAACGTAGGTGATCTCATAATTCGCGGTTACATCAAGGTCTCCTGATGTGATCACCGCATCGCTGGCAATATTGTCACTGCTGCCAACCGACTTCTGAGCTCCTGTCAATAGAACGCTCTTTAAACTCTGGCCTTCTGCCAGCTGTCCATGGGTGATCTTAGCAGCATTGGCACTCAGATCAGTTCCATCATACCTCTTTTCCGCACTATCAGCAGTAATGGAGACCGGCCTTCTGTTAATTGTCACGGTACCTTTCACTACATCTGTTTCTGCATAGTTTGGATTTTGGGCTTTTACATATATAAAGTAAGTTCCTGCATCTGTAAAGGCCGGTTTTTTCTCGCTGAATGTTACCTGATCCAGAGAGTATAATAAGGTGGACCCGGCTTTTAACGCTGCTGCATCTTTTAAGCCGTATGCGTGGCCGTCATAAGTCACTGTCTGCCCGACAACACTTACTCCGTTGTTATTCCCGGCATAGATCTTCAATTCTCCGTTAATAACAGTAACCTTGTAGTTTTCATTTGCGTTATAAGCTGCTGTTAATGTTATCTGATCAGAGGCATCTTCTTTCTTTTGGTCTGCCTCAAGCCTGTGATAACGAATGGTCCCTAAGTCCCCTTCCGCAACCAGACCGTCAGCCTGGCCGGTAAACTCCGGATCAGCCGTACCATATTCCTTGCTCTTATTGTCTACCCGGATGGTTATATCCTTTGCTGCCACCCTGATGATTACGGCTTTCGCTTCCAGGTCCACGTATCCAGGCCTCGTTGCCTTTATCTGGACAGTTACAAATCCTTCTGATACATTGGTTACGCTTGGCGGGGTTTCCGTCCACTCGCCGTCTCCTGTCTTGTAGAACGTCGTGTAACCAGGTGCATTCTCCAGAGTTGACCCTGCCGCATGAGGAGCTCCGTCATATTCCCAGGTGCCGCCTGTTCCTGTTAAGGAAGCATTTAAAAGCGATGCTGTCCTGATCTCAAAGTCTCCATTTTTCACAGTAACAATATAATTGCTATTCTCTGTATATGCCGGTACAATGACATTCGGATAGCTTCCTACCCCCTCGGCTTCATTGCTTCTTATGTAAGCGATATTCCCCAGATCCGTCTGGCTGATCAGACCCTCCACCGTTCCGGAGAATTCAGGATCCGCATCATCGTAGTACTTAAATGCATGATATGCTGTGATAAATGCTTCTTTTGCATTTATTTTCAGCGTCACATCATCTGCAGTCAAATCCTCGTAACCGACTCTCGCTGCTTTTACAGATACTGTTACCGGTCCGTCTGATACGTTGGTCACACTTGGCGGCGCGGTACTCCATTCACTGTTACCGGTCTTGTAATACATGGTATAGCCATCTGCATGATTCAATAAGCCCTTTGCTTCATGGGCAGTTCCGTCATAAGTCCATTCGCCGCCTTCCGCTGTAAGGACTGCTCCTTCCATGGTCGCCGTCCTGATCTCAAAATTGCCCTTCACAACAGATACGGTATAGTTCTTATTTTCTGTAAATACTGCATCCAGAACTCCCGTGTATACAGCCACATCGTTCTCCTTATTTGTTCTGATATAACTGATTGATCCCAGATCTCCTTCATTTACAAGGGGATCTACGGTTCCTGTAAAGACTGGATCCGGCTGATCATAAAACCTGGAACTGCTATTCACATGAATGGCAATTGCCTTGGGAATGACCTGAAGTGTTACATCATCTGCGGTCAGATCCTCATAACCGTTTCTCATTGCTTTTACAGATACAGTCATTAACCCTTCCGATACATTGGTCACACTTGGTGGCGTAATGCTCCAGTCACCTTCACCAGCTTTGTAATAAATGGTATATCCATCAGCATGATCCAATAATCCTTTTGCCTTATGAGCCGCTCCGTCATAAATCCACTTGCCGCCTTCCGCTGTCAGTTTAGCACCTTCCATGCTTGCCTTCCTGATCTCAAAATTCCCCTTGGAAACAGTAACCGAATAATTGGGATTCGCCTCGAACCTGACAACTAAAACTTCCTCATAATTCCCTACATCTTCCGCCTGATTTGTTCTCACATAACTGACCGTCCCCAAATCTCCAGCATTTACCAGTTCCGGTCCAGGTCCGCCAAAAGCCGGATCATCGCTGCCATAATATTTCCAGGCATCTGTAATGGTAATGGTCACAGCCTTTGGAATGATCTTTATTTCTACCGGCTCTGCGGTAAGAGTCTCATAACCGGTCTTTACAGCCTTCACAGATACGGTTACAGTACCTTCCATAACGTTGGTTATGCCTGGAGGCGTTGTCGTCCACCCTTTATTTCCTGCCTGGTAGTAGATTACGTAGCCGTCCGCATTCTCTATGCCGGCAGTTATTGCATGTAAATTTCCGTCATAGGTCCATTCACCGCCTGCAATAGTTACTTTCGCTCCTTTCACGGAAGCTGTTTTAATTTCAAAGGTTCCCGGGATTACGGCTACTTCATAGTTGGAGTTCTCTGTGTATTTTGCATTCAGAACTCCCGGATATACATCGACTCCTTCTGCATCATTGATTCTCACATAGCTGATTGTTCCCAGGTCGCCCTCTGTCACAAGGCCACTTAAATTTCCTGTGAACGCCGGATCCGGCTGGTCAAACGGTTTGGAAGCATCTTCAACGGTTATGGTGACTGCTTTTGGAGTGATGCTTAAGGTTACTTCATTTGATACTAAGTCCTCATATCCAGTCCTTGTTCCTCTGGCAATCACTGTCAGGGTTCCATCATCTACATTTTCTACACCTGGAATCTCTTCGGACCAGTTCTCACCTTTGTCTATACTGTATTCGATCTTATATTTCTGCAGTTTTGTCAGGATTCCATCGAATACATCCAGCGATGCCTTGTGAGCCTTTCCATCATAGGGCCAGCTTCCGCCTATGACTTTTAAAGTCACATCCTGATCCTTGGCCAACCGGATCTCGAAATCGCCTTTTGTAATGGTTACGTTGTAGTTACTATTTGAAGTGTATTGAGCATTTAAAACCTCTTGATATTTACCTACTCCCTCATCATCATTGGTTCTGATATAACTGACTGTTCCTAAATCTGTTTTGTTTAAAAGGCCGCTTACCTTACCGTCAAAGACCGGATCCGCCAAATCAAAGTATTTCCAGCTATTATCTACCTTTATGGATGCTTCCTTCGGTGTTATCCTGATTATGACTGGTTCTGCTTCCAGAGTCACATATCCCGTTCTGACAGCCTTTACATAAACGGTTAATGGTCCATCGGATACATTGGCTACGCGCGGTGCTGTTTCTGTCCACTTACCATCTCCCAGCTTATAGAAAACTGTATAATCAGGCGCATTCTTAAGCTCTGCTCCTGCTGCATGAGAGGATCCGTCATACACCCACTCTCCTCCGATTCCTTCTACGGAAGCGTTGGGAATGGATGCTGTCTTGATTTCAAAGTTGCCATACTTCTCAGTTACATTGTAATTGTCATTTGCTGTATAGGCCGGTACAATTACATTTCCATAAAATGCTACACTTTCTTCCCTCTCATTACTTCTTATGTAAATGATCTTACCAAGATCATTCTGGTTTATCAGACCATCCACCGTTCCGGTGAATTCAGGATCCTTTTCACCAAAGTTCTTGGAGGAATTATCTGCTGTGATGGTTACTGGCTTTGCATTGATCTTAAGAGTTATATCCTTTGATGACAGGGGCTCATAACCGGTTCTTTCCGCTTTCACGGATACGGTAACCAGTCCATCGGATACATTCGTCACGCTTGGTGGTGTAGTACTCCAGTCACCATTTCCAGCCTTGTAATATACGGTATAACCTTCAGCATTGGTAAGCTTTGCTTCAGCCGCATGGGCGGCTCCGTCATACACCCAATCACCGCCGGCTCCTTCTACGGAAGCGTTGGGAATCGATGCTGTTTTAATTTCAAAATCGCCCTTTGTAACGGTTACGGTATAGTTGGAATTCTCTGTGAATACTGCGTCCAGAGCTCCCGGATATTTCTTTACATCTTCACCATTACCGGTTCTCACATACTTGATTTCTCCAAGATCTCCGGCATTTATAAGGCCGTCTGGCACTCCGGTGAATGCAGGATCTGTCCCTTCATAGAATTTCCAGTTACTATCTACCTTAATGGAAGCTTCCTTGGGATTGATCTTAAGAGTTACATCATCCGCAGTCAGATCTACATAACCTCTCTTTACTGCCTTAACAGATACGGGTACCGTTCCCTCGGAGACGTTGGTCACGCTTACTGGTGTCATGATCCAGTCGCTGTCTGCGGTTTTGTAGTAGATGGTATAACCGTCCGCATTCTTTAATAATCCCTTTGCTTCATGGGCCGTGCCATCATAGATCCACTCGCCGCCTTCTGCCGTCATTTTGGCACCTTCCATGGTTGCCGTCCTGATTTCAAAGTTTCCCTTAGAAACAGTAACTGAATAGTTGGGATTCCCCTCGTACCTGGCATCTAAAACTTCCTCATACTCCCCTACATCTTCCGCCTGATTTGTTCTTACATAGCTGATCGTCCCCAAATCTCCTGCATTTACCAGTTCCGGTCCGGTTCCGCCAAAGACAGGGTCATTGCTGCCATAATATTTCCAGGCACCTTCTACGGTAATGGTCACAGCCTTGGGAATAATCTTTATTTCTGCGGGCTCTGCGGTAAGGGTCTCATACCCGGGCTTAACGGCCTTCACCGATACGATTACGGTTCCTTCCTGAACGTTTATTATGCCCGGTGATGTTGTCGTCCACTCTTCATTTCCTGTATGATAGTAGATTACGTAGCCGTCCGCATTCTCTAAACCAGCGGTTACTGTATGTAAATTTCCGTCATAGATCCATTTACCGCCTACGGCATTTACTTTCGCACCTTCCATGGAAGCTGTTTTTATTTCAAAGGTTCCTGGGATAATTGTTACTTCATAGTTAGAGTTTTTTGTGTACTTTGCATCCAATACTCCCGGATATACATCGACTCCTTCTGCGTCATTGGTTCTCACATAGCTGATTGTTCCCAGGTCGCCCTCTGTCACAAGACCATTTACATTTCCTGTGAACGCCGGATCCGGCTGGTCAAACGGTTTGGAAGCATCTTCTACGGTAATGGTTACTTCTTTTGGAGTGATGCTCAAGGTTATTTCATTTGATACTAAGTCCTCATATCCAGTCCTTGTTCCTCTGGCAATTACTGTCAGGGTTCCATCATCTGCATTTTTTACACTCGGAATATCCTCGGACCAGTTCTCACCTTTGTCTATACTGTATTCAATCTTGTATTTCTGCAGTTTCGCAAAGATCCCATCGAATACATCCAGTGATACCTTGTGAGCCTTTCCATCATAGGGCCAGCTTCCGCCCTTAATCTTTAAGTCCACATCCGGATCCCTGGCTAATTTGATCTCAAAATCTCCTTTCATGACAGTTACGGTGTAATTGTCATTTGGGATGTAGTTCGCATTTAAAACCGCTTGGTACTTACCCACCCCCTCTTCAGAATTGGTTCTGGAATAAGAGACTGTACCTAAGTCTGCGTCATTAATAAGGCCGCTTACCTTACCTTTAAATTCAGGATCCGGCTGGTCAAATTGCTTGTTGCTGTTTTTTACCTTTATGATTGCTTCCTTCGGAGTCATCTTGATCGTTATATCACTTGCATACAGGTCCACATATCCTGTCCTCGTCGCCTTTACTTGAACGGTTTTCGCTCCCTCCGATACATTGGTGACACTTGGAGCAGTCGTAGTCCAGGGTCCGTCTCCTACCTGATAGAAAATAGTATAACCAGGTGCATTCTCAAGTGTTGCTCCTGCCGCATGAGAAGCTCCGTCATATTCCCAGGTACCGCCATTTCCTGTTAAGGAAGCATTTTCAAACGATGCTGTCTTGATCTCAAAGTTTCCATTTTTCACTGTAACGGTATAATTGCGATTCTCTATATACGCCGGCACAATGACATTCGGATATCTTCCTACCGCCTCAAGCCCTTGATTACTTCTCTTATATAGGACGCTGCCAAGATCACTCTGGTCGATAAGACCGTATACTGTTCCGCTGAAAGTCGGATCTGGGGTTCCATAGGGCTTGGAGGCATCGTTTACTTCAATGGTTGCTGCCTTCGGTTCAATCGTCAGTTTGCCTGAAACCATAGTAAACTTAAACTGATTTGTTACATTATTTCCGCTATCATTAAGAATCTGAGGACTACCGGAAAGGGTGATCAGATAACCGCCGTCCTTTACATCAGTTCCTGAACCTACTGCCGTAATACCAGTCAATGTATAACCTGCCGGAAGACCGCTTGTTGTGAAAGAAGATCCATCAACTGACTGCTGCTGGCCGTTGTAAGTTTTAATCACCTGATCTGCAGTAATAGTCACTGTGGTTTTAGCCTTCCACTGTGCATAAACAGTCTTATTCTCAGATACGATAGTTTTATCTGTAAAAGCGGCTCCTTTTCCATCAGGAGAGGTATTCCAGCCCATGAAAATATAGTCATCATCCCTTGCCGCCTTTGCAAGTTTATCTCCAAGTGCAGTATCCCTCGGAATTATAACAGTGCTGACAGAAGGAGTTCCTCCATTTCCATCAAATGTTACCGTAACATCTGAAATGAACTGATAGCCAAAATATAGATTAACGGCCTTATTCTGGGCGTTTAAGCTGACATCGGACGGATTTGGTGATCCATTCTTACCAGTACCTGCACTGGCGGCAATGTACTGATATTTGCTGCCTTCATATTGAATCACTGCCGGAGCGGAGACTGCATAGGTTCCAAATGGCAGCGAATCGCTTTCGTATAAATCGGTTCCTAATACAACGCGTTTGTTGAATTCAACGATCTGACCCGTTGCTTCGGTGGAACTGATAGGATATCCATCTTTATTTACCAGATAGTAGTTTCTTGTGATATTTCCTACTTCCCCCACAGGTAAACGGGGGGTTGGTATATTTTTCGTTTTGATCACATAATTGGGATCCGTATAAGTTACATCCGCATTCTTATTCGTATACGGTGATGTGCCTCCCTGTACGTTTTTTTTCACTCGTATGTAAATCGTCAAGGTTTCCTTATTTTCTGAAATATTTCCAAAATTCCATTTGACTGTACGGCCGTCCGCTGACTTGGTTGCAGTACCTGTAGATGCGTCATACCATGTACCACCATTGTAATCTGTGACAATATCAAATGCATCTGTATTGATTACGTCTGTAATCACAGCATTTGTACCTGCAATTTTAATGGAGCTTGCAATATTGTTATATACCTCTGGCAGCTGATTGATATCCTTAATATTTTTAGCATAAGTGTTCTTCGGATTGCTGGCTAATGGTGTGATAAAGCGGTTAAATGCCGAATTTCCAATATCAAGTCCCAGGGAATAGATCGTAACACCATCGTTTCTCAGCCGTTCCGCTCCTGCCTGTCCCGTACGGTAAGGGCTCCACTCGTTATCCCTTGGTTCCCCATCACTCATAAATACAATATACGCAGGTCTTGATGAATCCCAGCGCCCATTAATTGCCTCTTCTGCTTTCGCAAAGGCTACATCATAATTAGTACCACCTTGCGCAGACATTCTCGAAGCCAAGACATAATCCGTAAAATATTTAGCTGCTGAATACGTCGATTGATTGACCCTGATGGTATCGTCTGCCTTTATGAAAGAATCCCCGGACCCTGATGGATACCTTGCCGCACTGGAATCAAAATCAACAATGGCCAAGCGGTTATCTGAATCCACACCATCTTGCGGCTTATACAAATTCGTGACAAAGGCTTTGGCTGCATTTACGGCTAACGTCCACTTTTTACCCGCCATACTTCCGGAACTGTCGATTACTAATACTACATCACTGCCCTGGCGAATCGGATTTCCAAATATGGAAAATTCAATTTTGGCGATTCCATTGTTTTCATCTACCCATTGAGCAGTTTTTGTTGGAAATACCATTCCAGGTGTTGTACTGTCTTCGTTAAGAAGGCTGAAAGCGGATCTGGCCCTTAAAGCAACATAGGATTTGGGCTGAACCACTACGTCTTCCTCTTCCTTATCCGGAACAATCTCTTCATAATAAAGATCGAGTTTGTTCTCTTCCTGTTCCCTGATTATGATATGATCCTGAGGACCTCCCAAATATTCTAATGTATCCTTATTCCAGCTATAATCTCTGGCAAAGACCTCTTCCCCCGCATCAAAACCTGTTAAGGTCTCAGTTTCCACCTTCTCCTCATCATTATAATAAGCGTGATG
The DNA here is from genome assembly GCA_002365025.1 of Hungatella sp. UBA3147. Classification (GTDB taxonomy): domain Bacteria; phylum Bacillota; class Clostridia; order Lachnospirales; family Lachnospiraceae; genus Lacrimispora. Next base: position 16,197 of record DEYX01000196.1, on the reverse strand, counting down.
ATTAACGATAAGTGTAAGGCCGTCTTTCTGAACAGCCGTTAAGTCCTTTAAGGTTGCAGCATAAGCCTTAGCATAATAAGACTCATCCACGATAACATGTCTGTATTCTTCTCCCTTAGTGGCCTTTTTTATATTATTTTGAGAGTCAGATCCGTTTTTCTCCTCTTCCTCCGCGGTTTCGCTGGCATTACCCGGTGAAGCAACATCATCAGAAACCGTATCTTTAACTGGAGCTGTTAATACATGCACCAAATGACGGGACATGGAGATCTGTTCTGTTTTTGCATCCGTATTTTCCACGGCAGGTTCCTTAGGCTCGCTAGCCTCTGAGCCATGGTCAGAATTCTGTTCTTTGCTCTCCGACGTTTTTTCTGGTGCAGCGGGTACCTCCGCGTTCTCTTTACTTTCATCCGGAGCTGACGTTTCATCCCGTGTATTATCTGATGTTTTATCCGTTGTTTTGTCCGTTGTTTTGTCCGTTGTTTCTTCTGGAGCCTCCGTTGCTTCCTCTGGTACAACGGCAGACTCTGTGTTTTCTTCAGTTTCACTCGGCGCAATTGTTGTATCCGTTATTACATCCGGTGTTTCTTCTGGAGCAGTCGTTTCTTCTTCAGCACCTTTCCCGGGGAGGTTATTTTCTCCCTTCCCATTTCCGCCTGGTACCGTTATTTCCTTTTCCAGTAAAAAAGTATTTCCTTTAACGGAAACTTTTTCTGTTAAATATCCGTCAATATCAGTACGGAATTTAATAGTTCCTTCTGAATCATTCATATACAGAAAAATTATCTTTTCATTTCCGGTAAGCTGATATCCTTCCTTTTGATCCTTTACTTGGATAAACATCCTTAAAAGCGCTCCATCAGCGATTTCATCTTCATCCGTATCATAAGAAGGCATGAATTCATATACGGAACCACCCTCAAATAATTTCTTATATTCCTTTGATGTGCTTTCTTCCGAAGTAATGCCCAGATCATCAAAATCCAGTGTATTTCCTTCATCAACCGCTGCCTGAGCAGATTCCTTCAGATCCTCTCCGGACATAATAAATGTAACATTTTGAGTATCTAACACATTCCCTACATCCGCCCATGACACCGTATTAAATGACGTGGCGGTTACACAGAAAGCGAGGAAACCTGCCAGGCTTCGCCTGAATTTACCTCTCACTTTTTTCATAAAGAGTCCCCTCCCTAGCTAATATTTATTTATCTATCTTATCCTGACCTATAAAATCAGGGTTGTCATATTAAGAACTCCATATTAAACACCGCTGCTGTCTTGAATCCAACAGTAAATCTTACCCTGTAAGTTGGAGTTTGCCTATACAGGATTTATTCAGCGGATAAAGGTTACAAAACATAGTTACAATTAGGACTTTGCCTCTGATTGGTATGTTTTTCCATTATAAATCTCGTTGGTTACAGAGTGGTTACTTATCCCATTTTATTTCTCATCACGCTTAAATATTTTACATTCTTTAAGGGTATTACCAATCTCTGAAAACAGCAAAAAAAGCCGATACCAATTAAAATCAGGCAATTGGCGAAAACTCCAAGGTTTACTAACATTCCTTGTGTCCTGTAATTTCTTTGAGAATCCCCTCACACTTCTGCAAAATTTGCTTGCTCTTGGCAAAGAAACGTACTTACGGTTTATAGTTCTATTTATATTAAAATCTGCCATTGTTCTTTTACAAAAAATGTATGCTTGACATACAATTATTTTTATTGTATGCTAGGCATACAATATAGTTAGTTAATACTAACCTTAAAAGGAGGAAACAATTTGCAATCAGAAATTACGCCTGATCGTTACTATCAGGTACTCAGACAATATCAGTCTGCGCAGTTGCTGTTTGAGGCAATTAAATTAGATGTTTTTTCTTATTTGGATAATCCAACTTCAGCAACAGAAATTGCCAAAAAAACTGGCTATTGTGAAAAGAATATTGAACTGCTATTACTTGCACTTGTTTCGTGTGGGTATATAGAAACCCAAGAAACTTATTTTCACAATACAAAAGAAGGGTGCGCATATTTATCTAAGGCAAGTCCCTATTATCTTGGGAATACGATCTTATTTCGTGAAGAAATGACTACGTTATTTAATCTTACTGACAAAGTAAAGTATGGCTCAAAAAATTTCACTGGTACTTGCTATGATTTTTCGTCACTGGCAGAGGTAACTGTTCCGGAAATGTATGCTACCGGACGAGTGAAAAGTTTTATTGATGAAATACAAACTGTATTTACAGACCCGTCATCTCAATTAAAAATACTGGATCTAGGTGGCGGTTCTGGTGTATTTGCGATGGAGTTCGCAAAACATTATCCCAATAGTAACGTCTATGTATTTGAACATCCAAGCGTAGCTGATACAACAAGTAGAATTATCTCCAATCATAATATGGAAAATCGTGTTACCGTCTTATCTGGGGATTTTAATACCGATGGAATAGGAAGTTCATACAATTTAATTATTGCCTCTGGGATATTGGATTTTGCAACAGAAAGCTTAAATGTTTTTATGAAAAAAATTGCAGCGGCATTATTAAACAGCAGTTATTTATTATTGGTTGGGCATTATTCAGAAACCGATAACTATCCTAAAGAAAATATATTAAGCTGGCTTTCTGGATATATGAATGGAATAAACCCGCCTCCCACTAGAAGCCAAGTGGAATTGGCTTTAACTAATTCTGCGCTGAAAGCAGTTCGCACAATTCAATCCGGCCGGTTTCATGGTAATCTATATAAAAAGGTGGTGTAAATATGGGGAAATCGGAAACAGAAGTTATCAATGCATTTATTACTCTTACTGAGAACATTGCCAACAGCAAGACAAATGTTTTGGACTTTGGCAGTGAAGATATGACATTTTACCGTGGTGAAATACACATTATCAAAATGATTGGTGATTACCCTGGTATATTCAGCTCCGAGATTGCCCGGAGATTTGGCATCACTCGTGCTGTCGTTCATAAAACATTGCTCAAACTAGAAGATAGAGGACTTATTAACAGAGAACAAACCAGTGATGATAGAAAAAGGCAAAAACTATATCTATCAGAAAAAGGCCAGTTAGCTTATCGTTACCACGAAGACTATCATAATAAATATGACAAAGTGTTGTTCGATTATGTGGCAGACCTACCTGAACCCCAATTAAAAGCGATTAAAGGTTTTCTAGAACATGCCAATAATCTTATAAAAAATCATACATAAAACAGGAGGATAAAATGAAAAAAGCACTTATTTCATTATCGTTGGTAACTTTAATGGTATTCTCTTTTGTTGGTTGTGCTGACAAAGTACAGCCATCCAGTACACCAGAACCCATCATTAAAGAAAGCACTGTAAGCAGTCCAGCTGAAGACATTGAGTCTCAAGCAAGAACCATTACGGATCTGGAAGGAAACGTTGTTGAACTTCCACCAGCAGCGGAAATCAAACATGTAGTAGTAATTGCACCACCAGTTACATCTGTTTTGCTAGAAGTTATTCCTGATAATAATATGATTGCAGGGCTTAATCCTAAAGCATTTGCTTTTTCAAATGCAGATGCAATGGCAAAGTTATTTCCAAATTATAAAGATGTTGAAACCACGTTTGTCAGAGATGATTTTTCGATTAACACGGAAGCCTTATTGCAGCTCGCTCCTGACATAATCCTTTATTATGGTGAAGTACAAAAAATGGGGCTAGAAAACATTAACCTTCCTGCTGTCAACTTCTTTTCACCCAAATTAATGGATCCTAAAGATGTAACGATTGCCTGGGATAATTTACTGCGTGAAATCTTTGAGGTGGGTAGCAGTGAAGGCTTACAGGCCGAGTGGAAATATTATGACGCAAAGGTTACAGACATCTTAGCAAAGAAGACCAAAGAGCCAAAGCGTGCATTATGGGTATTCAGTAATGTAAGCGGCAAATTAGTAGTAGCTGGAAGTAGTTCATTTGACGCATATGCGCAAAGTTTCTTTGACAAAGCAGGGCTAACTAATGTTGTAACGGATATACAGGGAACTGCCGAGGTTGATATGGAACAGGTCTATCAATGGAATCCTGATATTATTTTTGTCTTTCATAATGCACCAGCAAATGCAATTTTGAATAATCGGATTGAAGGGCAGGATTGGTCTTTGTTGGAGGCATGGCAAAATAAAGCCGTTTTTGATATTCCGCAAACCGCATATTCCTGGGGTGCGCCTTGTGCCGACTCTCCTCTCATGCCATTATGGTTAATCTCAAAATCATACCCTGAGCTGTTTAGCGAAGAGGATTTTCGTGCCGAGTTGGCTGGATATTATAAACGCATACATAATGTTACTTTAAGTGATGAGGATATAACCTCTATATTAAGCCTTAGGGAAATGAAATAGTTATGGAGACGGTCTTAAAGAAAAAATATTTAACGGCAATTATAATCCTAAGTATTTTACTCATTCTGGTAATAATCGGCTCACTCATTATTGGACGGTATGAAATGAACTTTGCTGAAATTTGGAATGCACTTTCCAATCGCTTGAACGGTACACAAGATGATACGCGGAAGATGATCGATCATATATTATTTAATGTCCGGCTTCCTCGAATTTTGCTGGCTGGATTGGTAGGGGCAGGATTATCTATATCTGGTGCAGCCTTACAAGGAACCTTTCAAAATCCGCTTGTAAGCCCTGATCTTTTAGGGGTTTGCGCCGGAGCTGGCTTTGGATCCGCCTTAGGCATACTGCTTCTCTCTGGTAGCAGTATGCTAATGTCCCTATTCCCGTTTGCTTTTGGATTATCCAGCATATTGCTGGTGTTTTTCCTCGCAGGAACAAAAGGACATACAGAAACACTTTCTCTTGTACTTTCAGGCATTGTTGTTTCATCAATTTTTAATGCCCTTACTTCTCTTGTAAAATATGTGGCAGATACCGGAGACAAGCTACCCGCTATTACATTCTGGCTAATGGGAAGCTTCTCTAACACCACTTATGCACATATAAAAATTGAGAGTATTCCTGCTTTGATCGGTATTATTGGATTACTTGCTCTGCGTTGGAAAATCAATATCCTTTCCTTAGGAGATGAAGATGCCTATACCATGGGAATTAACCCGCAGCGTACTCGTTGGCTTATCATACTTTTCTCCACTTTGGTAACAGCTGCCTGTGTTACAGTGTCCGGCATCATTGGCTGGATTGGTCTTGTCATACCACATATATGCAGAAAGCTGGTGGGGGTTAATCATAGTGCCTTACTTCCCGTCTCTTGTTTAATGGGAGCTGTATTTATGATTTTGGTGGACACAATAGCAAGAAATCTGACCACAGCAGAGATTCCTATTGGAATTTTAACTGCCTTGATTGGCGCTCCTTTCTTTGCGGTTATCTACCGGCATACGAAAGGAGGAAAATAATGCTTTTAGAAATTAATAATGGAACATTTTATTATCATAAGGAAAAACCAATATTACAAAATGTTGATTTTACATTAAATACAGGCGAAATAATGGCTGTTATGGGCCGAAATGGTATCGGTAAGACTACACTTATTAAATGTATTGCAGGAATACTACGGTGGAAAGAAGGATATTCCATTGTTGCTGGACAAAAAAGCACTGACAAAAGACCCATAAGTAACATAGGGTATGTACCACAAGCGCATAAATCCTCATTTCCATATACCGTAAAAGATATGGTTGTATTTGGAAAAGCTGGTTATAATTCTTACCTTGCAAACCCTCGAAAAGAAGATTATTGTCTTGCAGATGAGATCTTAGAACGCATTGGCATTAAGGACTTGCACAATAAATGCTGTAATGAATTAAGTGGTGGACAGCTTCAGCTTGTCTTTATCGCCAGAGCATTAATAAATGCTCCAAAGCTTTTAATATTAGATGAACCAGAAGCTCATTTAGATTTTCGCAATCAAATACGTCTATTAAAATTGCTGCATAGTTTTACATCAGAACAACGGATATCTTGCATTATAAATACACACTACCCTAATCATGCAATTAGAATAGCGGATAAATGCTTTTTATTAGGTGGTTCCGATTATAAAGTTGGTACAACAGAAAAGGTAATGACTACAGATAATATTGAAAAATACTTTTCAGTACATTCCCAAACACTTTATGCGACATATAAAGGAGATCAGATACCTAGCTTTGTATTCTTGGATGAAGTTTAAATAAACCTGATTTTATTAGCAAAATATCTTAATTTGAACGTTCCAGCAAATAAATTAAAAAAGCCGAAAACCTGGTAAAATCAAGGCTTTCGGCGTTTCTGACTGGCGTTCCTGAGCGGATTCGAACCGCTGGCCTTCCGCTTAGGAGGCGGACGCTCTATCCTGCTGAGCTACAGAAACACTTATGAAATTTTATGTGGGGCGAATCCCCAAAAGTGAACGTTTTAACTTCCTTGGAAGGCATTCACTCAATCCCGCTGAGTGCGGTCCGACTACTATTATATTCACAATCACACTTTTCGTCAAGACATATTTAAACTTATTCTACAGGCTCTGTAAAATTTACGATGCCCTGCATCCATATTTGGCCCTTAAACCTGCGCCCGATCTCCGGAGTTCCCACCAAATCTTTTTTCCCAATTCCTACGTGGAATATAAGGTCGCTGCACTCCAAAGTGAAATCATAAACCTCTTCCTTGGTGATCTGATTTTTCTTCTCATCTATCTTTATGATCTCTCCGATAATGGAGTACTGGTCACATTCCACACCGCAGGGCATAAAACAGGAATCAATGATGGAATACAGATCCTCTTTCATCACCCTTCTGGAAGCCTGGGAATATAAATCAATATCTTCAATGGTAAGAGTCTCCATCGCATCTTCATCGCCGTTCTTAGCCGCCTCTAAAAGCGTATTACGGTCCATTGCCGCCACTCTGGCCTTTTCCCTCTGTATCTCTGTTTTCTGAATGGGAAGAAGGACCTTTCCACTTACTGCAAGACCGGAAAGACAGACATCCTTGGTATCCAAAGGATGATGATCAATGATCCGTTCCCTGCACTCAAAGGAATTGTCTATATAGAATATGAGGGAAATCCCCACCTTAAATTCATCCAAAAGGCCGGCGTAAGTTTCCCGCTCCGTGTGACGCTGGATGGAACAGGATACTTCTGATGTCATATCATTACTTTTCAAATATGGATAATAATAGCTTCTTTGAAATTTACCTTCCCGGTCCATTTCTCCAAAGACAGCAATCCCCATACCCGGGGCCACTTCCCTGCGAATCTCACAAAGATTGGATTCCTCATCAATCTGAATCCGTTTCAGGCCGGACAAATCTTCACAGAGCTTATCCAATAATTTTTCTATTTCCTTGTCTTTTTGATATTGGCTGAAACCAATGGTTCTCAAGAATTTATGCATAGGATCATCACCTGCTTTCTAATAATCTTAAGGAAGTTCAATTCGCCCCAGTTCACCGAACAGCTAATTTACTAAACTCGGGCTGCGCTATGCCTACCTTCATTTTAATAATTCCTGGAAAACAATAAGGCGAAGTATACTCCGCCTCAAGCCTTATCGATTATTATATACCAAAAATGATGATAATGCCAGCATATTTTTCTTATTTTAAAAATTGGGACCACTTCCCTTTTAGGGGAAGCGGTCCCTTATTCTTATACGATTCCCTGTGCCGTCATGGCTTCAACGACTTTTTCAAAACCGGCGATGTTTGCACCTGCCACATAATTACCCTTTACGCCGTAACGCTCAGCTGCAGAAGCTGCCTTAGCGTAAATATTAATCATAATGTTATGAAGCTTTTCATCCACCTCATCAAAGGTCCAGGAAAGCCTCTGGCTGTTCTGGCTCATCTCAAGGGCGGAAGTTGCTACTCCGCCTGCGTTTGCTGCCTTGCCCGGCATAAAGAGCATTCCGCTTTCTAAGAAGTACTCCGTTGCTTCTCTGGTGGAAGGCATGTTCGCACCCTCAGCAACCGCAATGCAGCCGTTTGCCTTCAGCACCTTTGCATCATCCAGGTTTAATTCATTCTGTGTTGCACATGGAAGAGCAATGTCACATGGAATGCTCCAGATGCCTATTCCTTCGGTATAGACAGCCGATTGATGCACATCCACATATTCTTTGATCCGTCCACGGCGTACTTCCTTGATTTCCTGAACCAGGTTAAGATCAATTCCATCCTTGTCATAAATATAACCGTTGGAATCGCTTAATGCGATGACCCTGCCGCCCAGCTGCTGAACCTTTTCCGTAGCATAGATTGCTACATTACCGGAACCGGAAATAACCACATTCTTACCGGCCAGCTCCTTGCCGTTATGCTTTAACATCTCATCAAGGATATATACAAGGCCGTATCCCGTGGCCTGAGTACGTGCAAGAGAACCGCCATAGGTAAGGCCCTTACCCGTAAGAACTCCTTCATATAAGCCAGTCAAACGCTTATACTGGCCATATAAGAATCCGATTTCTCTTGCTCCTACTCCGATGTCACCGGCAGGAACATCCTGATCTGCTCCGATATATCTGGATAGCTCTGTCATAAAGCTCTGACAAAATGCCATAACTTCTCTATCTGATTTTCCTTTTGGATCAAAATTAGAACCTCCCTTACCGCCGCCGATTGGAAGGCCTGTCAGGGAATTTTTGAATACCTGCTCAAAGCCCAGGAATTTTAAGATTCCCTGGTTGACGGAAGGATGAAGGCGCAGGCCTCCTTTGTATGGCCCAATAGCGCTGTTAAACTGGATACGGTATCCTTTATTCACCTGTACCTGACCATTGTCATCCACCCACGGTACACGGAAGGAAATGATTCTCTCCGGTTCCACAAGGCGCTCTAAAAGACCCATCTTACGGTATTTTTCTTCATTGGCATCGATGACAAGCTTTAAGGAATCAAGCACCTCTTTAACTGCCTGATGAAACTCAGTTTCACCTGGGTTCTGGCTCACTACCCTGTCATAGACTTCATCCACATATGACATATTTTTTTCCTCCTTTGATTGGTTTATGCATACTTCTCATATATGAAGTATTACTTAAAATGGCAAAAAGAGGCCAGAACTTTTTATAAGTTCCGGCCCCTTTGCCTTGTTATAACTTCTAAAAAATTATAACAAGTTCATTTAATAAAGTCAATAAACAGATTTCCTTTATTTTTTTAATTTTCTTTTTTCTTTTTGCTAAGTGCTGCATAAAGAGCCATCATGAATCCGGACAGGGTCACCATCACCTTACCGGCGGCATTCTGCCGGTCACCTGTCTTAGGCAGTTTGCCAAGGGGTACGTTTCCGTCGTCAACAATTAACAGATCCACGGATCCCCCACCGGGCAGGTCTGCAAGCGGCACTGGGTCTGGAACAATCGTCACCGTTTTACCCGGACCACCTGGGTTATCCTTTCCGGAAGGTCCTCCTGACGAACCACCGCCGCCTTTGATTTTCTCATCCTGAATGGTAATGGTAAAGCTATTGATTCCATCGAATGTTACAGGCGCTATATTGTTGTTAATATAATATCCGGCCGGAGCTTTTGTCTCAAGGAAGGTGTAGGTGTCCTTTGGCAGCCTCTTTATCACAAACTGCCCGTCGATGTCGGTTACAAACCTTCCTGCTGCCGCCTTATCATCCGTATATCCGGCAAAGGATCCTTGATCCAGCTTCACATATCTGCCGTCAGAAGCCTTTAAGATAAACTCGGCGCCTTTTAGTTTCACATCCGCATAGACCGCATTGGTTTTTACTACAGTAATCTTAGACGGCATATTCTCAATCGCTCCATTTGTTTTTTCAAACAGTCCTGGTTTGGTATACCGGATCTCCTTATTGGAGTCATTGATTGTAAATTCTGCTGACCATGGAGTCGTTCCAAGAAGGTATCCATCCGGCGCTTTTTTCTCAGCCAGACGGTAAGTGCCGTATGGCAGGTTCGTGATAACCCCTTTTCCGTTCAGCACAAAGGTTATGGTATTTCCCAAAACCTGATCAGCCGTCCAGGAGACGCCCTCTGATGCCACCTGATGACGGTAACTGTCCCAGGCTCCCGGAACCAGGGTAGAGAGGTTCGACAGCACAAATTCTGCTCCCTCAAGCCTCTTTCCGGTATTTTCGCCGTCTACCTTTTCCATTTCCAGATTTCCGGTGCTGATCTTATTCGTCACAGCAATGGTCACAAGAGCTTCATTTAAAACCGTCACTGCACTGCTGTTGTCCTTTAAGATGCTTACTTTGCCTTTCTCGTCGATCCTGATATAGAACGGCTCAATGAAATCATACCGGCCGGTTGAGATTTCCCTGATCCGGTAATCCCCGTGCTTCAGTCCCAGATAAATGATTCCGTCCTCGCCGGTCGTAAACAATCCGGTGTCAGCGTCCGCGTCAGTCTTAAACCGGTTGGCTCCAAAAAAGGATAAAACACCATTTTCTTCATACCGTCCTGGTCCTAAGATCTCAAACTGAATTCCGCTTATTCTGTTTCCAAGATTATCCAGTTTCTTAAGCTGAAGTTCAAACTGGGCCCGCTCATTGACTACTTCATTGCCGTTTTGAAGGTCAGCTTCCCTTTGGTCCTCTGTAATGGCAAAATCAAATTCTGCCTTTCCATTAAGGCTCAAATAGCCGTTTGGTGCCTTTTCTTCCTTAAGAGTATACGTTCCATATGGGATTCCCTTCATGTCAACATGGCCGTTTGACGCCGTAAAGAGGATTTTTCCATCTTCTGTCTCAATGTCACTGATTCCCATTGTATTCAGCTCATCCTGGCTCTTGTTTTTTAAGTTTTCTGTAAAATGTTCAAAGGCTCCGTCTACCTGTGCCTCCTTCTTTGTCAGGGAGAAACGGGCGTAAGCAAGCGCTTTTCCTGTTAAACTGTCCACCTTATCAAATACCAGAGATCCGGTTCCATAATCATCGGTAACGAAATCATTTCCGTCTGCCTGGACCGTGTAAGCCTCTTTTTCACTGCTAAGTGTTACTTCATATACTCTGTCGCTTAATTCATAACCGGCAGGTGCTTTTTGCTCCTTCACATAATAAGTTCCCAAAGGAAGCATCTCTGATTCCCCAATTCCGCTATTTCCAGTTGTCATGGTGCCGGCAAGTGCTGTTAAGTCTTTGTCGGAGTAGATCTCAAATACCGCTCCGTCAAGTCTCATCTCATGGTTGTGGGATGCAGCCTTGTTGATACGTATTCTGGCCATATTCCTCACATCATATACCATTACGGTTTCTCCATTGCCGGACCGGAGCACGGTAATCTCCTTATCAGCAGTTATGCCGTAGTTAGCAGGCGCTTCGATTTCTTTTAAAACATAGTTTCCTGCCGGGAGACGTTTTACAGTAACCCTTCCATCGCTTCCGGTGATAAACGCAGAACCTTCCGCCTGGCTTTCCTTTAATCCGGTATAAGAGTTGTTTTCATCCAGAGCCACATACCTTCCGTCTGTGGTCATCAGCACAAACACTGCTCCAGACAGTATTTTTTCCGTTAACTGATCCCGTTTTTCAATGTTCAGCTCGTGAGGCGTATTGACGATTCCATTGTTTCCTGTCAGGTTCACACCTTCGGCACTTTCAATGGTAAAATTCTTAACCCATTCACTTCCGCTGCTGAATAAATATCCTTCCGGCGCTTTGATCTCCTTTAAGGTGTAGCTGCCGTATGGGATCTGTGTCAGAAGACCTTTCATCGAATCTTCGGTTCCGTCTACCTGGAACCTGATATAGGGCCTTCCGTTCTCGTTTCCTGTTGTTACATGGGATACTCCAAGACCGGTCACATGATTCTGGTAAGCAGCAAATGCTCCGTCAATCACTGAGGTTCCGCTTAACTCAAACTGTGCTCCCGTGATAGCCTTTCTGGTTTCCCCGTCGAGCTTTTCTAAGTCAAGGGATCCGGTTTTGATCATATTCTTTACAATCAGGTTGATCTGGTTTTGTTCTGAGCTGCTTAAAGTAAGCTCGCTTCGTCCTTCCCCATTTAACAGGGAAACGGTTCCATTTACATCAATTCTTACATAGAATGGCGCTAATGTTTCATAACCCTCGGCATCCAGCTCCTCTATTTTGTAATCTCCATATGGGAGATTCCAGGTGATTCGGCCGTTTTCATCGGTCTGTTTTACTTCATACCCGCTTTCAGACGGATCATTTAACTTAAATCTGCCCTTGTTAAACGGGTTCCATGAACTGCTTTCATATTTTCCAGGACCGGTTATGGCGAACTTTATTCCTGCCACCTTGTCGTTGCCTGTATTATCCGCCTTCTTAAGGCTTAAGCTGTATTCGGTTCTGGTATTCTTAATAAGGTTGCCCGGAAGATTTAAAAGCACTGCCTTCTGCCCGTTGGTTTCGATCCGGAATTCGATATCAGCCTGCTTCTTTGTAATATCGTATCCATCAGGCACCCGTATTTCTGACAGGGTATAGGCCCCGTATGGGATTCCGGTGAGTGTTACTTTACCAGTTACCACTTCAAATTCCACCGCATTGTCTGCTGCCGTTACCTTTGTCACTCCCATGGATTCCGGATCTGCCTTTACGGCTTCTATAAATGCCTTCCAGGCATCCTCTACCACTGCATCCTTTTTCTCAATCCTAAATGCTGCTCCGCCAAGCTCTTTTTCTGTCAATCCGTCCAGTTTTGTAAATTCCAGACTTCCGGACACATATCCGTTCTTAACCGTTATAACACTTGGTATCGGGTTTCCATCTGTCTTAAATTCCTTGCTGAGAAGCTCCCAGGCCTTCTGCCCATTTACCTGATAAGAATCCATAGGAACCATATCATCGGTCATTGCATTGGCAATTTCATATCCTGCAGCCGCCTGATCCTCTACAACGATATAATTCCGGTAATAGAGTAGCTCACCCGCACTCCAAATTGCCTCCGTTCCGTCCAGTGCCGTACTGCCCTGGGCAACCGGTTTTCCAAGTGCTTCCGTATTGGTAATTCCATTTTTCTTTAACGCTGTCATCTCCTCGTTCGTATACGGACCATATACGCTGAAATGAGCGCCTTCTACCGGATTTCCAGCTTCATTTGTCTTTTTAATTATTACATTTCTAAATGGTACAAAACCAATATCCTTTGTCTTATCATAAATATCTCCCGTCGACCATAAGAAGAAGTCTTCCGATGCAAAAGAAACCTTTCCACCTTTAAAGTTACTGTCAAGGCTCTCTTCGTAATTACTTCCTTCCTTTACTAAAGTCTCAGGAAGCCTTGATCTTCCGGCCTCCGGATTTTCCCCGGTGGAAAGCATGGTGGGTTTCGCCAGCTTAAGCACCAGATCTTCATATCCCACAGGCATATCTTTGGTTTTCACAAAAATCTGGTAGTGAGCAGGATCGTCACCCTTTAGCTTTGATACGATTAAAGATTGATTGCTGTACCAGCTGTTTTCCTGATTCTTGGTGAATTCCGATCCTGTGATGCCAAAGGGCTTTGCAGGAGTCAAACCGTCAAACAGGAATCTGGCATCACTTAATCCTACCGTACCATTATCTTCATTGTCGCCGCTCTTACCGAACTTCATCAGACTGACCTCAAAATAATTGGATTGAAGCAGCGGAAGCAGATCCGTGAGAAGATGATCATTTTCAATGCTCTCATCCTGGATACCATTATTGTTATCGTCAATCCATATCCGTCCTGATACCTTCACTTTACCCGGAAGCAAAACTACCTGAACTGCATTGCTGGTCTGCGCTTGGATGAACTTAATCTCTGAATCATCTGATAAGTTTTGCTTGTAGCTGTGGGAAATTGCAAAGTCATTGACCGCATAACCGTAAGCCACGTCATCCAGCTCCTTTTTTTCCGTATAAGGAACAACCGTTTCATAGGTCACTACCAGATTTTCTCCCGGAGCCAGATAGAAGAAAGGATCTGTGATCTTAATGCGGATGGCTGAGGGATCATTGGAATTTACGTTCCAGAATCCATCACTGTTGTCGCTAAGCATGGAATCCTTTCCAGCTTTTGCAGTAGCCGAATTTTTAAATACCTTATCAGAGTAAGTCACTTCATAGCTAAAGCCTGAAACCTTCCGGCCTGAATCATGATCCATTCTGTTTTCAATGGCAATGGACTGGATTCCCACATACTTCAGCCGATAGTCACTTTTCCGGTCAAAACCGCCGGTACTGTAATCCCCCTGCACCGGGAGAATATCCATAAACTGCAGCTGGGTGATAAAGTTGCTGGTTGAGTCATTGTTTACCATGAGCCGGTATAATACGCTGCCGTCTGAATTGGTGAGGTCCGTATCATCCGCACTCTTTCCTACCGTTCCTGCCGTTGTACCAGATACGAATCTGGTGTCTAAATTCCCCTTTACCTCCTTATGAAGAACCAGCCCGGTACCGGTGCTCATGGTGTTCTCCGCAGAATCCGAAGCGTAGCCATAGCTGCGGTACTTTTCATCGGGAAGTTTAACATCCTTTGGCAGGTCTGGGCTGGGCCATTTGCTGCCGGAATCCGTTTTGATCATAAAGGACGCACCTGTCTGGTTTAATGAAAACGCAGGCTGCAGAACATCGCTGGTAACATAAAGTTCATTGAGAATGTTCTTTCCGTAATTAATAACACTGCCCGCAATCTGTGCTTTTACTTCTACCGTAACAGATTCGCCTTTGGCTAAAGTTCCGTTTAGTTGGATGAACAAAGTCTCCCGCCCGGTATCCTTATCAACCTTTCTGACCGTTTCTTCAAAGGTAACCCCCTCGGGAGCGTCCTTTAAGGTTACAGCCTTTAACAGATGGTTTTCACCTGCTGATGCCCCTGATACGGTAACTCCAAGAGGTACATAATCAATGAGAATGGGCTTTTGCATTGGAACAATATCAGGATCATTGCTTATGGTATCATTCTTTACATAAAGCGTATAAGTCAGGATATCACTTGGCTGTATTCCTTTAATAGGATCAACACTCTTTTTCACCGAAATAGTCGGCGCCTGACTCTGAATCACCTGGATATCCCATTCCTTTTCTGCCTGGCTCTTTTCCTGATTCTGAGACAGGGTTCCGTTGATATCCCATGTTCTATAGTCCATAGCCACATCGGCCACGTTTCGGATATATTTAATTTCTTTCTTATAGGTTCCGTCGGGCAGCTTTGCATCCTGACGGTTTAATATTACCGTAACCTCTATGCTTCCCGGTACAAAATCATTTCCAAGGGCATAATGGTTATCCGTAGAGCCTTTTAACGTGTCATCACGGTAGCTGATCTGGAAAGATTTCACCTTTTTTCCGCTTACCGGTTTTACAAGATCGATTTCACCGTCACCGGATACCGCAACGCTCTGTACCTCTCCCACCTGGTTTCCGTTAAAATCATAGAAGGTTACATCAGCCATAATGGTACCTGTTTGTGCGCCCTTGATACGGTTCTGTTCCGTGGCTTTCCCCGGCTTAACTCCGGTGATCGTATATTTTTCATCGGTATAATCAGCCTCTGACAGCACTGATTTTCCTGCATCTAACATCTTTAAGCCCGTATCCGTAATTACAAACCGGTCCAAAGGTATGCTGTTGGCCACATGAGGTGTCAGAGAATAGGTCACTGTCTGGCCCTCATTCCACCATAAATCCTTTAATGTGGTTGTGAGGGATGTTTTATCCAGTGTTACTCCTGTCTTCTGTTTTACATTTGTAAACTCACAGGCACCTGGTATCATACCCTTTGTAATTTCCACTTCTTTCCTGTAAATGGTTCTGGTATCATCCTTATTAATTACATAGCCCAGGCTGTTCTGGGTCACTGCCGTCTCTTCGATGACATAGGTTCCCGGTAGGAGTAAAACCGTAATTCCTGTTTCTCCGTACGGTACGGCAACCATATCTCCAACCTGATTTCCTGTTTCCTTTTCCGTTATTTTCATGAAAACGGCAACGGAGCCACCCGGATTATCCGATTTATTAACATCGTTCTTAATGAGTCTTAAGGGCAGCGCTTCCTGGTTATGGGCTTTAAAGCCATATACTCCCGGAGTAACGGTATTGTTTCCTGTCAGAACATAAAGATCAAGACCTGCTTTCGTTTCACCGTTCTTTATTACATCTGCGGTCGTGGGAAGAATGGTTCCCTCATCCCCTTCAAAGGAAGACATGCGGAATGTTTCCAGGCCATATTCCTTCTTTGTCACTTCATAAACCCCGTAAGAATCTCCTGCAGGAAGATCAAGCCCACGGAAGG
>DEYX01000042.1:7282-21338 GCA_002365025.1 Hungatella sp. UBA3147 | reverse complement strand
ATACAGGTATTTAAGAATGTGGTAAAATGCAGTTATATTAACAGGAGATTTAAAGCCCATTTGACAGCCTTGTAGATATCTTGCTATACAGAAACTATGATGGGTAGAAGAGGATTACTCAGAAATTACTCAGCAGAAGATAAGGAGGAGCATATGTTGGATAAGGTGATTACAATTAGCCGGGAGTTTGGAAGCGGCGGACGAGAGTTGGGCATGAAACTGGCGGAAAGGCTGGGAGTTCCATTCTATGATAAGGACCTGATTTCTTTATCTGCAGAAGTAAGTGATTTAGAGGAGGAAGCATTTCTGCATTACGACGAGCATCTTCCCGTCCAGCAGGAATCCTTAGAACAGCTCTATTATACTCCCTTCTCTACAATTTATGAGATTTCCATGTCAGATCAAATTTTTCTGGCCCAGTCTTGTGTGATACGAAAGCTGGCAGAAGAGGGACCATGTATCATCGTTGGACGCTGTGCGGACAGGGTGCTTGAAAGCAGTATTAATCTGTTTATATATGCCAGAATGGAAGAACGGATTAAACGGATGAATTCTCTTGAAACAGGCGTCAGCCCTGAATTGATGGAAGAACGAATTCGGGAGATCGATAAAAAGAGAAGAGATTATTACCAGTATTATACCGGATGCGAATGGGGCAAGGCACAGAATTACCACCTCTGTCTGGAAAGCAGTTTGGTAGGAGTAGAAGGCTGCTTAGATTCTGCGCTGGCTTATTTGCAGGGTTTACTTTAAATAAAAGAAATTTATAAAAGGAAAATTTTGGATGGAAATGTAAGAATATTGTAAATGATAGTTTCCAAAATGGATGGTATAATGTAACAAAAAAGGAGAGTTAAGAATGATGAAATGGTTAGGAAAAGGATATAGGTGTCTGATCTCAGCCGTTCTGGTCATTGTTTTGGCGGTATCTTCCCAAGTTACTGGGTACGCAGAGCCGGTGTCCGGTCCCGGTGCCAATATTACCTCCGGCAATACCGATTCGACCAATAACGTGACCATATATGTGAGTAAGAGAACAAAGACACTTACATTAAAGCAGAATGGTGTATTGATTGCAGAATACCCGGTTTCCATGGGTGCGGCCTCAGCGGAAGGAAATAAAAAAGTAGAGGGCGATATGAGAACACCCAGCGGGGAGTTCTATGTATGTACCAGAAATGATAAGAGCATAGCATATCTGGCATTGGGACTTTCCTATCCGGGTATTAAAGATGCGGAAAGAGGATATGCAGACGGCATTATCACCGAGGCTCAAAGAGATGAAATAATAAAGGCCAATCTGGCAGGGCAGCAGCCACCATGGGATACTCCTCTGGGAGGAGCTATTGAGATTCATGGCTGCAGGGTCCCTGACGGAACCACTCACGGCTGCGTTGCAGTGGACAACAGCGATATGGATGTATTGTGGAGCTACTGTAACTTAGGTGTACCGGTAACGATTGGACCATAAAAGGAATTTCCCCAAATATGCGGTTTTAGGCCGTTTTTGGGGATTTTTTTTATGCCTATCCTTGTATTATAACTGCTGTTGTACTATAATAGATGAAATTATGATAAAATATGGAAGATAGAGGAAATGAAACTCTAAGCCGCCTAAATGGTGGAGAAAGGCGGAATTTTGAGGAAACGGCTATGAAAAAGAAAGCGTTATGGACGGCAGTGACCATTCTTTTTATTCTGTTCATATTTTCAAATTCCATGAAGCCGTCAGATATCTCATCGACTGACAGCGGATGGGTGCTTCAGGTGGCGAAGGAATCACTTGGATCCGTGGGAATCAGTACAAGGTGGCTGACAGAGCACATAATCCGTAAAACGGGACATTTCACAGAATATACCTTATTGGGAATTTTGCTGTACGGTTGTATAAGTTCCTTTGACTTTCCGGCGGAGAGAAGATATTTTCTACGATTAACAGCTGGGTTTATGGTACCGTTTGTGGATGAGACCATTCAGCTTGGGGTAAGGGGCCGTTCCGGTCAGATATCAGATGTGTGGCTGGATTGCGCAGGAGTGGCTTTTGGAATATTAATTGCTGCTTTGCTGTACAGATATAGAAGAAGAGGTCGAAAACAATATGATAAAAAATTATCGAATGATCCTGGAATACGACGGAAGCCGTTATGATGGCTGGCAAAAACAGGGAAATACGGATCAGACCATACAGGGGAAGATCGAACATGTTTTAGAACGTATGTTAGGACAGGCAGTGGAAGTACATGGTTCGGGACGAACGGATGCGGGCGTTCATGCATTGGCCCAGGTAGCTAATTTTCATGGGAATACAGGGATGAGTTCAGAGGAGATCAGGAAATATTTAAACCAGTATCTCCCAGAGGACATTCGGATAAAAACCGTGGAGTGCGTGGCAGAGCGATTCCACAGCCGCCTTCATGCCCAGGAAAAAACCTATTTATACCGGATCGATATGGGCGGGAAAAAGCAGGTTTTTGAAAGAAAGTATATCTATGGCTTATTTAAGGAGCTTGATATAAAGGCTATGGAACGGGCTTCGTCCATTCTTATTGGTGAACACGATTTTAAAAGCTTTTGTGCCAACCGGAAAATGAAGAAATCTACAGTCAGGGTTTTAAAACGGATTGAATTCGAACAGCAGGGGAGCCGGCTTCTGATACGATTTACGGGAAACGGCTTTTTATATAATATGGTCAGGATCTTAATGGGTACGCTGATCGAAGTGGGATTGGGACAGCGTAAAGCGGAAGAGATGAAGGAGATCCTGAATGCAAAGGATCGGAATGAGGCAGGCTATACGGTGCCGCCGGAAGGACTGTTTCTTGAACAGGTATGTTATAAAGAGTAAAGACTAAAAAAGGAGTACTATGACTGAGTTTTTGGTTAGGACATTTGTTAAGGACTATAAAAAGACAGAGGATACTCAGGTACGGACCCGGTATGGGCTTATGGCGAGTATCGTAGGCATCTGCTGCAACATAATTTTGTTCAGCGCAAAACTGTTGGTTGGAATGCTGGTGAACAGTATCTCTGTTATGGCAGATGCTTTTAATAACCTTTCTGATGCTGCTTCTTCTATCATTGGATTTATAGGGGTAAAGATGGCCGGAAAACCAGCCGATGAAGACCACCCCTTTGGACACGGAAGAATGGAGTACATTGCTGCTTTTATCGTAGCCTTTTTGGTCATTCAGGTAGGCTTTTCCTTTTTGAAAACATCCATTGGGAAAATCATTCAGCCCGAAGAAATGACGTTTAAGGCTGTGTCTGTTGTTATTCTATTGCTATCTGTTTGCGTTAAGCTCTGGATGGCGTTTTTTAACAATACTCTGGGTAAAAGAATTCAGTCCACGGTCATGAAAGCTACGGCAGCTGATTCTCTAGGAGATGTGATCACCACTTCTGCCACGATTGTATCAATCCTTATTTATGGTATATGGGGATTTAATATTGACGGAATCATAGGGATTGCGGTTTCTGTCATTGTCATGTGGGCAGGAGTGAAAATTGCCAAGGATACCCTTACTCCTCTCATCGGAGAGCCTATTGATCCCAAGCTATATGTTGAGATTACAGAATTTGTAGAAAGCTACGAAGGAATTATAGGGAGTCATGATTTGATTGTGCACAACTACGGCCCTTCCAGAAGCATGGCTTCCATTCATGCAGAGGTGCCTAATGATGTTGACATAGAAGTGTCCCACGAAATCATTGATACCATTGAGAGGGAAGCAGTAAGAAAATTTGGGATATTTCTGGTAATCCACATGGACCCGGTAGAGACAAAAGATTCCAGGGTTTTGGAATTTGGGAACATGCTGAGAAATGTGCTGCAGGAAATAGATTCCAGGATTTCTTTCCACGATTTTCGTATGGTAGAGGGAAAAAGCCAGATCAATCTGATCTTTGATCTGGTGATGCCCCGGGAATATGACAGGAAAAAAAAGGATTGGCTAAAGGAAGAAGTCACGAAAAAGGTAACTGAAATAGATAAGCGGTGCTGTCTGATCATAACTGCGGAAAGCGGTTTTGGGGTGGAAAAATAAGGTAATAAAAATTTTCCATTTTATGCAATAAGATGACAGTATTCCGCATTAACATAGTAGAAAGGAAATCGGATCCATGTTATTTATGGGATTGATGAGCCTTGGCGGGCCTGAGGATTATGGCCGTTTGAGCGACGAAGAGCTTCTTAAAAAAGTTGCGGTTGGGGACCGGGAGGCCTTTCGGCAGCTATATCAGAATACGGACCGGACGATATACAGCTTTATTCTGTCTATTGTAAGGCACCCCCAGGATGCGGAGGAGATCATGCAGGAGGTATATCTTAAGATATGGACTTCTGCGTCAGGCTATAAATCCCAGGGGAAGCCTTTGGCATGGATGTTTACCATTGCCCGGAATCTGTGTTATATGAAATTCCGTGAGCAAAAGCATGATTCGGATGTGACACTGGAGGATTTAACCGGAGCGGAAACAGGAGAAGTCTGCCCTGAAATTGAGATGGCAGCTGATAAGATGGTTCTTCTTGCCGCTCTTCAAATTCTTAAGGAAGAGGAAAGGGAGATCGTTCTCCTTCATACCTCGGGAGGTATGAAGCACAGGGAGATCGCCGCCAGCCTTAAGATTCCTTTGGCTACAGCTCTTTCCAGATATAACCGTGCTATGAAAAAACTGGAAAATTATTTAAGAGAGGAGTAGGCTTTAAGATGGCTGAATTAAATCGCAGACAATTGAATAGACAACAGATTGAAGCCTGCTTAAAATCTGCGGCCGGGGATTTGACTCCTAATGTTTTGGAACGAATTGACTTGAGTACGCCTCAGATAAAGGCAGAGAGGGAAAAACGTTCCGTTTTCTTCCTGAGACAGAGGGTCATTGCGACCTTGGTGGCTGCATGCTTTTGCATGATCGCTTTGGCTGGAGGAACATATACTTATCAGAATGGGAAAGTAGATTCTGTAATCGGAATAGATGTAAATCCAAGCGTGGAATTATCTGTAAATAAAAAGAATAAAGTCCTGGAAGCAAAGGCCCTTAATGAGGATGGGGAAAGCATCATGCAGGACATGGATCTAAAGGGAGTGGATTTGAACACAGCTGTCAACGCCGTGATCGGTTCCATGGTGACCCACGGTTATTTAAGTGAGCTGGATAATGCGATCCTGGTTACTGTGTCCAATGACAGCATCAGCAAGGCACAGGGCCTGCGCTATGCGGTGGTCAATGACATCCGGAATACGCTGGAGGAAAAACAGCTGAAGGCGGTGGTCTATGACCAGCAGGTTATGGAAGAGGATGAAGTAAAACAGCTGGCAGAGGAATATAAGATTTCATATGGAAAAGCTTATTTTTTGAGGGAGCTGATTTTGCAAAACAATTCTCTTTCCATGGAAGATATGAAGGCGTTGGCGCCTCTTACCATGGAGGAGATTGCAAAAGTAATAACGGAACGCTCTTATGCAGTGAGCGGCAAGACTGATGCGGGGGAAGAGACGATCCCGGCGCAAACAACTCAGGTTGCCACAGCAACCGTTCCTGTAACCATAGCAGAGAGTTCTGCAGCTGAGGAATCAAGCACTGCAGCCTCTTCATCAGAAACGACAACTCAGGCACCGTCACAGGCGACCCAGACCCAGCCAACTGCCACAGAAGCGACTACAGTGGAAGAGACCACCTCAGAAGCGGATGTCGTAACGACGGAAAATGTTAAAATCGACTATGTGGATTACGACAACGGCGTTGTGATGGTTTATTTTAAAACCAAAGTGAAATGGAAAAATCCTACAGTTTCAGTAAAAGACGGAGATGGAAAAACCTATTCTGCCAAGGTAGGAGACACGGATTCTTATTCCTGTGAGATTCATGTGACAGGTCTGGATGGAGGTACGGAATATACCTTCACCCTGGGCGGCATTTCTCCTAAAATAGGAAAGCAGACAACTGTTAAGGGAATCTTTGAGACTCCTGTGATCGGAGATGGGAATGCAGATCCGGATTCAACAGAAGAAGAGAGCGAAGAGACGAAACAATCAGAGCAGACGGACCCAGCCAAGGAAAGCAGCCCGCCTGAGACAACAAAGAATGCGACGGAAACTGGGAAAAATGGTTCCCAGGAAGAGCCTCATACAACAAAAAATCAGGAAGAGCCTGCAACATCAGGACGCTCTTCCTGATGGTTTGTTTTTGGAAATAAAGTGTAAAAAAGTACTTGACCAGAATGAAAAGCTATAGTATAATACATTCGTTGCACTCATGGGCTATCGCCAAATGGTAAGGCAACGGACTCTGACTCCGTCATTTTCAAGGTTCGAATCCTTGTAGCCCAGTGATAAGAAAAACCAGTAAATGTAAGATTTACTGGTTTTTTTATATGTGTATTTAACCCCATTAAGCAGGGGTGCGGATTAGGAATATCCGATTGTTATTCATTCAACGCTTCGACCAGTGAGATCAGAGCCAATGATTGTCCGTAGGCCATGGGGCGAATGGTAATGTTTTTATAATGATCTTCATGATAGCCCATTCCGGTTCCTGCGGATACATTTAACACGGTTCCGTCTTCTCCTATGTTTTTGCATACCGCTTTAACAGCCCTGTCTGCACAGTCATGATATGATTCATCAAGAATCCCCATTTTTATTCCTTTTAAAATACCGCCGGCGATTGCACCTGAGCCGGATACTTCTTCGTAGCTTGAAGGATCAGTGAGAACGGTATGCCATAAACCGGAAGGGGCCTGTAAACCTATCAGAGCATTCACCTGGGCTTTAAAGGTATCTGTCAGGTAGGTGAGAAGTCCCGGATCAAGGGTTCCTTCGTAGGACTCAATATATTCCAGGATTCCATAGGTAAACCAGGAGTTGCCCCTGCACCAGAATACTCCTCCGAAATTATTATTTAACGAAAAACTCCAGCCGTGATAAAATAATCCGGTATGTTTGTCGTATAAGTATTTGATATGTAATAATACCTGATGAAGAGCTTCGCCTATCCACTCATGATTCTGGAAACGATGGCCCATTTTATTTAAAAACAAGACTGCCATGAATAACGTATCGATCCACATTTCCCCATCGTTTAACAGGACACCGTCGCGATCTCCGATGGCAGTTACCACATGCTGGAAACCGCCTTCTTTTGTTTTTGGAAGTCCGGTCATCAGCCAGTGGGCGTGCTCCAGACACAGCTTCTCATATTCCGGGTTCTTAAGATCATCAAGCAGTTCGGCTAAAACCAGGTAAGGGGCAGTTGTATTAATATTCTTGCTGGGCAGTCCTTTCTTTAGATTGTTATCAAACCAGTTGTCAAAGAATTCTAAGTAACGGTTATCTCCGTAAAATCTCTGAAGCTTTAAAAGACCATAAAGACCTACGCCCTGAGGCCAGTCCCATTCTTCGATACCAAAGTCTCTGGCAATGATGCCGCGGCTTGCCTCTTCCTTTCCGACAGTGCGGTCATTTTCATAGTCAGCTCCTCCTAAGTTCATTAGCTTGTCCATCACAAGATGGATTTTTGGTAATAATTCTTTGTTTGTCATGTCATTCTCCTCCGTTTAACTTTTTTGCATATGCGCTTGGTGTCATCCCCGTATTTTTTTTAAAAATCTGGCTGAAATACTGGGGGTTATTTCCACATCCTACCTGCTGAGCGATCCATTGAATTTGTTCGGTATGACCTTCTGCTAATAATTGCTTGGCTTTCTGGATGCGCAGAATGGTGATGTAGTTTGAGAATTTTTGTTTTGTTTCCTTACTGAACCGTTTGCTTACATAATCCACATTCATAAACAGATAATTCTCTGCGATGGATTTCAAGGTAAGATTGGGATTGTCCAGATGTTCTTCTACATATTGCATGACCTTTTCAATAAAAGGGCTGTAGCGCCGGGAATGGGTGGGGGGCTCTTTTAAGACCTCGTTAAGCTTTCCACAAAGCAAGGAGCGGATGCTGCCAACCTCAGTCTGCTGGTTTAAATCCATCAGATACTCCGTGGTGTCAACGGATGAAAGGTAGTTGCTTTCTGTGGCAAATTTAATCAGTATCCGTGAACCTGCCTGCTTTAAAAAGTCGGGATTGCCGATATCATTTAAAATTGCAGTTAGTTCCTCCAGGTGTGATTTCAGTTCCGAGCCGTTTGCTTCTATTAAAAGTGTGGTCAGCTCTTCTATTTCGGAGATCAGGTTTTTATAATTACAGGTGGGGACTGGCTGGAGTCCATTCATAAAATAGATGATTCCGTAACGCTTGATCTTTGCAATCAAGGTTTCTAAAAGCCTTCCCAGGCTGGAAAATGTATAACGTTTGTAGTCTAATTCCACTGACTGTGCCTTTGGATATAAGCTGTACATAAATGAATCAAACGTATCATAGGAGACCTGATATCCTTCAAAAAACAGAATCAGAGAGTTTTTCACATATATGCTGTAGAGTTCTATACCAGGTGCATGTTCGACCATGTAATCGTAAATACGGCTTAAAACAGAGATAAAATGATCTTCTTCCAGATAGTGTAGAAAACACATTTCATATCCCGTATTATAAAAATCCATAAATCCGGAATAGGCATTCCAGGAAGACTCTGCCGGTTCAGGCAGAAAGATCTGTTCGTTGATAATATTTGCCAGAATGCTGTGGTGGAGATTGGCGGTCAGCGCCTTCTGGCGTTCTTTCAAATCCTGAAATGCCTGACGATGATAGTATTCCTGGATCACATCCCGCATGCTTTCCATGATTTGTGCCTCGTTGCAGGGTTTAAGAAGATAATGATGGACCCGGTATTTCATCGCCTGTTTTGCATATTCAAATTCTCCAAAACCAGAAAGCAGGATAAACTGGATATCCATATCGGTTTGAGATATGCGTTCGATCAACTCCAAACCTGAAAGACCAGGCATCCGGATATCAGTCATAACAATATTAGGCGATTCATCGAGAATCATATTATAAGCTTCAATTCCGTCGCGGCAGGTTCCTATAAGTTCGATGCCCAGGCTGTTCCAGTCAATAAGAGAAGAAATAGATTCCCGGATCATTCGTTCATCATCGGCAATAATTAATTTAAGCATTAACGTTCTCCTTTCGTGTCAGAAATGGCTAAAGGCGGAGGATTAAGAGGAAAAGACAAGCGGGCGACGGCTTGGTCTTCCTCATTATAAAGAGTAAGGCCATAGTTTTCGCCGTAAGTAAGTTCCATTCGCTCCAGAATATTTAAAAGGCCAATTCCAAAACCATGGGGTTCGATTTTGTGAGTTTTTAGTTTCTTTATGAGGTCTTCCTCAAAGAAGGAACTGTTATTTTTTACAGAAACGAAGAGGGAAGAACCGTCTGTTTCAGCTACGATTTGAATTCGGCATTCTTCCGTATTTTCCTCCAATCCATAACGGATGGCATTTTCCACCAGCGGCTGGAGCGTCATCTTAAGTACATAACATCCGAAGAGATTCTGGGGAGCGGATATCTCATATTCCAGCCGGTCTTCATAGCGGTATTTTTGGATTGTCATATAACATTGTACAAGCTCCAGTTCCCGGCTTAAAGGAACTTCTTTGTGCTTTTGATCCAGTGTAATGCGAAGGAGTGTACCCAGGGATTCTGTCATAGAAGAAATATCTTTTGCCCCTACTGACTTTGCCCTCCAGTTGATGGATTCCAGGGTGTTGTATAAAAAATGCGGATTCATCTGAGTTTCCAGGGCTTTTAGCTGAGCTTCCTTTATAAGAATTTTGTTTAAGTAGTTGGTCCGGATCAATTGGTTTACTTTATCCACCATTTGGTCGAAGCGGGTGTGAAGAATACCTAATTCATCAGTACGTTTGCTGTAATCGTAGGAAATCTGCGGTGTTTCATTTTCTCCGGCTGCAAAGTGTTCCATTTTTAAAAGCAGATTATCAAAATGCCTTGTAATGGAGTCGATCAAGGCAGAGGAGAGCAAAATGGCCAGTCCTATGGAGACTGTAATGATTGCCAGGCATATTTTTAGGCTGGTACGAAGAGAATCCGCAATGCTGCCATATGGAATCAGACAAACATAATCCCAGTCAAATTCCGGTATAATACCTTTTACATAAAAGAAGCTGTTTCCATCCGGATTCACAAGACCATATCTGGAGTGAAAGAAGTTATCAAATAGCGACAGATCCCCGGCTTTTAAACTAGAGGAATTATAGATTAAATCCTCCTGACCGTACAGAATATAACGGGTGTCATCATAAAAATGGCTGGTTCTGGTGGCAGCTTTAATCATACCGTCAATATTTAAGCTGACAACAAGCGTTCCTAAAGAATCCAGACTTAAATATTCCGAGCGGCGCAGATTCTTGACCATAAACAGGCCGTACTCATCACTGTAATCGGTTATCCAGAGAGTGAGTCCCTTCGCGTGCTCGGCTCTTGCAACAAGATCTTGAATAACGGATTCCGGTAGGGTATTTCCTGATGTGATGTGGGTATGAATGGAATAGCGATCCTGATAAAGACTCATATAGTTGATATTGTTTTTCCGGAAGGTAAAATAATATTCATTTAAAGTTCCGTAAAGAGCTTTGTATGCAATGGAACGGTCCTGAACGCTGGAAGAATCCTTTAAAGTCCCGAGTCCGCTTTGAACATTGGTATCAGCAAGAAACATATCAGCCATAGTAGAAATATTGTCCAGCTGGTTACTTAACTCTTTGGCAGTATAGGATAAGGAGGAGGCCACAGATTGATAAAGCACCTTTTGATGGGCCTTGGATACCAGATGAATACTGAACAGAGAAACGAAAGCCAAAAGGATGATGCAAAGAAATACAATGGAATGAATCTTCTTTTTTAAAGAGAGATTTCTAATAAACTGCTTCATAAAGGACCGCCTTTCGCGTACTGAACTAATGACAGCTAAATTATATATAAAACATTCCCGCAAAACAACCAATTAAGTAAAAGAACTATTCAAATTATACAGACAACACGGTTTTTTCAACTTGGAACCCGGTTTTACTCATTTACTGGAAGAATGGTGGGAAGTATAATGAAAACGCTTGATAGAGCAAAAGTAGATGAATGGAGGAAGGTTTCATGAAGAAAAGAATTGCGTTACTAATGGCGGCAGCTATGGCAGCAGCTTCACTTACCGGATGCGGAGGCGGTGCCACATCTACAACTGCAGACACTACGGAAGGTTCTGCTGCAGCAGAGTCTACCGCAGCAGGTGCAGGAAATGGTGGCGGAGATGTAAAGCTGACTATGAGTTGGTGGGGAAATCAGGTCAGAAATGAGAAAACTCAGGCTGCCTTAGACTTATATGCAGAGCAGAACCCGGGGACAGTGATAGAAGGGCAGTTTTCCGAGTGGTCTGATTATTGGAATAAACTGGCCACATCTGCTGCAGGGCAGGCAATCCCGGATCTTGTCCAGATGGATTATTCGTTCGTTGACCAATATGTGAAGAACGGATTGTTGGTAGATTTAAAGCCTTATATTGAAGATGGTACCCTGGATGTCTCCAATATTTCCGAAAACACAATGGCCAGCGGTGAGGTGGGAGATGGAATCTATGCAATCTGTGCGGGAATAAATGCGCCTTCTCTTCTGTATAATAAGACTCTGCTGGAAGAAAACGGGATTGAAATTAAGGATTATATGACTACGGATGAATTTATTGATTTGTGCCGCCAGGTTTACGAAAAGACAGGGTACAAAACAAACATTGCTTATTATAATGCGGGAGCCTATCTGGATTACTTTATGAGAGGCAATGATATTGTTCTCTATGGAGATAAAAGGATGGGCGGAACTGCGGAAGATTACATTCCATTTTTCCAGATGTTTGAGACTGGAATTAAAGAAGGATGGTTTATTGATCCAGGCGTATTTGCTGAGCTTTCGATCGGTTCCGTTGAACAGGAGCCTCTGGTTTACGGCTCCGGTCCTGAAACCATGTCCTGGTGTGCTTTTTATAACTCAAATCAGCTGACTGCTATTCAAAAAGCAGCTCCGGATGGTATGGAAATCGGTATTACCACCTGGCCGTCAGCAGATCCGAAGAAATCCGGTTATTTAAAGTCTAGCATGTTTTTCTCTGTCGGCGCTCAAACAAAGAATCCGGAAGAAGCAGTTAAGGTTCTTAACTTCTTAACAAATTCCAGCGAGGCAAACGACATTTTGCAGGGAGAAAGAGGTGTTCCGGCTTCCAGCGTAATTTCAGGGGAATTGGCACCGAAGATGAGTGATGTGGATCAGGAGGTAATCCGTTATATCAATGAGGTTGTAACCCCGAACTGTTCCCCCATCAATCCACCACAGCCAGACGGCGCAAGTGAGGTTTCCAATCTGTTAAATCAGGTTCAGGAACAGTTATGCTACGGTGCTTATGATGCAGCTACAGCAGCAGAAGAGTTCTTTAACGGTTCTAATAACATTATGAACAAGAAATAAATAGAAGTTGTACAGGGGCAGAGATTGCTCTGCCCCTGTTTTAACATCATCAAGTAGCGAAGCGGATTGCGAATATCCGATTGACTAAGAACACAAGTTATCCCTGAATGGAGGACGTCTATGAAAGATAACAAAGGGGCAAGCCTCAGACATTTCCTGAACAAAGAAAGTACAGCGGGAGTGATATTCAGTCTTCCTTTCATCATCGGTTTTCTGCTGTTTATGGTGGTGCCTATGGGAATATCCTTTTACTATTCTTTGTGTGATTATAACATTTTGTCACCGCCAGTTTTTGCAGGACTTAAAAATTACATAAAGATGTTTACCGATGATAAAGTATTTTTTCAGACCATAGGAGTCACGTTTTATTTCGCTTTAGTTTCTGTTCCTCTGCGTTTGATCTTTGCACTTATGGTGGCAATGCTTTTGTTTAATACAACAAAGGCAACCGGCTTTTACCGGGCGGCTTATTATCTTCCCTCCATCATTGGAGGTTCTGTGGCTGTCGCTATTCTCTGGAAGAGAATGTTTGCAACAGACGGTGTGGTCAACCACCTTTTGGGTATTATGGGGATTCAGACCAGCTTTGCATGGCTTGGAAATAAGAACACGGCTATCTGGACCCTTATTATCCTGGCAGTATGGCAGTTTGGTTCTTCTATGCTGATTTTTTTATCATCCTTAAAGCAGATTCCTGTAACGCTTTATGAGGCTGCCAGAGTAGACGGCGCAAATAAATTTTCTCAGTTTTTCAAGATCACTCTGCCTCTTTTAACACCTACTATTTTCTTTAATCTGGTGATGCAGATGATCAACGGTTTCCTGGCATTTACCCAGTGCTTCATTATTACGCAAGGCAAGCCGCTTAACTCCACCTTGTTCTATACG
Source organism: Hungatella sp. UBA3147 (assembly GCA_002365025.1). Classification (GTDB taxonomy): domain Bacteria; phylum Bacillota; class Clostridia; order Lachnospirales; family Lachnospiraceae; genus Lacrimispora. Next base: position 8,036 of record DEYX01000042.1, on the reverse strand, counting down.
GTTTATATGTACCAGCAGTCCTTCGAGTTCTATAATACTGGATACGGGGCAGCCTTAGCCTGGGTAATGCTTGGGATTATAGGCCTTATTACAATGATTCTGTTCGCAACGAAAAAATTCTGGGTTTATACGGAAGGAGTGTGAGGCAGATGAAGACTAAAAGAAAAATAGGCAAAGTTTTTTACCATGTAATTGTCTGCNNTGGTTATGAGCTCTTTTAAGGAAACCAGTACCATCTTTCAGACAGCTGGTCAGTTGATTCCGGAAAAATTTGTATTTTCCAATTATATCAATGGCTGGAAAGGCTTTGCGAAGATTACGTTTGCGACTTTTTTTAAAAATTCCCTGTTTATAGCCGTTGCAGCAACCTTGGGAACTGTCTTTTCCTCGGCTTTGGTAGCCTATGGCCTGGCAAGATGCAGATTTTTTGGCAGAAGAGCTCTGTTTGTAGCCATGCTGCTTTCTATGATGCTTCCGGCTCAGGTACTGATGATCCCTCAGTATTTATGGTACCAGAAATTAGGGTGGGTAGGAAGCTATAAGCCTTTAATTCTTCCTTATTGTTTTGCGATTCAGGGATTCTTTGTTTACATGATGATCAATTTTATAGATGGAATCCCTCGTGAGCTTGACGAGGCAGCTAAGATAGACGGTTGCTCTTATTATGGTATATTTTCAAGGATCATTATGCCGCTTATATCCCCGGCGCTGATTACGGCCAGCATTTTTTCATTTATGTGGAGATGGGATGATT
>DEYX01000042.1:0-7017 GCA_002365025.1 Hungatella sp. UBA3147 | reverse complement strand
TTTATGTGGAGATGGGATGATTTTCTTTCCGCCCTGCTCTATATCAATGAGTCTGCCAAATATCCGGTCAGCCTTGCCTTAAAGCTGTTTTGCGATCCGGGATCTTCTTCCGATTACGGCGCGATGTTTGCAATGGCAACCTTATCAATCCTGCCTGCAGTCATTATCTTTATCTGCCTGCAGAAATACCTGGTGGAAGGCATCAGTACTTCCGGTTTAAAAGGATAAGATAAAGTTTTGTATTAATTGAAATTTGGAAAATGGAAAGGAGAATGAAGATGGTCATTGAAAGTTATCCAAGACCTGATTTTAAAAGGGAAGATTGGACGGATCTGAATGGAGAATGGGATTTTTCTTTTGATGAACCGGTGTTTGACCGGAAAATTCAGGTTCCGTTCTGCTATCAGTCCGAAATGAGTGGAATCGGTGATACGAGAGTCCACCATATTGTATGGTATCGGAAAGAGTTCGTTGTGGAAAAAGGCAGATTAAGTGGAAAAAGCCTGCTTTTAAAGTTTGGAGCCGTGGATTATGAAGCAGAGGTTTATATCAATCAAACCTATGCAGGCGGCCATAGAGGAGGCCATACTCCTTATGAGGCAGATATTACCGGATTGGTTTCCGAAGGAAAGAATATCATAACGGTTAAAGTCATGGATTACAGTGACGCGGATAAACCGAGAGGAAAGCAGACCTGGACAGGTGAGAATTTTGCCTGCTGGTACACTCCTACAACTGGGATATGGCAGAGCGTATGGCTGGAATATGCGGGAAAACCCTATATAAAACGAATAAAGGCAACTCCGGATCTGGAACGTAATGAAGCATTATGCGAAATCTTTATTTCCACCATGGAGCGTATGACCGCGGAAGTTTCCTTTCATAGCCTTCCTGCAGAAGGCAGTATGGATATGGATCTGGGCAGTTTGAAAATATCCTGTGAAAACGGCTATGGAAAAGGAATTCTGACTTTACCGGACTTGGATCTGCGCCGGGATCAGCTGACATGGACGCCGGAAAAACCTAATTTAATTGAAATGGAAGTAAATCTTCAAAATGATAAGGTAACCAGTTATTTTGGACTTCGGTCTGTCTGTATTTCAAATGGAAGGATTCTGCTAAACGGAGAGGTGTTATATCAAAGGCTGGTTCTCGATCAGGGCTACTGGAGTCAAAGCCTTCTCACGCCTCCCAATGAGGAAGCCATTCGGAATGATATCCTGCTTTCAAAGAAAATGGGGTTTAATGGGGCCAGAAAACATCAGAAAATTGAAGATCCAAGATATTACTACTGGGCCGATAAACTGGGATTTCTTGTATGGGGAGAGATGCCAAGCTGCTATATGTATACAGACAATACTGTGGTAAGCACTTCCAGAGAGCTTGCTGAATTCATTGAACGGGATTATAACCATCCATCCATCATTACATGGGTGACAGCGAACGAAAGCTGGGGAATGAGAAACATAAAAACGGATAAGAGTCAGCAGAGCTTTTCTAATATGCTGTTTTATCAGGCCAAAGCTCTGGATAAGACCAGACCGGTCAGTGGAAACGATGGCTGGGAACAGACCGAGCACACCGATATTCTCGCCCTGCATGATTATGAACTGATGCCGGAAACCGAAGAGAAATATGATTGTCTGGAAGATATCCTTAGTAGCCATGCGGAACGCCGCTTTGTTCTGGCGGATGGGCAGACATACCGGGGGCAGCCTGTCCTGATGACAGAGTATGGCGGCATCGCTTTTTCTGCAGAAGAGAAAGGCTGGGGATATTACAATAAGGTGGGAAGCGAAGGGGAATTTTTAAAACGTCTGGAACCAATTACGGATTTCCTGATTAAAAGCAGAAAATTTTCCGGTTTCTGTTATACGCAGCTTACGGATGTCATGCAGGAGACAAACGGTTTGCTGAGGGAAGACAGAACGCCTAAGCTTCCACTGGAAAAACTGGAAAAGATCTTTGGAAAGAAAATTTATGAATAAAAAATCTTCTGCCGCCCGGACAATCTCTGATGAGGAGTATATGATTGAACCCGGGTGGTAACGAAGTTTTTTAAAATGAGTTAAAAAAAGCTTGACTAATGTAGAAAAATCTTGTATAATTTCTCTTGTTGTATTGATGGGCTATCGCCAAATGGTAAGGCAACGGACTCTGACTCCGTCATTTTCAAGGTTCGAATCCTTGTAGCCCAGTCTGAAAAACGGAACCCTATAAGGTTCCGTTTTTTGTATTACCGGTTGTTAAGTTATTGTTAAAGCTTTCCTATTTGATAGAATTTCTCGGGAAACCGGGGCAGGGTTCTTTCTGGTTTATCTGGACAAGAGCATGAAAATGCTTTATAATGTTATATAATTTTGATGAGAGGTGTGTAATGTATACATTTGGCAGCAGGGTCCGCTACAGTGAGACAGATGAATGCGGAAGACTGACTTTAACAGGCATTATGAATTATCTCCAGGATTGTTCTACGTTTCAGTCTGAGGATATTGGTCTTGGGATTTCTTACTTAACAGACCGTCATAAGGCCTGGTGGCTTTCCTCCTGGCAGATCGTGGTGGACCGCTATCCCGTGATGGGAGAGAAGATTGTGGTAGGTACCTGGCCTTATGATTTTAAGGGATTTTACGGATACCGGAATTTCACCATATGTGATCAGGCCGGAGAGTACCTTGTAAGGGCTAATTCCGTATGGTTCTTGTTTGATACGGAAAAGGGGCGTCCAGTTAAAATTGAACCGGAAGACCTCCGGGGATATGGAAACGGCAATGAAGAGCGGCTTTCTATGGATTATGCTTCCCGTAAGATCCAATTGCCGGAGGAATATGAAGACACAGAGCCGGTTACCATTGGAAAACATCATATTGACACGAACCATCATGTCAATAACGCTCAATATGTGGAGATTGCCAGAGAGGTGCTTCCGGATGAAATGGAGGTTACCGAACTGAGAGTGGAATATAAAAAAGCGGCAGTCTTTGGAGATGTAGTTTATCCCCGCATAAGCCGGACAGAGGAAGGGTTTACGGTTTCCCTGTGTGATGAACGGGGAGCAGCTTACGCAGTCATCTGGCTGCGGGGAACAACAGAGAGGATGTAACATGATTGAATTAGGAAAGATGCAGACCCTGGTCGTACAGAGGGTCAAGGATTTCGGCGTTTATGTGGGTGAGGAAGAAAGAAGTGAGGTTTCCGTACTTTTGCCTAAAAAACAGGTGCCGGAGGGAGCCGGGCCTGGAGACAGGATTCCTGTATTTATCTATAAGGATTCGGAAGACCGGCTGATAGCCACTGTAGCATCACCGAAGCTTCAGGCAGGTGAGACGGCTGTGCTTCTAGTGAAAGAAGTTGGGAAAATCGGTGCATTTCTCGACATGGGGCTTGAAAAGGATCTGCTTCTACCTTTTAAAGAACAGACCCATAAGGTAAAGCAGGGAGAGAAGGTGCTGGTGGCCCTTTACATTGATAAAAGCAAACGTCTGGCGGCTACTATGAGGGTATATACCTATATGAGCAATCAGTCCCCTTATAAGAAGGATGATCAGGTGACCGGAATTATTTATGAAATCAATGAAAACCTGGGAGCCTTTGTAGCAGTAGATCATAAGTATTATGGCCTGATTCCCCGGAAAGAAGTTTTTGAAAATTACCGGGAAGGCGATGAAGTAACGGCACGGGTAACGAAGGTAAGAGAAGACGGAAAGCTGGATCTAAGTCCCAGACAGAAGGCTTATATCCAGATGGATACAGATTCCGGCAAGGTTCTTGAGATTATTGAAACACAGTTTGACGGAAGTCTGCCGTTTACAGATAAAGCGGATCCGGAGATCATCAAGCGGGAATTTTCTATGAGTAAGAATGCGTTTAAACGGGCAATCGGACATCTCCTGAAAGAAGGAAAAGTCAGGATAACAGAAAGTAAAATTGAGAGAATCAGATAACGGGTAAAAGGATAACAGGAGGATTATTTTGGACTCGATAGACTATTATAATAAGTATGCGGCAAAGGAATTTGAAGAAACAGTGAACCAGGATATGTCAGGAATTATGAAGGAATTTCTGGATCTTCTGAAAGAAGGTGATACGATTCTGGACTTAGGCTGCGGATCAGGCAGGGACAGCCTGTCTTTCTATGAACTGGGATACGATGTGACACCGCTTGATGCATCGGAAGAGATGTGTAAGCTGGCAGAAATCCATACCGGTCTGGAAGTGCTTCAGATGACATTTGAACAAATAGATTTTGATAATGTATTTGATGGAATCTGGGCCTGCGCATCCTTACTTCACACTCCAAAGAAGGAACTTTCTGACATTCTTACAAAGATAGCAAGGGCCTTAAATGATAAGGGAATCTTTTATATGTCTTTTAAACTGGGAGACTTTGAGGGATTCAGAGGAAAACGGTATTTCTGCGACTTAACGGCGGATTCCATGACTGAACTCTTAAGAGATAATGGACGGTTTGAGATCGTAAAGCTTTGGGAGACAGAGGATGTACGTTCTGGCCATTCTGACGTAAAATGGCTGAACGTTCTTGTGAGAAAGCAATAATACAACTTATCAGAAATCGCTTTTTAGATTTCTGATAAAAGGCAGTGCTTTTTACTGCCGTTCATCAGATTATGAAAACAACCCTTTGTTTTCATGATACAACGTATAAGATTTACAAGACGGTGCCAAAATTATTGGCGCCGTCTTGTGATTTCTGACTAAAACAGGGCAAAAACACTCCCTGGCTATCGAATATAAACAGAAATATTGGAGCGTTTCTCTTGATATTTTGACGTTTCAATCACTTTTAAAACCCGTTATACAAATTAGCCAAAAGCCAGAATTGTATTTTGGTAAATAACAATATGGTAAAAGAAAAATAATTCATGTATGATTGTTTCAGAACAAGGGCCGCAGCAATGAGAGCTGTTGGTTCAGATCAGAGCATAAACACTTTATTTTAGGAGGATTAGTAAGATGGCTAGTTTATCACTGAAAAACATCGTCAAGAAATATCCTAACGGATTTGAAGCAGTTAAGGATTTTAATCTGGATATTGCTGATAAGGAGTTCGTAATTTTCGTAGGACCATCTGGATGCGGTAAATCCACAACTCTTCGTATGATTGCAGGTCTGGAAGACATTTCTTCTGGTGAACTTTACATTGACGGAAAATTAATGAATGATGTAGAGCCAAAAGACAGAGATATCGCAATGGTATTCCAGAACTACGCTCTGTATCCTCATATGACAGTATTCGATAACATGGCGTTTGGCCTGAAACTGAGAAAAACTCCAAAGGATGAGATTGATAAGCTGGTTCATGAAGCTGCAAGAATCCTTGATCTTGAGCATTTATTAGACCGTAAACCAAAGGCTTTATCTGGTGGACAAAGACAGCGTGTTGCCATGGGACGTGCTATTGTACGTAATCCTAAAGTCTTCTTAATGGATGAGCCGTTATCCAACCTTGATGCAAAGCTGAGAGGCCAGATGCGTATTGAGATTTCCAAACTGCATCAGAGACTTCAGGCAACCATTATCTACGTAACTCATGACCAGACAGAGGCTATGACACTTGGTACCAGAATTGTAGTAATGAAGGACGGCGTTATCCAGCAGGTTGACTCTCCTCAGAACTTATACGATAAGCCAGGTAATAAATTCGTTGCAGGATTTATCGGAGCTCCTCAGATGAACTTAATCGATGCTACTGTAGCTAAGAGAGGAAGCGACGTTACTTTAACATTTGGCGGAAATACAATCGCTCTTCCAGAAGGAAAAGCGAAAAAATTAGAGGATGCCGGTTATATCGGAAAGACTGTAGCCCTAGGCATTCGTCCGGAAGATTTACATGATGAGGAAGCTTTCCTTACATCATCTCCGGAAAGTGTCATTGACGCTACCATCAGAGTTTATGAATTGTTAGGTGCTGAAGTTTACTTATACTTTGATGTGGAAGATGTAAACTTTACTGCAAGAGTAAATCCTCGTACAACTGCAAGACCAGGGGATACAATTAAGCTTGCTCTTGACTTAACAAAGATCCATGTATTCGATAAAGACACAGAAATCGTAGTTTTAAACTAAAATTTATGAAAATTTAAGCAAGCGGTTATTCTACCCGCTTGCTTTTTTTTTCTTTTTGCTTTAATATATAATAAGGTAAATTTACGAAAAAGGAGAATATGCCATGATTTCGAATCAAATACTTCAAACAACCATTGAAGGATTAAAAGGGATTACGAGAATTGATCTGTGTATTTGTGATACAGAAGGAAAGGTACTGGCAACCACATTTCCTGATGCGGAAGATTATGAAAGTTCAATCCTGGCGTTCGTGGATTCTCCGGCCGACAGCCAGGTAATCCAGGGATATCAGTTTTTTAAAGTGCTAGATGAGCACCAGTTAGAATACATTCTTCTCGCAAAGGGTGGAAGTGACGATGTTTATATGGTCGGCAAGCTGGCCGCTTTCCAGATTCAGAGCCTGCTTGTTGCGTATAAAGAAAGATTTGACAAGGATAATTTTATTAAGAACTTATTGCTTGACAATCTGCTTTTGGTGGATATCTACAACAGGGCAAAGAAGCTTCACATTGAAACAAACATCAAGAGAGTTGTATTCATTATTGAAACCCAGCATGAAAAAGATGTGAACGCACTGGAGACAGTTCGCAACTTATTTGCTGCAAAGACCAAAGATTTTGTTACTGCCGTTGATGAGAAGAATATCATTCTTGTAAAGGAAGTAAAAGAAGGCGAAACTTACGAGGATCTGGAAAAGACTGCCAACACTGTTCTGGACATGCTCAATACCGAGGCAATGACTCAGGTCCATATTGCATTTGGTACGATCGTAAGCGAAATTAAAGAGGTTTCCAGATCTTATAAGGAAGCCAAGATGGCCATGGATGTTGGCAAGATTTTCTACAGCAATAAAAATGTGGTTGCCTATAGTAAACTGGGAATCGGACGTCTGATTTATCAGCTTCCGCTGCCTTTATGCCGCATGTTCAT
>DEYX01000148.1 GCA_002365025.1 Hungatella sp. UBA3147 | reverse complement strand
TACGTTAAAATGCGCAGGCTTGCAAGGGCATGTGAAACGCTCGATGATAAGGGCAGGCGCATACTGGATATTGCCCTTGAATATGGTTTTCATAGCCATGAGCATTTTACAAAAACATTCAAAAGCGCATTTGGAATAACTCCAGAGGAATACCGCAATAATCCTGTTCGGTTGAATCAGATTATGAAACCTGATTTATTGCTTGGCTATACAATGATTGATGAAAATGTACCGCTGATTACTGACAGTATCGTTTTAGAAATATCTCGTAAAGCAATACATGTTTCAGAACGATACATTGGTTTTTCTGCGCCGGTTTCGATATCCCAGCAAACCCCGCTGGGAGATACAACGGGCATTGATGTGCCCGGCCTGTTGTGGGATAAATTTCATAAACAAAAAGAGGGAATAAAGGGGCTTGTGCCAAACGGAATAGAGTTTGCCGCTTCTTCATTCGGTAATAATGAAGATGGTACTTTTACCTATTTTGTGGGGGCTTCTGCAATTCCTGACGCAACTTCATATAGTGATTTAGTGACTTGGGAACTTCCTGCCGCCGAATATATCGTGTGTACTTTTGAAGCGGAGGGTTTTGAAGAATTGATAACTTCGGCATTAGATAAAAGCATGAATTATTTGTTTCGCATCTGGCTTCCAAAACACAATTTATCAACGCAACCATTTTCAGCAGAAAAATATATAAGTGTAAATCCCCAAATGTGCAAGATGGAATTATGGGTGATACCCGTAACAATTACTGATTAAAAAAGCAGGTGATTATATGTTGTGGAGTGAATTATTTAGTAGCGGACATGAACCATCAGATCATGAAATAAGGGAATTTGTCGATACTCCTTTATGGGATAATCTGGCTGATCATTTACAGCAGACATACAAAGCAAAATCGAAATTATTTTATAGCGGTTGCTCTATGGATCAAGATTTTTGGAAAGGCTGGAATGTAAAATACAAAAAAAGCGGAAAAGCATTGTGTACACTTTACCCAAAACAAGGGTATTTCGTAGCCCTCGTGAATGTGGGGGCAAAAGAATCCACCGAAGCTGACCTGCTAATTCCCCTTTGCGATAAGTATACACAAGATTTATATATGCAGACCAAATCAGGTACAAGCGGTAAATCAATGGCGATAAACGTAACAAGTGAAAACATATTGTGTGATGTAAAGGAATTGATTGCGCTGCGAGTCGGTCGTGTTCAATAGACCGTTTCTTGCAGCTATGATATAATTTAGTAAAAAAGGTAAGTGCTAAAATGTTACATGATAGCAGCAGGTAGAGGGAGACGCTTAAAATGAATGCATTTCTATTAATAATACCTATCTTTCTCATAAGGTTCGGCTTGTTAAAAATGATAAATAAAGATGCGTTAAGCCGTGCCGCATTCTTTGCCCCATTGGAGGGCAGCGAAAAAGCTGCCTACCTTTTTTACCAGTTTTCAAACGCTTTTATTATCTTATATTCACCTTTTTTGAGAATCCAGACCAAACCGCCATTGTTTTTTATCGCCTTATTTATCTATCTCTTAGGTATTAGTGTTCTAATAATTGCCACTGTTAACTTTGCAAAACCTGGGCAAAGCGGAATAAATACAAACGGAATATATAAAATTTCCCGTAACCCTATGTATATCGGTTATTTCATATATTTCTCAAGCTGTGTATTGTTAACACATTCTATTCTGCTGCTTATATCCCTGCTTGTTTTTCAAATATCTGCACACTGGATTATTCTTTCCGAAGAAAGATGGTGCATTAACAAATTTGGGAAAGAGTATGTAAACTACATGAGTAAGGTTAAGCGGTACATCTAATCATCCCCTTCCGGCAGCCAACGATCAATAGTGCAATGGTTAATTTTAAATAACCATTGCATAATATCCTCGTTTTTTCAAACAATAGCAAAAAGGAGGCGATCTCATGGCCATAGCTCATAAAAGTGCAATAAGCGTAGGTTTACTTTATATACCGGTGGGATTATACAAAACAACAAAAGATATATCAGTAAGTTTCAATCAGCTCTGTAAAGATACCCACGAACGAGTAAGACAAAAGAAAATATGTCCTTCATGCAATAAAGAAGTAACAAGCGATGAAATTATAAAGGGTTATGAATACGAAAAGGGCAAGTATGTGACTTTTGCGGAAGATGAACTGGAAAAGATAAAAACAAAGAAAGACAAGACAATACACATAGAACATTTTGCAATGTTGTCAGATGTAGATCAAATATTTTATGAAAAAAATTATTATGTTGTGCCAGAACCGGGAGCGGAAAAAGCGTTCGAACTATTAAGACAGGCAATGTTAGCCCAGGAAAAAGTAGGAATTGCAAAAACCGTCCTGGGTACAACAGAAAGTCTTATCGTATTATATCCAACAAACGAAGGAATCATTGCAAAAACTCTTTATTATCAGGCCGAAATACAGGCGGTGCCCGTAGCATCTGTAAAAGTAGAGGTCAGCGATCCAGAAGTTGAAATGGCGAAGACAATGATTGACTCCATGACATCTGCTTTTGACCCTGGTTTATATCATGATGAATATCAGGAAAAACTTCGGCAGGCAATTGAATCTAAAATTGCCGGAAAAGAGATAGTAAATGTTGACAAAGAAAGTCCAAACAACATCATTGATTTGATGGAAGCAATGAAGAAGACTGTTGAAATGACAAAGAGTAACAAAGGTCTGGCATAATGGATATTTTTGAAAGCAGGAATGTAAGCCCGATGCTGATTTCGGAAATGGTAGAACCATTTGATTCTCCAAATTTTATCTACGAGATAAAATGGGACGGGATCAGGACTTTGTCTTTTTTGGACACAAAAACAGATATGAGAAACAAGAGAAACAAACTCATGATTCCCATATTCCCGGAGCTGGAAAGTCTTTATAAACAGGTTAAAACGAAATGCATCATTGACCATGAGTTGCTTGTACTCAAAAATGGCATCCCTGATTTCTATGAGGTGCAAAAACGAGCGTTGATGAGTAATTCATTTAAAATAAAATTAGCCGCCGATAAATATCCGGCCAGTATCATCGCTTATGACATCTTATACTATAAAGATAAGGATATTACTATGCTCCCCTTAATGGAGAGAAAAAAATATCTTACTGATGTTGTAATTGAGAATCATTTAATTTCCGTTTCAAGATTTATAGAAAATGATGGAATAAAATTATTTGAGCTTGTTAAAGAAAAAGGTCTCGAAGGAACCGTTGCAAAAAGAAAAGACAGTCTTTACTGGCAAGGCAAACGTACCAAAGACTGGGTAAAATGCAAAATAATGTCCACAGACGATTGTGTGATCTGCGGATACATTCCGAAAGAAAACAATATGACCAGCCTGGTTCTTGGCCAATACGATGATGATGTACTTGTATATAAGGGTCATGTTACACTCGGTGTTAGCTTAAGAGTATTAAAAGAGCATAAATATAAAGTGATCGATTACTCCCCTTTCGGTTATGTACCACCAGGAAACGATGATTGTGTTTGGCTGGCCCCGGAACTCGTTTGTATCGTGGAATCAATGCCTACTGAAAAAGAAGGCTTTAGGCAGCCTGTATTCAAAGGGATACGAGATGATAAACCAGCCATAGAATGTAAGGTATAAAAGGTGGGCCCGGAAATCCGAAGCCCACCTATTTATTTTACTCTATCACAGCCTCCCCCCTGAAATCCGTAATATCTTTAGAGCTCTCTTAAGGCTTCACCTATATAATTGCTATAACAATCATATACAGCCTTTCAAATTTCATGATTCTTTGTTATTCTTGATGTCACATATTGTAAATGATATAATGGCTTTATCACAAAAACAGGAGGTAACGCATATGGAATTCACATACGATTCAAATCAAATCGCTCTCTATCATTCCGATAATAACTTACTTGCCGAGGTTACTTTTCCAGCAGTTGACCAGAATACCGTAAATATCAATCATACCTATGTAGATGATTCTCTCAGAGGCCAGGGTGTAGCAGGACAACTTATGGAGGCCGTAGCAAAACAATTACGGTCTGAAAATAAAAGGGCTATCCTTACATGCTCCTATGCGATTAAATGGTTCGAAAAACATCCGGAGTATCATGATCTGGTGAAATAGCCCTTCTGCGGCTATTTCACCTTATTAAATCCCTGCTTTCATTTTAGATATAACCGGCTTTCGCCAGGTATTCTGACTTTGCATTCTCAGAAAATACCAGTGTACTTCATACAAAAACTGATGTAAGATATTTAAAAATGCCAAAGAGGTACATACGATGCTAAATTCAAATAATAGGGACAGTTCCTATCAAGACTGTCTGACGCTGGGACTCAGTCTGGGCCTGATTTTCGCTGCTGTTATAAACAATTTGGGAATAGGGTTGATTATGGGGATATCTTTAAGTTTATTATTTCGCAAAAGCTACTTTCAGAAACATTAAATTACATATAGCAAAATTCAAAAAACACTGCCTTTGTCAAAGACCAGAAATCAGTTATTTTCTGCAGACCATCATAAAAATCCGGCTCCGGCTGATCACAATTTTAGGTAATATACAAAATTCTTAAATTTGCGTCACAAAACAAGTTTGTTTCCGTTAGTATATATGTAACATAATGGGGCGGAAGTTCTCCTTTGCTCTGCTTCCGCCCTTCCCTTTTTACGCGCACTTTCAGCTTGTTCACATAATCGTTATAAGTACATATATTATTATTACAGAACGACTTATCAAAGCAGCAGCAGAAAGAAGCAATAACAACTCTCAGCCGCCGCCCTACCAATGACAGATAACTCATTTTGGTTATGTCTTCTTTTCTAATGCTTCTGATGGGAGTCCTGTAAAACTGCCCGATCATAAATATGAAACCTCAAAGGGGAGGAAACCATGGCATCTGGTTTCCACCCCTTTTAAGATTAATCCGACCTTCTTTTTGTATTTGGTCCCATGCCTTCCCGGCGGGAATTATGTGTCTGATTCTGATTTTCAGGCTTGCCCTTTAGTGACATGCCGTGATTCATTTCACTTTTATTTTTCTGGGAAAGCTTTTCCTGGTTATTCTTCTCCATTTCCATCACCTCACCAATAGTATGGTCTGACGATATAAGATTTATGTAAAAACAGTGTACTCACGCATAATACAATCCACTGCTGTGCATCATAAAAATGAGGTGATGAATATGTCATATATAGCTCCTGCAGTCCAGGCCAAATTCGAGACTCTTTCCATCGACTTAAAAAATGAAATCCTGGAGCGAAACGTACAAATTAACACCATTTACGATTTGATCCATATTTTGGAGGAAATTGTAAACGAAGGAAGTTAATTATTTTTCAAGAAAAACAGTCACAAGCCGGAAATTGGCCTTATGGCTGTTTTTTTAATGCGAAATCCAAAAATTCATAGAAAAGGGGCCGGACACATAGGATCCGACCCATTAAAAAACGTAAAAATAATTATCTCCAATATCCGTAAGATGACTTGCACTGGCGGCTATTGTTTGTGGTTGCACCCTTAGTCTTAGAACAAGAGCTGCTGTTCTTGCTGTTGGAACAGTTACCGCCAGAACAGGTAGCCCCCTTTGTGCAAGTGGAACTGTTGGAGCAGTTGGAACCATTGGCGCAGTTGGAACCAGTAGTACAGTCCGTACCATTGCTGCAGCTATTACCGTTGCCGCTGTTGCAGCCAAGCTTGCTTAAGATGCTGTTAAGATCCCCAGACTGTCCAAAACAGTTTGAAAGGTTAATGCAATTACTTGTTGACACCGAACAGGTTGCTGCCTGAGCGGTCATAGGTACACCTGCTACAGTAAGTGCGGTTGCTGCTGCGAAAACGAATACTGGTAATTTTCTCATGGTAATATCCTCCTTATTTGTTACGTAATTATTACATTTCTGTTACAAAATGTATCTTAACATACAGGAAATGGAATTTCACTAGGAGAAAATTGGCAATTATCCTCTATTTTTCCAGCTGATATTCATTGATAGCCAGCTTTAAGGCTCCCATGATTCCCTGATTATCATTTAAGCTGGGAAGTACGATGTAATGCTCAATGTCCTCAAGCTCTTTTGTCTTGATATATCCGGCCAACTGGCGTTTCACTTCTTCTCTTATCAAAGGCATTATATGTTCCTGATGCATGACTCCTCCGCCCAGAATAATGCGTTGAGGAGAAAGAATCATAATATAATCCACCAGAGCCTGAGCGATGTAATATGCTTCTAATTCCCACACTTCTTTCCGGTCAGCCAGCTCTGCGCCCTTCTTTCCCCACCGGGCTTCAATGGCAGGCCCTGAGGCCAGTCCTTCCATACATGTCTTGTGATAAGGACATTTTCCCTCATAGTCGTCATCCGGATGCTTCGCCAGCAGCAAGTGTCCTCCTTCCGGATGCAGCATGCCGTGAAGCAGCATTCCATTGGTAATGATTCCTGCCCCGACACCGGTTCCGATGGTGATATACATACTGTTTTCCAGGCCCTTTGTAATCCCCCAGGTAGCTTCCCCCAAAGCAGAGCCATTCACATCTGTGTCAAATCCAACAGGGACATTTAGGGCTTCTTTTAAGACTCCTACAATGTTATAGTTGGCCCAGGCAAGCTTTGGAGTGGTAGTGATATAGCCATAGGTCTCCGAATTCCTGTTTAAGTCAATAGGGCCGAAACAGCCGATTCCCAGGGCTTCTATTTCCTTATCTTTAAAATACTCAATAAGCCTGGGCATGGTGATCTCCGGTGTCTCAGTAGGTATGGAAACACGTTCTATAATCTCTCCGTTTTCGTTACCTATGGCACAAACCATCTTTGTTCCGCCTGCCTCTAATGCTCCAAGTCTCATATTCATTTGCCTCCTTTTACTCTGGATTGGAACAGATGATAGACATCTTTCCCTCAAATCTGCACTCTCCGCTTTTTACCGGCACGATGAAATGCTGTCCTGCCTCCAAAGGAATCCCGTTTACCGATCCTTTTCCGCTTATCACGCTTACATTGGTAAAATAACTTCCGAACTCTTTTGTAAAGACACCATCAATATCATATTTATCTACGGAGTAAAACTTGCAGGTCACTAAATGCGTGTGAACTGCGCCTGGTACTTTCTCTGTTTTCGGATCAGCCTGTTCTTCCTCAAAAGGCGCTCTTATATTAGCAATGCTCTGCTCCACATGAAGCTGCCTGGGTTTTCCATTGGATAAACGGTCATAGTCATATACACGGTACGTGATATCACTGCTCTGCTGAGTTTCCAATACCAGAGTCCCACCCTTGATGGCATGCAGACAGCCCGGCTCGATCTGGAAAAAGTCTCCTTTTTTAATTGGAACAGTTCGGATAAATTCATTCCACCGGTGATCCCGTATCATAACTTCCATCTCTTCCCGGTCCCTGGCATGATGGCCGATCGCAATCTCAGTTCCCGGTTCACAGTCCAGAATATACCAGCACTCCGTTTTTCCAAGGGAACCGTTCTCGTGGATTTTTGCATATAAATCATCGGGATGAACCTGAATACTTAAATCTTTTTTCGCATCAATAATCTTAACCAAAAGGGGAAACTTGTCTCCGGGGTAATTCCCGAATATCTCCGGTTTCTCCTTCCACAGGTCGCTAAGCCGCCTGCCGTCATAGATACCCCCTGCAATTTTACATTCCCCGTTTTCATGGGCACTGATCGCCCAGCATTCTCCTGTGGTATCGCTTGGTATCTCATAGCCAAATACATCCCGAAGTCTGGTACCTCCCCAGATGGCCTCCATAAACACAGGCTCCAGAAACAAAAGTTCCATCTGTTTTCCTCCTTATGCGTGATTAATGAACACTGCCTATATTTTACCTGAATAAATGGAAAAGGAAAAGAGGTATTTCTATTTTTTCTCAAGAATGCCAAAATTAGAAATAATGAATCTGCAAAGCTATAAGGGAAGGTTCAGCTTATAAAAAAAGTGCCGGAATGACCGTCATCCGGATTCATTCTGACACTTTTCCTTCCATTCTTACATTCTTATTTAGAATCTTTTCCGTAAACCTCAATCTGAGTAAGGGCTGGAAATGGGGAAGGATCATCTGCTTTTATCAGATCGCTTATCTTCACCCATGTGATATTCTTTCTTTCCAAAGAAAACAGATGAGGCTTCACGCTCTTTTCCATTTCCACTACCCCTTCCGTTCCATCGGAAAACGTTAGTTTTGCTTTTACCCACCAGTTATCGTGCGGGAAATCTGCGCGTGTATACAAAACAATCTTATCAAAATCTACAGGGCGGCCAAAGTCCAGGGTCATTTCCGCATCATCCTGGCGGTTGATTCCCCAGGATTCATAAGGCCATGCACCGTGGGATTCGTTGGCGAGAACACCGTCAATGGCATTTCGTGCCGCAAACACCGCTTCTCCTCTGGTTTCCACATTGGCAAAAGCATGAGGGAAACAGCCTGTGTCTCCGTGCTGGTCCATGACATTCTTTGCCAGGTTCCTGTAAATGTCTGCCTCATAGTCAAAGGCTTCCCGAATGGTCAGATAATGACGCTCCCCTGTAAAAGCTTCCGGGTTATAGGAAATCTTTTTCTCACCAAAAGGTATGGTATAAACTACTTTTTCCTTTGTCAGATAAACAAAGGATTCATCCATGCAGTCATCAATGCGTACCACATAATGAGCGCCTGTTTTATCTGTTGTGAATACGATAGCATCTCCTTCTACGTATTCACCTTCAAACACGAGGATTGCCTGATCCTCTCCCAATATGGATGCCTTTACTTCACCATTCTGGTTTTTTATAGCTATTGATACATTCGCCATGATCAGTCCTCCTGCTCTTCCTGCTCAAAATAGTCTTTATATTCTACTTCTATCTGATACTTCATTCTCTTCATACTGTAATACAGATGTTCTCTGAGGGACCGCTCCAGGCCATCGATGTCTCTTTTCTCCAGCAGTTCAAAAAGCTCTGTGTGCTCCCTGATGATTCTGGTAAAATCCGTCTCAGTTACAAAGTCAAGCATGCGGAACCTTGTATAATGTAACTGTTGTGCCTGTATCATATCCCAAAGTTTTTGTTTGCCGGTAGCCTGATACCAAATGGCATGCATCTGCGCATCCATACGGTAAAACTGCTCCGGTTCAAATCCCTTTTCCTGAATCAGAGCCTGCTGCTTGCGGATCAGATACCTGACTTCTTCCATCCAGAGAGGCGTCGCCATATTCACAAAATCCCGCATGACCATGGTTTCCACCGCAACACGCATGTATATCATCTGCTTAATCGTATCCAGATTCAAAAGCGTTACCTGTGTGCCGGAATATGGCACCGAATTGACAAAGCCCTGTTCCTGAAGCCTTCTTACCGCTTCCCTGACAGGCGTCCGGGATACGCCAAACCGTTCACAGATTTCATTTTCGCTGATGATCTGTCCGGGCTTTAATTCCAGGTCCAGAATCTCCTGCTTTAACGTTTCAAACACCAACTCACCGCGGTTTTTATAGGTTTTGGTCTTTCCTTCCATTGAACCCTCTCCGTCCTCTATATTAGGCCTGTTAAAAAATATGCCATGATCTCCGCCCTGAAAGCAGACATCATGGTCATATTTTTAACACCAGAGCCGGCCGTGGAAAAATGGCCGGACCTGATTACTGAAAACTGACTATTACTGTGGCTGTTTGCCAATGTAAGCTAAGATACCGCCGTCCACGTACAGGATATGTCCGTTGACAAAGTTGGAAGCGTCAGAGGAAAGGAATACTGCGGGACCTGAAAGATCCTCTGCATCTCCCCAGCGTCCTGCCGGAGTCTTAGAAATAATGAACTGGTCAAATGGATGTCTGGAACCATCAGCCTGAGTCTCGCGCAGCGGTGCTGTCTGAGGAGTTGCGATGTAACCAGGTCCAATGCCGTTACACTGAATATTGAATTCACCATACTCAGATGCAATGTTCTTTGTCAGCATCTTAAGTCCGCCCTTTGCAGCTGCATATGCGGATACGGTCTCACGGCCAAGCTCGGACATCATAGAACAGATGTTAATAATCTTTCCGTGTCCTTTTTTAATCATGGACGGAATAACAGCCTTGGCAACGATAAATGGAGCGTTCAAATCAACATCAATTACCTGTCTGAACTGTTCGGCGGTCATATCGCACATAGGGATACGCTTGATAATGCCTGCATTGTTTACCAGGATGTCGATCACGCCGACCTCCTTCTCGATCTGAGCTACCATAGCATTTACGCCATTTTCATCGGTAACGTCACATACATAACCATGAGCCTTTATTCCCTCTTCCTTGTATGCGGCAATTCCCTTATCAACTAATTCCTGCTTAATATCATTAAAAACAATAGTTGCGCCTGCTGCTGCAAGGCCTTTTGCAATGGCAAAACCAATGCCATAGGAAGCACCTGTGACTAATGCAACTTTTCCATCAAGGGAAAACTGGTTTGCTAAATTCATGATTCAATCTCTCCTTTACTTATTATTTGGGGTCAGTTATTTCATCTTATCTGTGTTTCGATATGTATCCAAACTATAAAATTTGTATACAAACCTAACACCTTGTATATATGCTAGCATATCCCTACTCTTTTTTCAATGTACATATTTAACAAACAATGACACTTTTATTTATCTAAAATTTTCCAAGTACTGCTTTCTTGTCCAGACACCAGCCTGTCACCCCCTTCTGACAACGAAGAAAATCCCGGCTTTCCTAAAGAAAACCGGGATTTTGGTCATGAAATCCTGCTCACTATGTGGGTACGGCATCTGATTTCAGTCTTCCAACTTTCATCATTTTCCGATTTTTAAACTCCTGGAGTTTGCCTTCATTCCAGTCATGTACGGGACGGTAATATCCGGCGATCCTGCTGTATACGTCTGTCTGTTTCCCGCATTTCGGACAGATTTCCTCTCTTCCGGAAAGATATCCGCAGGTCTGGCAGATGGAATACACCGGTGTAAAGGTCATATATGGAATATCGTAATTCTCCGCCATCTTTCTCAAAGAGTCCCGAATCTTTTTCCAGTCTTCTGCTTCCTGTTCCATGTAGACGGAAAATACGTTGCCGGCCGTATAAAGAGGCTGGACAGTATTCTGGTTTTCAAGAACTTCAGGGAGTGTTCCTCCAAAATCAGAGGGAAGTTTAGTGCTGTTGGTATAATAAGGAACATCTCCTACCCTTCCGCCTGTCTTAATCTCCGGAAATTCCTTCCTGTCGATCATTGCCAGGCGGTAGGCTGCCGATTCCGCCGGAGTCGCTTCCAGGCAGTACAGATTTCCATACTCCAGCTGATAACCGATCAGCTTCTTTTTTAAATGCATCAGCACATCCGCCGCGAAATCTCTTGTCCTTTGAGATTGCATTCCGGATTTAAGCCAGGAAGCGTTAAGCCCTGCCTCGTTCATTCCAATCACGCCTATGGAAGAAAAATGGTTTTCTAAGTTTTCCAGATAACAGGCCGTGTAAGGATAAAGCCCATTCTTTAAAAGTCTGCCGATGACATCCCGTTTAATCTTCAAGGATCTGGCCGCAATATCCGCCACCTGATCCAGACGTTTGTAAAAATCTGATTCATCGGTGGCTAAATATCCGATCCGGGAAAGATTTATGGTGACCACACCAATGGACCCGGTATTCTCTCCATATCCAAAGAACCCCCCTGCCTTATTGCGCAGCTTCGTAAGATCCGGAGTTACGCCATGATAGGAGATCCTCACATCCCCCGGTACTTGGCCGCCCCTGATATAGTTGGAAAAGTAAGGTGTTCCATAATGAGATGCTAAAGTAAACAAAAGGCGATTATTCTCAGTGTCCGACCAGTCAAAATTCTCAGACAGTCCATAAACCGGAATCGGATACTGAAATCCCATACCGCCTGCATCTCCAGCCAGCATGGTTTCTAAAAACGCCCGGTTTATCATATCCATCTCGATCTGGCAGTCCCCATAGGTAAAGTCCATTCGCCGCCCCCCGACAATGGCCTTTTCCTCTCTCATATCCTCAGGAACCGTTAAATCCAGGGAAATATGGGAAAACGGTGCCTGGGTTCCCCAGCGGCTTGGCGTATTGACTCCAAACACAAACGCCTCCATGCATTTTTTAACCTTGTCATAGGAAAGACCATCAGCCCTGACAAAAGGCGCCAGGTATGTATCAAAGGATGAAAAGGACTGGGAAGCAGCCCATTCATTCTGCATAATTCCGAGAAAATTAACCATCTGATTGCAAAGAGTTGCCAGATGCTTTGCCGGAGAAGCTGTAATCTTTCCGGTAATCCCTCCAAGCCCGTCCAGCAGAAGCTTTTTTAAAGACCAGCCGCAGCTGTATCCTGTTAACATGGTAAGGTCATGGATATGAATATCGCCTCTGTGGTAAGCATCCGCGATCTCTTTATCGTAAATTTCAGAAAGCCAGTAGTTTGCTGTTACTGCTCCGGAATTGTTAAGGATCAGGCCTCCCACGGAATAGGTCACCGTGGAATTTTCCTTTACATGCCAGTCCTCTACCTTTACGTAGTTATCCACCACATCCTTATAATCAAGAGTGGTTGCTCCCAGGCTCCTGATCTTTTCTCTCTGCTTTCGGTACAGGATATAAGCCTTTGCCACATCTGTATATCCAGTCTCTTCCAGTACCTTCTCCACGCTGTCCTGGATATCTTCCACAGCAATCAGCCCATCCTTCATCTTATCCTTAAAATCAGAGGCAACCCTTAAGGCCAGCAATTCCACAATGCTATCCGTATAATACTTTTCGGTTGCAGTAAATGCCTTTTTCATGGCTTCCTTGACCTTGGATAAATCAAAGTCCGCTTCCGCGCAATCCCTTTTCATAACCTTTAACATGTTAGTCCTTCTCCTTTAAATCCTATTTGACCTGATAGATCATGATTTGATCCCTGCTATGTAATTCCTGCTGAAAAAATCCGCTTTCCCCATTTACCTCTAATACCACCTGTCCGGTTACGTTTTTAAAATCCAGTCCGGAATATTCCAGCATGTCCATCAGATAATAGGGCCGGTGATCCGGCTTTAAGGGAAGAGTCAGGGGGTTGTTATTCAGAAAGAACGTGATTTTCCCCTTGCTCTCACGGCTCTTTTCTCCCTGTTTATTACCTGTCTGACGGTCTTGTTCTGTACCGGCGGACGACTTATGAAGGCTGGAATCGGCTTCCTCCGGCTCTTCCTTTATTTCAGCTGCCGTTGTTTCTATTATAATGCTGTCACCGGATTCCAGGGGCACATCTTCCTTCGCCTCCTCGCCGTTTACCAGCACTTTGTCTTCTTTTCCAAGCTCTGCCACGTCGGAGAGCATAGCCGAAGCGTTTTTTCCGCGGGTGGCTGGGATGAATACGATCCAGTCCTCCGTATGTACCGGATCAGAAAGCTGGGTTTTTTCTCCATTGAGCGTTAAGACAGACGGCTCTGCTTTCTCTCCATAAAAGACCGTTCTTTTTCCATTGACACTCACCACCAGATTCTGACCGGAACGCCCGATCATATCCTGATAATTATATCCGTTCATCATCAGTACATCCATAACAGTGAAGCTGCCATTTCGGAAGAGCTTGGCCGGCCTGTCATTTAATATGACGCGGAAGCTGTCATTGACAATGCTGAAGCCTGCAGAAATAACGATTCCGAGAGGAGTCGCAAATTCCGGATTCTCAAGGTCATACTCATCGGAATAGGCATTGATTTTAAAATTGTTGCCGGCAATGGCAACCCGTTTGGGATCAATCTTTAAATGCTCGACAATCCCCTCTTTTAAGCCGGAGAGCCTGCTCCCACCCCCTGCAAGAAATACGGCCGACGGCATCCCGCCATTTACCTCCATGATTTTTGCTGATATCTCTTCGCAAAGTCTGGAAGACGCTTCCTTGATGCACTCAAAGATGGATTCCCGCGTGATTACTTGTTCAAATCCCAGGATATCCGTAAAATGAAGCTCCGCCCCTTCGTCAATCTCTGACTTGATCTTTTCTGCGGTATCAAAATCAACCAGATACTCCTTCATAATAGTCTCTGTGATCTCGTCTCCGGCAAGTATGGCCATGGTATAGCCGGTCACGCAGCCATCCCTGCAGACTGCAATGTCTGAGGTTCCTGCTCCTATATCTACCATTGCAAGGTTCAACAGGCGGATATTCTGAGGTATTGCAGCATTGATGGCGGCAATGGGCTCCAAAGTAAGGCTCGCTACCTCCAGGCCGATTTTATTCATGGCAGCATAAAGGCTTTCCACCACCTCTGTGGGGAGAAAGGTTGCTATAATATCAGCTTTCAGAACCCGTCCATGATGATCGATCAGATTGGATATCATGTAGTTATCCAGGTAATAGCGGCTTACCGTATATCCAACCAGGTAAAACTGCCGGTCCGAATCCTTATCTTCTCTATTCATAAATAATTTTTCTGCTTCACTGATTGCACCTGCCTCTAAGCGGCTGACGGATTCTATATCGATCTTCTGAGGTCTGGAAAGCTCCATCTCATAGGTCACGCTTTCTGTCCTCAGCGCTCTTCCGGCGGCAGCTACAGAGACCTTGTCAAGCCTGCACCCAAGCTTTTTCTCCAGCCTGTCCTTGACCTGGCCAGCGATCTTTGCCACCTGGTCGATATCCTCGATCTGGCCGTCAATCATCGCCCGTTTTGTGTGCTCGGCTCTCTCTATGGCAACGATATGAATTCTGTCCCCGTCAGGCATGCCCACCATACCGATGATGCTCCGGGTTCCAATATCCAGAGCGAAAACAGCCTGATCCGGAAGTGTGTCTGTCAAAATACTATGTCTGTTATCCATAAATAATGCCCCATTCTCTTGTATATTTGTCTTTTATTCTACTAGTATAAACAGCCTCCGTCAATCGAATAAAGGAAAATTTTGGAGTAAAAGCATGTAAATTGACACAATAAAACAGGCCGCAGCTTAAGGACTTACGCTGCGGCCTGTTTTTATCAGCACTGATCTCTAATATCAAAGCTTGGATTGAATGCATAGAAATTCCTGCTGTCCAGATTATCCTGGGTAATTCTTAAAGCTTCCCCAAACCTCTGGAAATGAACGATTTCCCGTTCTCTCAAAAATCGAATCGGATCACAGATTTCCGGATCAGAAATAACACGCAGAATGTTATCGTAAGTACTCCTTGCTTTCTGCTCTGCTGCCATATCCTCTACAAGATCGGTAATTGGATCTCCCTTTGACTGGAATTGGTTGGCATTAAACGGAACTCCACCGGCAGACTGAGGCCAGATGCCTGTTGTATGGTCAATGTAGTAAGGACCAAACCCTGATTCAACAACCTGTTCCGGTGTTAGATTTCTTGTCAGCTGGTGAACAATGGTTGCTACGATTTCAAGATGCGCTAACTCCTCCGTTCCGATATCCGTGAGAACCCCTTTACATTCCTTATAAGGCATGGCATAGCGTTGGGAAAGATAACGCATGGAAGCTCCCATTTCTCCATCTGGTCCACCATACTGGCTAATAATAAAGGAAGCAATCTTGGGGTTTGGAGTCGTTATATTTACCGGATACTGTAATCTCTTTTCATACCTCCACATTAGCCGCACTCTCCTTCCCATGGCCATGGATCATTGATCCAGGTCCAGTAATTCTCATCCATGACTCCATCAACCATCAGAGGGCCGCACTGCTCTTCATAAGCCTGCATTGCCTGCTGCCGCATATCTGCTACATAAAAGTAATAGTTTAATGCTTCCTGATCATCTGGATGGGTGTCAAGATACAAAACTACATCATCCATTGCAAAGCTTGCTTGATAAACCTGCTTTAACAGCATATCGCAATCAACATTATAACCCATCATCACTGGCACCCCCCCATAATAAATGGTTTAAACAGATCCGGGAAGATGGTTCCCATGTTCATGGCAGTATCTAACGGATACAATTCCTGCCAGCACTGCCATGGTACATATGCCATTCCAACTGGGAACTGGTCAATATTTTCGGCTGGGCAAGGAGCCGGTGCGGGCTTGCTGGGACGCATGGCCGGTGCTGTGCATTTCGGCATTTCAGGGCACTTCACAAATGCGGGACTAGTTGCCATATTCGGGCATTTCATAGGCGCCATAGCTTCCTTCTCTTTTTCTGGGCATTGAATCGGCATGACACATACCGGCATACAATTCTCTGGCATTGTACGGGCCGGCATTGTACGGGCCGGCATCTCCCAGCAT
>DEYX01000104.1 GCA_002365025.1 Hungatella sp. UBA3147 | reverse complement strand
TTCTCAAAACCAATAAATCTTGCAACAAATTCCGTATTTGGCCTTTGATAAATATTTTCCGGCGTGTCAAACTGTTCGATCACTCCCTGATTCATAACCGCCACCTTATCCGAAATGGAGAAGCACTCCTCCTGGTCATGGGTGACAAATAAGGTGGTAATGCCAAGCTTTTTCTGGATCCTCTTAATCTCCATTCGCATATTGATGCGCAGCTTTGCATCTAAATTGCTTAAAGGCTCATCAAGGAGAAGAAGCTTCGGTTCAATTACTAACGCCCTGGCAAGGGCTACTCTCTGCCTCTGCCCTCCGGACATCTGCTGGGGAAACCGCCCGCGAAATTCCGTAAGACCGCAGACCTCCAGGATCTGATCCACTTTTTTATCAATTTCCGCTTTATCAAGCTTTCTCATCTTAAGCCCAAATGCCACATTGTCATATACGCTTAAATGAGGAAACAGGGCATAGCTTTGAAATACGATTCCAAAATTTCTCTTGTGGACCGGAACCTTTGTAAGGTCCGCGCCATCCAGAGCGAAAACTCCATTCTGGGGCTCAATAAATCCTGCTACAACCCGAAGGGTCGTAGTCTTTCCACAGCCGCTTGGCCCCAAAAGGGAAACCAGCTCCCCTTCCTGCACTTCTAAATTCAATCCCTTTAAAATCTGTTTCTTCTTATCATAGCAGACATCAATATCCTGCAGTGTCATATACGCCATGGTTTCTCCTCCTATTTTGCCAAAGCTGCAATTCCCAGTGTCTTATCAACAATTACCATAATAAGGACCGTTACGGCCATTAAAAGCACGGATACCGCCGATACGGTGGGATCATAATTATATTCGATGTAACCCATGAGAGTCGCCGGGAAAGTAGACACACCGGGACCGGAGAGAAACATGGAAACCGGAATGTTATTAAAGGAGTTAATAAAAGCCAGCATAAAGGCAGCGGAGATTCCAGATGTGATATTAGGCAGTACCACACGGAAAAATGCCCCCGTCTTTGTGCACCCCAGACTCCAGGCCGCCTCTTCCACCGAAAAATCGAACTGGTCCAGACTGGAGCCGACCACCCGTATCACATAGGGCAGTGTCACCATAAAATGCCCGGCCAAAAGTCCGGCAAACACAGGAACTCTTAAAGTCAGTACCAGAAACTGATAGAGCACGAAGCCGATTACGATTCCAGGCACAATGGTCGGGGAAAGGAACACGGATTTTAGAATCCCCTTTCCTTTTATGCCGGACCTTGCCAGAGCATAAGCAGCCGGAATCCCTGCAATCAGGGCAGCCACGGTCGCAAGCAGGGCGATTTCCAAACTGGTCACGAAGGAAACCCGGAAGGACTTTAATGCAAATACATTGACAAACCACCGAAAAGAAAAGGAGTCAATGGGAAAGGTTATGGCACTGCCCTCCCCAAAAGCGGTCACAGTAATGATGACAAGCGGCAGAACCAAAAACAGAAACACGATTACAGCAAAAGCAGTCAGCATTTTATTCTTACGCATGATTTCCTCCTCTTCTGTCCAGTCTGGCTGACAGGGCATTTAAACCTTTGATCACAGCCAGGGTCGTGGCGATCATGATCAGGGAAATAACTGCGGCCCCATTCCAGTCTCCCACACTCATGGCCCTCTGGTAGATGAATGTGGCAAGAACCATATGTTTATTCCCGCCAAGCAGCTGAGGCGTAGTATAGGCCGTTAAGGTTCCGGTAAACACCAGAATGCCTCCAACGATAATTCCGGGAAGACTTATGGGGAAAATCACCTTCATAAAGGCCTTGAACCGGTCCGCCCCCAGGCTGAGAGCCGCTTCCATCATGTCATCCTCAATATTTTCCATAACACCGGCCACTGTAACGATCATCAGGGGAAGAAATAAGTAAACGGAACCAATGATAATGGCAAAATCCGTGTACAGCAGTTTCGCAGGCTTTTCCACAAGACCGGCCGCCATAAGAAACCGGTTAATAATACCGTTGCTTCCTAAAATATTAATCCAGGCAAAACTTCTGATCACAGAATTGGTCATCAGGGGAAAAATGGAAACAGACAGCAAAATCCCTCTCCACTTCTTCTGGCACCGGCTGATAAAATATGCAGTTGGAACTCCTGCTGCCATGCAGACAGCCGTAGTGATGAACGCAACCTTAACCGTTCTCATAAAAATTTTGAGATAATACTCATCCTGAAAAAATTCCACATAAGCGCTGAACGGATAGTCTCCGGTATGAAAAGACGGAATCAGTACCCTTAAAAGCGGTAAAAACAGACACACTGCCAGTATTACAAGCCCTGGCACCACCATGATAAATGCACTACTTTTCTTCATCTGGACCTCCCCATGCTTTTTACGTCAATTATTATGAACTTATCATCACTTATAAGTTCTGTTAATCTATGTCTATACTTTTATTATAATTTATGATATACTGTACGTCAAATACATATAATCTATATTTTCTATGCATTAAAGCTATAAGAGAACGCCATTACCTGCATAAAGGGGGAATATTTATGGAATTAAAGGAAGCAAGATACATTCTGGCCATCGCCAGACAGAAAAACATCAGCAAAGCTGCAGAAACCCTTTTCATCTCCCAGCCATCCTTAAGCAAATATTTAAAAAACTTGGAGCATCAGCTTGGGGCCCGTCTTTTTGACCGTGTTGGAAGCTGCTATTCTCCGACCTATATCGGAGAACGCTACATCCACTATGCTGAAAGAATCGTGGAATTCGGAATCGAATGGGACATGGAGTTTGACGATATTATGCACCAAAACCACGGACGTTTAAATATCGCCATTCCCATCATGCTTGGAAACAGCCTGATCGGTCCCACTCTTTCGAACTTCCACAAGCTATATCCCCATGTCACAGTCAACATGATGGAGGAAGTCAACTTTGTAGCAGAACATACTCTGACCGACCATACCGTGGACGTAACCATTTACAATGTCCATGAGTTTCCAACCGGCCTGGATTATCAGGTAATCGGAAAGGAAGAAATAGTTCTCGTCCTATCCGGATCTAATCCACTGGTAAAAATGGCTGAAAAAAAAGATGGTTTTCAATATCCCTGGATCGATCTTGGCCTTCTTGCAGACGAGCCCTTTATTCTTCTTTATCCTGACCAGAATACAGGCGGCCTTGCTTTAAAGCTCTTTAAAGATTACGGGCTGGAACCAAATATTCTCCTTCATACCAGAAACAGCGAAATGTCTATCCGTCTCGCCATGGAAGGCCTGGGAGCCGCCTTTGCTCCTGAAAGCTACTATCATTATTTAAAAGACAGAGAACTTAAATCCTCAGTCTGCCTGTCCATTGGGAAAGAAAAGATTGAAAACACCCTTATAGCCGCCTATCAGAAAAACCGCTACCTGCCGAAATATGCCAAGGCTTATCTTGATATTCTGACAGAATATTATCAGACAAAGCAAACATAATTACCGGGCCCCTTCCTATTCTTTGCTTTTTTAGGAACTTATGGTAATATAGATTAAAAAAGAGGTTTCCTATGAATAGAAAAATACAAAGAATCTTTTTCCTTTTTATCATTCTTATATTATCTCTTACCGCATGCCAAAGCCTGAAAAAAGAGGCAAAGAACCTTACCGGTATTCCTATTGACACAGAAAAAACCGAATCCGTTTCCATTTACTATGGTTCCATCTGTTATTCCTTCTATGACGAGAGCAAGGAAACTATAGAAAGGGCTGCTGATCTCTTTCACGGCTTTTCTTTAGAAGAAGTCCCTGACGGAGCTCTTGACAGTGCCACCACCTACCAGATTTATTTTTCTAACACCAACGGTCAGACTGCCGCTATTAATGTTGACGAAAACAGCATGTTCTATCTGGCGGATTCTAAAAAATTCTATAAAGTTTCTGAAGGGGTTTTTCATCTGGAAGAATTGGGAAAAATATATCAGGACAGCATGAATGCAGGAGGCTTTGATAAGAACCAGTGCCTCATTCCGTAGACAAGTCTTAGTTGAAAGGAGATTTTATGTGTGATCAATCTAAAACAACTGCAATTGTAGGACTGGGCGCTTTGGGAATGCTTTACGCCAGCCAGATTACTGCCTCTCTTGGCCCGGATAACCTATTCTTTCTTGGGGACCGTGAACGGATAGAACGTTACCAGCAAACACCCTTCACCATAAACGGCAAACCTTTTTCCTTTCGGATCGAGGACTGCACAAATGCCCGGCCAGTGGATTTTATGATTGTGGCGGTCAAATACGGTGCCCTCTCTTCTGCCCTGGATACCATGGAGGCCAGCGTTGGTCCTGATACCACGATCCTATCGGTCATGAATGGAATAGACAGCGAGGAGATCATTGCAAAACGGTTCGGCAGGGAAAAAGTACTTTATTGCATTGCACAGGGAATGGACGCCATGAGGTTTGGTTCCAGTCTTACATACACCCGCCCGGGCACGCTCTTACTTGGAACCAGGACCGAAGGACAGGAATCAAGACTTAAGGACTTAACCCGTTACTTTGACAGGGCCGGCGTATCCTATACGGTGGAAGCCGGCATTGTAAAACGTCTTTGGGGAAAATTCATGCTGAATGTGGGAATCAACCAGACCTGCATGGCCTTTGAAACCAATTATGGCGGAGTGCTGACTCCTGGAGAGCCTTATGACGCCCTGATCGGGGCCATGAAAGAAGTGATTGGTCTTTCAAAAAAGGAAGGGGTTCATTTATCGGAAGAAGATATGAATTTCTACATAGATCTGATCAAAACTCTTTCTCCGGAAAGCGCTCCCTCCATGCGCCAGGATGGAATGGCCCGCCGGTATTCTGAAGTGGAAATGTTTTCCGGAGTTGTCCGCCGTCTGGCGGCAAAACACGGATTAACGGTTCCGGTCAATGATATGCTTTACGAGAAGATCAAAGGAATAGAAGCAGCTTATCCTTCCCTGCCTCATGATTAATAATATTCATAATCAGATTCTCTCTGCATAAATATGTATAGCACCAGAATGCAAAGAGGGGGCTTGATTTTGGAAAGAATACTTGACAATAATTATTACGATCTGTTCGTAAATAATGTTCTTATTCCACTACATCAAAAGGACAGTGATATTACCTACCTCAATGAAAGACTTTCTTTGGAACATATCCCGGCAGAATCTATGAACCCTTGTAACTTAGGGCTGTATTCTTATAACAGTTTTCCGTCACTTTACACACTAAATTCATTAGTAAGCTTAGACATATCCGGAATTACAGCGGTTCAGAACAATCCTGATTTAAGCCTGTTTGGAAAAGATGTATTAATAGGAATTATAGATACCGGTATTGACTACCGGCATCAGGCTTTTAAAAACACTGACGGAACCACCCGCATTCAGTCAATCTGGGATCAGACCGACCAAACCGGTGAACGGCCGGATAACTTTTCATTTGGCTCCGAGTACGACAGAGATCTGATAAACAAAGCGTTACAGTCAGATAATCCTTTATCGATCGTTCCCTCGGTTGATACCAATGGTCATGGTACGGCAATTTCCAGTATTGCGGCCGGTTCTCCAACCAATGACCAAAGTTTCCGCGGAGTTGCCCCGGAAGCTGATCTGGTGGTCGTAAAATTGAAAAATGCCAAAAAGAATTTAAAGGATCTCTTTTTTGTACCGGATGGACTTCTGTGTTTTCAGGAATCCGATATTATGCTTGCCGCACGTTACCTGCTTTCTGTCTCCTTAGAATTAAATAAGCCAATCGTTATCTGTATTGCCCTTGGTACAAGTATGGGAGGACATGACGGAAACGGACCTTTAAGCAGCTATTTCGATTATCTGGCACAGCTTCCTGGAATAGGGGTTTCAATCTCAGCAGGAAATGAAGGAAACAAAAAAAGACATTATTATTATGCCACTTCACCCGAAGTCCATTATAGTGATTTTAGTATAAATGCTGGAAACGATGACAGCATGTTCTTCGTAGAAATTTGGGCCACTTCCCCTGCTCAGCTGTCCATCAGCATAACCTCCCCTACCCGGGAGATTACAAGATTAATTCCTCCATCTATCAATGGCTGCATCAATTATAATTTCAATATAAGCCTGACAAACGCCTGGATAAACAATATTATCTACGAGCAGAATACCGGGGACCAGCTTATCCTGCTGCGATTCACAAACACGTTTCCTGGAACCTGGCAATTTCATTTAGAAAATAATAATAATGATTCATTCTCCTTTCATGCATGGCTCCCATCAGGAAATCTGATAACAGACGAAACATACTTTATAAACCCGGATCCAAACGTTACGATTACTTCTCCGGGAAACGCAGTAAGCCCGCTGACCGTTACTGCCTATAATCAGCTGGATAACAGCATCCTGGAAGAATCCGGCAGAGGCTATACAAGAATTGGAGTGGTTAAACCTGACATTGCAGCTCCGGGCTATCTTATCCCGTGTGCGGTTCCGGGAGATAAATACGGCACTGCCACAGGAACAGGAGCCGCAGCGGCCCATATAGCAGGAATCATGGCAATGATTTTTGAATGGGGGATTATCAAAGAGAATTATATCCAGATGACTGGCGGTATTGTTAACCGGCAGCTGATTTTGTATGCAGCCCGCGACAACGCCTATACTTATCCAAATAACATATGGGGTTATGGCCAGGTGGAAATTAATAATTTTTTTAAAGTAATTAACGAAGCTTGATAATACGTTTTGACGATTTAAAAAGGTGCGATTCCTAACATGGAACCTCACCTTTTTTATATCGCTAAATGTACAAACGTAATGGCTGTACGGATCACTGCAATATGCCTAATTTAAGCTTCCAGACCAGTATCCTGATTACGGAAGTGTTAATCTCTTCTTCTTTCAGGGTCCCCTTATTTATGGCATCTAAAACGGCCAGAATCTGAACGTCAAAGTCAGTCGCAATCAATAAGTCATCCCCGGCGTCAATGGCCAGAACAGCCGCCTCCGAAGTACTGTTCTTAATGGCATCCATACTTAGGTCATCCGTCATAATCACTCCCTTGAAGTTTAAGGATTCCCTTAATTTATCATGAACCCCACGGGAAAGTGAGGCAGGATGTTTCTCATCCATGGAAGTTACAATATTATGGGAAACCAGAACACTGTCGGCTCCAGCTTTAATCCCGGCCTCAAATGGCAGGAAGTCACTCTTGACAAATTGTTGGTAATCTCTAATATCAACCGCGGATCCCGTATGGGTATCCCCATTGCTGCCATAGCCGGGAAAATGTTTCAGCGTGCTGCCGATTCCCGCTTTTTCCATTTCCCGGACAACTGTCCTGACATAATCAGACGTCTCCCTGGCTTCCCGGCCAAAAGACCTGCGGTAAATAAAATCATCCGGATTAACAGAGACATCACAGACAGGAGCCAGATTAACATTGATCCCAAGTCCAAGCAGAAAGGCGGCCTTTTCCTTTGTATCCGCCTGAATGGCTTCAAAGCCGCCCTGTTTATACAAATCCTGAGGAGACTTAAACGGTTCAGAACGGAATGCTGCGTATTTGCTGACACGGCACACGGTCCCGCCTTCCTCATCCACTCCCATGAGCAAGGGGATGGAGGAGGCATTCTGACAGCTCCTAATAAAATCCCGGATGCCGGTTTGCGTCTCATCCTTAAAATCGTCTCCGAACAGGATATAACCGCCTAAATGATACTTCTCAATATCCTGAAGGGCACTGGCTTTGCGCAGGCGGACAAAAAACATCTGACCCACCTTTTCCTCAAGGGACATGCTTAAGAGCAGCTCTCCTGCTCTAACCTCATAGGGATCACTTCCTGTAGTTGAGATATGGATTGTGGGTTCCGTAGGATCTGCACTGTGATCATCTGTTTCGTTTGCAGCCGTTTTTGATTCCTCAGTGCCAGGACTGCCGGATTGACTGATATAATCCGGATAATGCCTCCCGCAGCCTGATAAAAGAAGCGGCAGGAGTAAGAACACTAAGAAAAACATATGTTTATTTGGTTTCATCAAAGTCCTTTCTGACCAGTCGGTAAAAGAATTTAATGATA
>DEYX01000194.1 GCA_002365025.1 Hungatella sp. UBA3147 | reverse complement strand
CGTGCCCGGTACCAGAACCCTGTCCAGCGTGTCCGGTTTGTCCATCATGTCCGGTACCGCCGCCATGTCCGGCACCAGAACCATGCCCTGCATGTCCGGAATGCCCGATACCGGAGCCATGCCCAGCCTGCCCGGAACCGGAAACCATATTTGTTCCCATTCCAATACCAATTCCTGCAGAGTGTCCGGAACCGGAACCCTGCCCTGTTTGTGAGGAATGCCTGATTAAACCCTGTATTATCGCGGGCTGTGTCTGGGGCTGTTGCTGCAATAGTTTCCATGATTGGGATGTAAAGTTATATGAGAGATGTAAAGACATTGATACCTTACTGTGCTGTGTACAGATCAAAGGTTGCGGCTGCTTTGAGTTTACAGTTCCTTATGAAGGATTTTATATCTTAAAAGTAAGAATGTCTGATAACTGCTGCAAGACATTCCGATGTAAGCCAATCATTACGTTAAATAATGTTGGCGTAGCTTGTTTTATGATTGATTAATTTTATTTCAATTTGCTATTTATTATATTTTATCAGAGCTGCTGCATGGGGGGGTATCCCTTAATTGCAGCAGCTTTTTTAATTTTCGCTTTAGATGTTTGCCTTACCTTTAAGCGACAGCCTTCATTGACTTTCCAGAACTCATATGTTATCTTTTATTTATATTACTAGAACGGAGGGATTACGTATGTTGATTTTTTTCGATAAAGGGAGTTTTGCAATTAAATGCAACATTCTTTTATATCTGCCGATGCAGATAATTGGGAAAAGTCTGCTCATGCGTGATACCTTATTTATGTTATAGCAAACGAAACCTCTCCGATTTAAGGAACGGTTGGTTTTTGTGTTGGCATTTATTATAATATGGTATATTTTTTCCGATTCTATTTTGCATAGGCAGTAAATTGCCTGTGCTTTTTGTTATTCCTTGAGAAGGAGTTTTCAAAATGTGCTGGATAAGAGTAGGTTGACAATGCTTCATTTCAAAGCTGAACATTAATTAAGTAAAATAGAAAAGGAGAACTGGCCAAACAGTATTCCGAAGGTTCGGCAGGTAGTGATCCTTCCCTGGCAGCGGAAGCCCTTATGAAATTAGTAGATAGTGATAATCCTCCCCTGCGGCTTATCCTAGGCAGCATGGTTTACGATTTGGCAATGGACGCATTAAAGAAACGTATGAATGCTTGGGAGGAATGGGAGACAGTTAGCCGTGCATCGGAAAATGCGATCCCCGCACCTTAAGGATATGGAGTATTTAAGGAGGAAGAGTAATGACGTATATATATTTGATGAATAATGTAAAACCATTAAATAAGGAACTCATAAAGAGTCATGTGGATCATTTAAAAGAATTAAAGAATCAAGGCAAACTTGTATTTTGCGGGCCTTTTACAGATTACCCCGGAGGAATGGTCATTTTTTTAGCTGAAGATTTGGCAGAAGCAACGAAGATTGTGAAATCAGACCCTTTCATTGCTTCCGGATGTAAATCTTTTGAAATCAGAACACTGGAACCAGCTAATGACGAAAACAATTACCTTTTGGGAGAATAAACTGGCATTTGGATCATTTATGACAGATCAAAACATTGAATTCTTAGTAATGCTTCAAAAGTGTGAAGCTTTTAAAGTCTTGAAAATACTGTGGATCACGGATACGGTATTATAAAAGTTAATATTTCGTCTTGTTTTTATCCCTCAATATGTGTTAATGAAAACATATCGAGGGATTTTACATATATTCTTGACAAAATATAGAAATTGGAGTAATGTTTATATATGTCTAAACGACATATTAACTACGATTTCATAAAGGAGTAATTGCATGATAGAGTTAATTATTTTAGGATTTTTATCTTATAATAATCCTCTTACCTTATACGACATAAAAAAGGGAATGGAAAGAAGCACCGAATATTTTGCAAGTACAAGTCAAGGCGCAATCCATCCGGCCTTAGTGAGACTTGAGAAGAATGGATATATAACTTCAAAAGAGGAAGTTAAGAATAACAGGACAAAAAAGTTATATAGAATTACGGATACCGGAAGAGAACGATTTAGCATGCTGATGAGACAGGATTTGGGTTTTGATAAGTATAAGTCCACACAATTGCTAAAGATGCTATTTTTTAATGAATTAACCAAAGAGGAACGGTTGGAATCGATTAACCTCCATGTTAAGAACTTTAAAAATATGCAGAAAGACCTTGTAAACATTAGAGATGAAGGGAATTTATGCCTTGAGGAAATGGGGTTATCTCTGGAAAACCACAGACCGGAAAAATATGAAAATGATGCTCTTGCGTTTGGCCTTGCGTACACCAGCTTTGTGATAAAGTGGTTTGAAGATTATTTTAAAAGGATAGAGGAGGAGTCATGAAAATATCGATTTTTGATTTAGGGCAAAATAATAGAAATGAATCACTGGCTCAGGAAATTAAGAATTACTATCTGGAAACAAAAAAGGTAACAGAGGTAGTCATCTATCATTCTATGGATACCGAAATGAAGGATTGTATCGGTTGTTGGAGCTGCTGGTGGAAGACCCCTGGAAAATGTGCGTTAAACGATGATGCATTTAAATTGTATAAGGACTATATAAACAGTGATGAAGTGGTTATTTTGTTTCATACAGCAAATGGCTTTATCGATGGAAAGGGGAAGACATTTCTGGATCGATTAATTCAACATTATCTACCCTACATTAAATTAAGAAATGGTGAATGCGGTCACTTGAAACGATATGATAAATATCCTGTTATGAACTTCTATTTTGAAAAGGGTGGGTTAAGTATTGAGGAAGTGAAAATCATAAAGGACTATCTTACCCGCATGGCATACCATTTCCAAAGCCCTTGTAAAGAAATATTGTATGAAAATGAAAGCATACAAACAGCTGACTTAGAAAGCACAAAGCCTATGGCTGAGGTTTTGTCAAAGGAAGTTATTGAAAGAAAACCAAACGGTAAATGGGTGATTTATAATGGATCTCCAAGAGGGAATCATTCTAACAGTAAACTGATCATTGAAAAGATAATAATGGGAATGAAGGCACAGGGAGCAGAAAATATAGAAGTTAGGAATTTGATAAATATAAAAGAACAGAAAAATTGGGCTGAGAATTTCAGCTCCGTTGAAAATAATTTATTTGTATTTCCGCTTTATGTTCACGCTATGCCCGGATCAGTAATGAAATTCTTTGAACTACTAAAGCCAATTAATAATAAAGAGGTACATATGGCATTTTTCGTTCAATCCGGTTTTCCAGAGACTAGTCAGTCGTACTATTTGAGACCTTATCTTGAACTAATCACAAAAAGGCTGGGGGTATCCTTAGACGGAACCATTATAAAAGGCGGTGTGGAAGGTATCCGAATGAAACCGGAAAAAGCCAACAAAAAGTTCTTTGATCAAATGGAGTTAATAGGAAGAACGTATGCCAGCAAAGGAATTATGGATTTAAACCTGAAAAAAGAATATGAAAAATCGGAGTATCTATCAAAAGGGACTCAATTATTATTTTCTATATTCTCATTAACCGGATTAACGAACTACTATTGGGATTTCAATCTTAAGAAGAATGGTGCTTATGAAAAAAGATTTGCAAAACCATATAAAGAATGAAAGCAAGTGGGGAAGTTTTTTATAGTAAGGGAGGAATCGTACGATGCGAGAGTATTTTCTAAAAACAAACCGGATTGGTTTCTCGAAGTGGAGTGCTTCTGATTTGGATTTGGCTGCCCAACTATGGGGGAATCAAGAGGTCACACAGTTTATTTGTGCTGCCGGAAAGTTTTTACATCAGGATATCATTAACCGCCTGGATACTGAAATTTATAATGATGAGGTGTTTCATATACAGTACTGGCCTATTTTTGAGCTTGCTACAGATGAACTGATTGGCTGTTGCGGTATCCGCCCCTTTAAAACGGATACGAATTCCTATGAGTTTGGTTCTCATCTGCGGAAAAAATACTGGGGCATGGGTTATGCCTCTGAGGCAGCAAGAGCCGTCATAAATTACAGTTTTAATATTTTAAAAGCGGATAAATTGTATGCAGGACATCATCCGCAAAATA
This sequence comes from Hungatella sp. UBA3147, assembly GCA_002365025.1. Classification (GTDB taxonomy): domain Bacteria; phylum Bacillota; class Clostridia; order Lachnospirales; family Lachnospiraceae; genus Lacrimispora. Next base: position 20,425 of record DEYX01000194.1, on the reverse strand, counting down.
AGGCATCAGAAAAGCTGCTCTTGAGACTGGGTTTTCAATATATTGGTTTGAATTTTTATGAACCGACGGGATTGTATCATCCGTCCTATGAAATCGGGGTGCCGGATTCAATTGGAGATTAGAGGAATCCACAATTTAATTGTATTATATAAAAATCAATAGATTTCGTTTTATTCTTTGTTCTAAATGGTCTGAAGAATGCGCGAATATCACCGGGGATATCCCCTACATCATATCGGAATATTTGCCGTGAACATGCCGCATCTTTATGAGAGAATTGCTCTCATATTCAATGCTTTTTTTCCAGTTCGGGATAAAAATTCTTCCGCATAAAAGTCCACTGACATGTTCCGACAAAAAATCCTTTTAAGGGGCTTTTTATCTTTTTTATTTCTTTAAATCCTAATCTGGAATAAAGGTTTTTTGCAGAATTATCTTCAGCAACCGCCAATGACCAAGAGGTATAGCCACGATCCAATAATACCTGTTCGGCGTGTTGAAGCAGCAGCCTTCCAATTCCTTTCCCACGCAATGCCTCACTAACTGCTATGTGTTCTATATAGCATTCATTTGGCGTGTCAGCATCCAGCAGCAGCATTTTAAAAAACAGCAGTACGGTATTTATGACACCGTATCTTTTGCATAAGGAAATGATCGGTATTCTTTTATTTCCTTTTTTTTTTTTCGCAGAGTATTAATATCACTCCAACAATATTTTGATTTTGTTTTGCAACAAAATGGAGATAGGAGAGATCACCGGCTTTTAAATCCCAAGAAGCATATATAATATCTTTTATTTCGCTAACGCTTAAATTCTGACGATGGCAAAACTTGCTGTTAAAAGAATGAACTAATAAGGAAATTACGCTTTCGAAATCTTTGTCCTGATACTCTTCAATAATAATATGATCCATGACAGGCCTTCCTTTACAAACGATTATTTAGGTACTATACTTACTATAAACCCTTGAGCGGCTCAAGAGTCAATGGCTCAATTCAATTTTAAGGAGGGCAAGATGCACGGATTGTTACGTATTGGACAAGTAAGTAAATTGTATGGTATATCTTTGGATACCTTACGCCACTATGATCGAAAGGGGTTGCTTGAACCAATCGTTGATTCACAAAGTGGTTATCGTTATTATTCTCTGGAACATCTGGATATTTTAGAAATGATTCTGGTAGGTAAATTTACTGAAATCCCTCTGGACCAAATGAAGGAAAAAATAGATTCGGAAAGTATTAATGGATATTTGTCCATGATACAAGAACAGAGGAGCCGCATCTATGAAAAACAAAAGATATTAAACCAGCTTGGGCAATATACGGAGGGAATGCTGGAACTACTGAAGACGATCACTGAATTTAAAAATGATTACAGCTTTTCTTCCGCTACCATTAATAAAGAGATAAATTTGACTATTTACAACGTGGATTTGCAAACACTGCTAGGTGAGAATACAATTCCGCATCAAATAGATGGAATGGAATCTTTTGAGCAATGGTTTTCTTATCAAGTCAAAGCAAATGGAACAATTGTAGAAAACGGCGAGACAATCGGACTTTCCGTTCTTGACAATATGATAAATACGAAGATATTGCAAAGGAGTTTAGAGTTTGCATCTAAGTCTGATTTTGTATCACGGCACCACATAGCCGGTTGTTATGGAATCATTTCATTTTGGGGAACTCAAAAAGATTTAGTGGAATATTTATATGAATTATGCCGTCATTTTGATCTGCACGATACCGTTCTGTTAATTAAATTTCGATTTGCGTTGCCTCATAAAAGTATGGATCATGAGTATTTTGTAGATATATACTTTCCCCATATTCCGGTATAATCCTATATGAGTTGGAATTGTTTTTTCGTAGTGGAAATAAAAGGAAGATATATTGTATAATGAGCTTGAGGTGATTGGTATGAATAGAATTATAGCGGCAGCTATTGTAAAAGAAGGTAAGATTTTTTTAGCGAGGCGCAATTACTACCATAAGTACAATCTCTCTATACAAAAAATATCGTGAGTATGGCATTGGAGCCGAATTGATGAAGCAAATTTGAAGTTAGTTAAAAGCAAGGGATATAAAAAGGCATCACTTGCCAACAAAAGGACAATTATGCGGTGCGTATGTATCATAAGGCAGGATTCAAAATTATTGATAAAACTATGAAGGAGTTCATAATGGAGTATCTTTTCTGAGATAAATTCCAGTTGGAAGGGAGATATATAAATGGAGTGTAAAATACGGGAATGGCAGATAGAGGATGCCGAAAATTTAGCATTAGTGATAAATAACAAAAAAATCCAGGATAATCTAAGAGATGGGCTGCCTTATCCCTATACCGCTGATAATGCGAGAGAATACATTACATCTATGTTAGCGGCGGACAAGGATGAGACATATGCATTTGCAATTACGGTAGATGATAAAGCGATCGGAAGCATTGGAGTGTTCCGCTGTAACAACATTCATTTCAGAAGTGCCGAAATGGGTTATTATATAGCAGAATCCTATTGGGGGAAAGGGATTGGCACAAGTGCAGTGGAGCAGACCTGCAGGTATATTTTTGAAAATACGGATATTATCAGGATATTTGCAGAACCCTTTGTTTATAATACGGCATCTTGCCATATTCTTGAAAAGGCCGGTTTTCAATGTGAAGGTATCTTGAGAAAGAATGCAATAAAAAATGGGGTCATCCTCGATATGAAAATGTATGCACTGATTAAAGAAGATTGATAAATTATATATACACGATCCATACTTTATATTAGGAAGGTGAATCCATGGGACATATTACAAGCAAAGATGCCTATAAGAGTTTAGAAGAAAGAATCAATTGGTTCACACAAGGGGCTCCGCCAACGGAAAGCCTGTATAAAATTTTACAAGTTCTATATACAGAAAAGGAAGCCAAATGGGTCGCATTATTGCCGGTTCGTCCATTTACAGCAAAAAAAGCTGCTAAAATCTGGAACACCAGTGAATGGAAAGCAGAAGCTTTTTTAGAGCACCTTTGCGAGAAAGCGTTACTCGTGGATTCATGTTATAATGGAGTACGTCAATTTGTTATGCCGCCGCCAATGGCAGGGTTCATTGAATTTGCATTGATGCGTACAAGAGGCGATATTGATCAGAAATATTTAAGTGAATTGTATTATCAATACATGAATGTAGAAGAAGATTTTGTTAAGGATTTATTTTTCGCAACAGAGACGTATCTTGGACGAGTCTATGTTCAGGAGCCGGTTCTGACAAGTGAAAACACAATTCATATTTTGGATTATGAAAGAGCCAGTCATATAATCGAAGATGCATCTTATATAGGCCTTGGAACCTGTTATTGCAGGCATAAGATGCTGCATGCAGGCCATCCATGTGAAATAAATGCCCCGTTGGATGTTTGCCTCACCCTTGGAAATGTGGCCCGTTCTCTTGCGGAAAATGGGCAGCATGCAAGATTAATTGATAAGAAAGAAGCAATGGATGTATTAGAGCGTTCTTATGCAGCGAATCTGGTACAAATTGGCGAAAATGTTCGTGAAGCCCCGGCATTTATCTGTAATTGCTGCGGTTGCTGCTGCGAGGCCTTGCAAGCAGCAAGAAAATTCAGTCCAATGCAGCCTGTGGCTACCACAAATTATATACCTAAGATTTCGCAGCAATGTATAGGATGTGGTAAATGTGCAAAAGTATGTCCGGTATTGGCTATTTCCATGCAAAAAAGCAAAGAGGGGGAAGCAGTAGCTCGGGTGGACGAGGAGGTATGCCTCGGCTGTGGTGTATGTGTGCGGAGCTGTCCTAAAGATGCCATTGAATTAGTACGAAGAGAGGTACAAGTCATTACACCGGTAAATAGTACTCATAGATTTGTGCTGCAAGCAATCGAAAAAGGAACCCTGCAAAATCTCATATTTGATAATCAGGCATTTGCCAATCATCGTGCGATGGCAGCAGTACTTGGAGTTATTCTTAAATTACCCCCTTTAAAGCAGATGATGGCCGGCAAACAGTTTAAATCCATATATTTGGATAAATTGTTGTCAAATAAGAGCACCAAAAGGTCGTAAAATGTATGCAGAAATAATGAGGAGTAATTTCAAGATATAACTTACTATAAAATCAAGAGGCTAAGTTTTTAGGTGGGCATTAACGACCTAAAAACTTAGCCTTTTTTATAAAGATGGGGAACGAAAGAAATTTATAGAAGCATGAGCGATCAAGTGCAATAAAAACCTGTTGATTCCGGTAAACCTGATATTATGTATACGAAGGCAGTTAAAGGCAAGATTGACTGCATCATCACATAATCTAACAGTAGATTATCAAGAGATAATCAATAAGTTTTAAGAACAATAGGATATTTAAGGAATAGATGACCCGAAAGAGCATATAATGGATTTTTAATATCCAAGGGGTTTGATTAATGAATTTAAAAGATTAATTTGAAATATTTAATTTTTTAATTAATTATTTTAATATAATTATTAATATTATTGATTTTTATATTGACATATTTAATTCGTAGTTGTATATTATAATCAAATACTACATCAGGAAGGTGAAAATATGAAGTACAAAGCTCCGGGTAAATGTCCCGTTTGCGGTGAGAAGCTTTCCATAACCAAGCTAAGCTGTCCCAGGTGTTCTACAGCCATTGAAGGCGATTTCCAGCCTTGTGAATTCTGCCGTCTTCCGGAAGAAGATCTTGAGTTTGTCAAGGTATTCATAAGATGCCGCGGTAATATCAAGGATGTTGAGAAAGAACTGGGAATCTCTTATCCCACGGTCCGCGGTAAACTGGATTCAGTCATAAGAGGTCTTGGATATGAAGTATCATCAAAAGAATTGATTAAGGAAAGTGAAGATAAAACAGCTGCAAGAAATGAAATTCTTGATCAATTATCAAGTGGTGAAATCTCCCCGAAAGAAGCAACGGAACGGATTAAAAATCTATAATTAATAGGAGGTCAGACTATGAGTGAACAACAGAAAATACTGGAAATGATCGAAAAAGGGCAGATTACCGCTGCCGAAGGGATGGAACTTTTAGAAGCTCTGAATGAGACAAAGGAGACAGAAGCGATTCAGAAGGTTGAAACCGTAACTGCTGCAAGACGAAACTATAAGTTCCTTAAGGTAAAGGTTACGTCAGATAACAGTTCCGTTAATGTTAACGTAAATATACCGTTGCGTCTGCTGACCACGATCAGCGAAATTGCTGATAAGATGACTACTATGGTTCCTGCGGATGCCAGAAGAGAGATGGAATCTAAGGGGATCGATATTTCCAGCATTGATTTTGCAAAGATCATCGAGGAGATCATAAACGGTACTTTGGATGACCCGAATATTGTTGATGTGGAAGCCTGGGATGAAAGCCATAAGGCGATGGTAAAGGTGAGAGTTTATGTCGATTAGGGGCTGTCGTTTTTTGTGGATCAAGCTCCGGATTGAGAACAGAAGGTTCATACGTATTCCCTTTCCAATCCCCTTTTATATCTTTCAGGAGTTATTGGACTGTTTTCAGGACTTATTGACTGCCGCATGTTTTTTTATACCGAAAGTGCCTGATCCGAGTTCATCCGCCCCAATCACCATCTATTCAGTAAAAGAACTCGTTATCATAACTGAAAAACTGCTGGATTCTTTGGCCGGGGATGAACCCTATGATCTTGTCGATGTTACAACAGACGAAGTTAAAGTATTAATTAAGATCAGGTAAAGCATTTCTATTGGAGGTAATAATGTCGAAACTGTTCATAAAATATATATCTATAATAATAGCGATTTATCTGCTGTCATTGGTAATACCCACGATTTATATTGGCTGTATCTCAGCGCTTCTTATTATGGGATTGGTGCTGTTAGTAGTAAACTTTATATTAAAGCCGATTCTGTTATTGATTACATTACCGGTCAGCCTGCTGACCTTAGGGTTATTCAGCTTTATTGTAAATGCCTGGACGATTATGATTGCTGATCATTTTGTGACAGGTATAAGTATGGGCGGCTTTCTTAATTCGCTGCTTGCCGCTTTTATCATCGTTATCGTTAATCATATGTTAAAGGATAGGAATTAGGTGTCAAATGAAGAGGATAGTCCAAATATAACTTTGGAGTATCCTCTTAAGCAGTCCGACCTGGTTAGAGTAGAATTATCATATGAAACTTTTATTATTCGGTAGTCAGTTTATGAATGATCTGCTTGTGCTGGGGATATTTTGCAATCAGTTCATTTCTTTTAAATAACTCAAAATCTCTAAATTCAAATCCTGGCGATACCATACAGCCAACTAATGCATATCCATTATGATTCATAGCGGAACCAAATTTACTGCAATTATGGTATCTTACCTGCTTTAAAACGCTGGAAACGGTAGAGAAGATTCACTTAGGATACCTCCTGACTGAAGATGGCAGTATAGGAGGTGTTTGTATCATTGACTTTCTTTATTTCTAAGGATAAAATTAATAAGGTGACCAACCGCAAAGGATATAGAAAGGAGCAATTTATGTTATTCGACATTTTAAAGTCCAGGAGAAGCATTAGAAAGTTTCAAAACAAGGAAGTAGAAAAAGAAAAAATCGATGTGATTCTTAAAAGTGCCCTGCTGTCTCCATCATCCCGGTCCATCAGACCCTGGCAGTTTATCGCTGTGACCGATGCGGATCTGATCCGCCGGCTTTCTCTTTGCAGAGAACCTGGTTCTCAGTTTTTAGCAGGTGCTCCTTTGGCAATTGTAGTATTAGCGGATAAAGGTTCAAGTGATGTGTGGATCGAGGATACGTCCATAGCGGCAACGATTATTCAATTGACGGTACAGGATTTAGATCTTGGGTCGTGCTGGATTCAAGTAAGAGAAAGATTCCATACAGAGCAGGAGACCGCAGGAGATTATATAAAAGAAGTGCTGGAAATACCTAAGCAATATAGTGTTGAATGTATGATTGCCATTGGCTATCCTGCAGAGGAGAAAAAGCCATATGAAGAAAGTACACTGTTATATCAAAAGCTTCATTACAACAAATTTTAAATTTATATAAACTTGGGTAAGCAAAAAAGGACCTCTTGCCGCAGGAGTGGAATGCGACAGGAGGTTTTAGTTATGCCTGAAAGCGATATAATATTGAACCCATTCGTACAAAAACAGGCCAATTGATATTATTCGATCATATATGCACTTAGAATCTCTCCGTAATAAGCGGTATGAAAATCTCTGTTTGCGCCATGGAATGAACTGTCTACATCCTGCGGGTAAAATGCGTTTCTGTATTCTTCGGTAATTTCGTGCTCATCTTGCTTTTGCTTATATACAACCCTGCACTCAAGCGTTAATGGAAGTTCCTTAATACCAGGAACAGAAATGGTATTGGGTGTTTCAAGCGTCAGGTTAAGTTCTTTGATTTTATCAGTGGAATGACCGGATTTTGTCCCGCAAACCCCTAATATCTTTTTGTCAAAGTTGCCATATGGTATATTTATCGTGAACTCAGGATTTTTTTCCAGTTGAAATTTTGTAAAACGATTCTCTCTAACGAAAACAGTAAAAATCGGCTTTGACCATTCAATTCCCAGCGTACCCCAGGAAATTGTCATAGAATTCACTTTGTCTTCAGTCTTTGTGGTCAACAAAACACCTGTTTTTAGTGCTTTCATAATCTCATTGGTATAATCAAATACTTCAATTTCTTTTTTCATTGTGTGATCCTCCTTGTCATTTTATAATTAATATATTATGATAGGATAATTATATTAGCAAGTATGCACTTTTAGGTTAGATACTAGATTATTATAAATCGCATAATTGGAAAATTGAAAAAGAAGAAATGGGTAATGAGGGGTTATATTATTTAATGAAGTATAGCAGACCCTATAATTAGTGAATATCAGGATATGGAAAAGTAAAAATAACTGATCGAAATAATAGCGGGTCTGTGACATTTGCCATAGGCCCGCCTGTTTTGTAACTACATAAAGCTTTCGGGGGCAGCGATACCAGTTTTGAACTTTTCTAAAAATAACCCCACATGATATCCGTCAGCCACAGCATGGTGAACGGTAATGGAAAGAGGCATAATTTTTTTCCCTTCTCTATCAAAAAATTGCCCTGCCTGTATTACCGGAAAGTAATTATTGATATCGGCGTAAGGTACCGGTGTATAACTTGTAAACTTTATCCATGGCAGCGTACCTATCATAAAGTTATTCTGCGGCGGAGTATCAGGCTTTGCCAATATCCCATGGTTATCCGCATATTTTTTTTGATCTTCCATGTAATTATGATAGAAAGTCTCAAAATTGGGGTCATATTCCGTCCACATATTTGACATCGTCTTGTCGTCTTCATGGAAGCTTGCATAAGAGGGATGTAAAACCTCATAATATCCCAGCTGATCATTTAAATTGGAGATACGAAACTCCTGCTGCTCAGCGATTAGTTTTGAAGCCAGATATAAATAAACAGGGAAGAACTTTTTATTTTGCTTTTTTATCATGTTGAAGGTGTTGGTGATGTCTACATCAACGCTAATGGAAAAACCGGTAGGTAACATCTTAGTAAAATAATAAAAATATTGTTTCCTATCCCAATTATCAAAATCAATGGGATGAAAGGCAGTATTTAATCGTAATTCTTTATCCGTTTTATTCGGCAGATCTGTTTTGGGTTTCCAATAACGTGACCCGTTTGGCTCACGGCATAATAAACCATTGTCAATCAGTTCCCGCCTGAGTATGAAATAATCCCCGAACGTATGCCAATCTTCACAGATGGAGTTCACTTCTTTTTCTGTATAATTGCGGTCTGATTCAAATTTTTCCGCCAGATAACAGAGCGTTGCGGTTCTTGTGGATTGCTTTTGTGGTAATTGCGTAATTTTACCTTGATCATTAAGAAATTTATATATTTTAATTTTATCCAAATTCATTTTCTCCTTTTCAATTCATTTTCGTATCATCTAAAATAAATGAAATGATCTCCCTACGACTATTGTAGCCCCTGATATTTGGTTTTTCAATAAACGCTCCGTAGAGTTCTACCATGATTGCAATAGAAGTTGACAAAATAGTCTAATTAGACTAAGATAAAAATGTATAGTCTAATCAGATCACATGACTACAGTACGATATTGAAAAAGAGGGTAAATAAGTGGTTAAATCATTTTTAATGTTAGGACAGTCTAATATGGCTGGTCGGGGATTTATTCACGAAGTATCCCCTATCTATAGCGAAAGGATACAGATGCTGCGCAATGGCAGATGGCAGATGATGACGGAACCCATCAACTATGACCGTCCTGTTTCAGGAATAAGTCTTGCAGCATCCTTTGCAGACGCATGGTGCCAGGTAAACGAGAAGAATACCATTGGTTTAATTCCTTGCGCTGAGGGCGGAAGTACCCTTGATGAATGGACTACCGATGGGGTGCTTTTTAAACATGCAGTGAATGAAGCTAAATTTGCAGTCCAGAATAGTGAGCTGACAGGAATTTTATGGCATCAGGGGGAAAGTGATAGCACCAATGGAAATTATAAAGTTTATTATAAAAAATTACTTTCAATCATTGAAACTCTTAGGAAAGAACTGAATTCTCCAAATATTCCTCTGATTATTGGCGGGTTAGGAGATTTCTTAGGTAAAGAAGGGTTTGGAAAAAGCTGCACGGAATATAATTATATCAATCAAGAGTTGCAGAAATTTGCACTTGAGCAAAACAATTGTTACTTTGTTACCGCTGCGGGTTTAACTTCTAATCCAGATGGGATCCATATTGATGCAGTTTCCCAAAGAAAATTTGGTCTAAGATATTTTGAGGCGTTTGATAAAAGGCAGCATATAATGGAGCCATTAGTGAATGAGAATGAGCTGATAAAACGTAACGACACCAGAACTCACACAAAAACTGAAACGATCTATATCATAAGCAAGGATTTTGCATTAGGAAAAATGTCGTTTGAGGAATTCCAATCTCAACTCACACAAATCAGCAAGGATTAACCTTTTTATGAAAAGGCTGTCAGTATGTTATAAGCATAGGAGGTGACTTCTTGATACCGCTATTAATATTAGGCTTATTGAAGCAAAATCCAGGTTCTTATGGTTACGAATTATTAGCTTTAATGAAAGAGAATCATTACAAATATATAGTGAACTTTACAAAAGGATCCTTTTATTACAATCTTCAGCAATTAGAAGAAAAACAACTTATTAAAAAAGTTGATGTTGACAAAAGCAACCGTACCAGAGAAACGCACAATTATATCATTACCGAACTGGGAAATAAAGAATTTGAAAAATTAATGTATCAGTATGGTTCAAAAACAGAGTATGTAAATTTATCATTTTATACAACTATGTTGTTTGCCAATGAATATAAAACAGAGGATTTTATACAATTATTAAATGTGCAAATTATGCAAACCAGAGAGAAGATTACTCTAATTCAAAAATCCCTTGAACAAGATGAGAGGAATCCTGCCTATTTTAAACACATGTTGAAGAATTCCCTTGCTCACCATTTAGTAAATGTTGAATGGTTTGAAGGACTGTTAAATGAAATAAGGTCCAAAGATGTATAAATACAAGGGCTTTTTTATTTATATTCAATTCCTTTATGATGTTGAAATAGAAACATAGATTCAGTATAATATTGTTAATACACCAATGGGTGGGAGGATAGGCCATGAAAAAAGAAGAGCAGGTCATAGCTGGTTTCTGGGACTTATTTAGCAAGAAGATCTGGCTTGATGGGTATAAGATGAAAGAAAGCCTTAAAGATTATAAGCCTTCTGAAATACATTGCATTGAATACATCGGAAAAAATGAAGATTCCAACGTAACGAAGCTTGCAGAGATCTTTTATATGACCAGAAGCGGAATAAGTAAAATAACGAAAAAACTCATAGAAAAAGGCCTTATCGAAAGCTATCAGAAGCCTGATAACAAGAAAGAAATTTATTTTAAGCTTACGGAACAAGGGAAAGCAATTTACAAAGTCCACGAGGAACTGCACAAAGAGTTCCAAGAACGGGATAAAGCCGTATTTGATCATGTAACTGAGAAACAATTAGACAGTATGATTGGCTTTGCGGAAAAATATAATAAGCATTTGGATGCAGAAATAAAAAAACTGGGTGTAGATATTAAGACGGAATGCTATGATAAACTATAGTTATGCCAAGGCCTCTTTAAAGCGGGTTATAGAATAGGTAATATTCAGGCACTAGTTCTATAAAGATGCGCAGCAACTGCAGAGACAAATTGAATAATGAAAGCGAAACCACAGGCAGCCCGGCTCTATAGAGAGCGGGCTGCTTTTTACTGCTATTTTTGTTGACAAGGACCCAAAAAAGTGATAAAGTATGTTTCCGAGGATACAAAAAGTGTCGCGAAAGGAGAATAAATAATTATGCAAACGAAAGCGATATTATCAAAAGATTTTATACTTGTTGCAATCGGTCAGGTCATTTCCTTGTTTGGAAATCAGATTTTAAGGTATGCTCTGCCTCTTTACCTGTTAAATCAAACGGGTTCGTCTGTTTTGTTTGGGACAATTCTGGCCTGCTCTTTTATTCCTATGCTATTCCTGTTTCCTATAGGAGGAATCATTGCTGACCGTGTGGACAAGAGAAACATCATGGTGATTCTGGATTTTAGCACAGCAATACTTATTTCCCTGTTTAGTCTGATGGTAGGGAAAATAGATGTTGTACCGCTTATGACTATAACAATGATAATCCTGTACGGAATACAGGGTGCATATCAGCCGGCAGTAAAGGCAAGCGTACCTGTTCTGGTAGATATAGAAAATATCATGCAGGCCAATTCTATTGTTGATTTAATAAGCTCACTGGCAGGTATGGTTGGGCCGGTAATTGGCGGTATATTATTTTCCATTGTTGGGTTAGCACCGATTCTATATGTAAGTATCGGCTGTTTTTTCCTGGCTGCCGTAATGGAGATCTTTATACATATTCCATTTGAAAAAAGGCAGGCAGAAGGAAATATAATCATTACCGGCTTCAACGACTTAAAAGAAAGTTTTGGTTTTATGTTTAAGGAGCAGCCGATTTTGTGGAAGCTGTCATTAATTTTTGCTTCTATCAATCTTTTTTTGACTTCTCTGGTTTTAATAGGAGTTCCAGTTCTAATTACTCAGCATCTGGGATTTGCCCCCAATACTGCCAATCGGTTATATGGATTTGCTCAAGGTACCATCGCCGCCGGATGCATATTAGGAGGTCTGCTCGCCGGAGTATTTTCTAAGAAACTAAAATCAAAGGCAAGCCCATTTCTTTTAATGGGGTGTGCGCTTTCCATTCTTTTAGGAGGGGCTGCTCTTCAGGTTCTAAAAGGACCAATGGAGATTTATATTGTTTTGCTTATGGGTTGCTCTCTGATGTTGGTATTGTCAACATTATTTCAAATACAAGTAATGACATATCTTCAGATATTAACGCCGAAAGAATTGACAGGGAAAGTCATTTCCTGTGTTATGTGTATTTGTATGTGTACGAATCCTCTTGGACAATTCCTCTATGGTATCGTGTTTGAAAAGATAGGAAACAGTACATACCTTTCTTTTTATATGGCTGCCTTAATCATGTTAGGAATTAGTGTCTTTACCCGCCCTATGTTTTATGGAATGGATCAGACTGGCCTTAACGGGCATCAATCTCACGGATGAGGTTGACCATTTCAATAGCTCCGACCGCACAGTCAAAGCCTTTGTTGCCGGCCTTGGTGCCGGCACGCTCAATGGCCTGCTCAATGTTTTCTGTGGTCAGCACACCAAACATAACAGGAATATCACTGCTTAAGGATATACTGGCAATGCCTTTGGACACCTCATTACACACATAATCGTAGTGAGATGTGCTGCCGCGGATGACTGCGCCAAGGCAGATCACCGCATCATATTTCCCGCTTTTTGCCATTTTAGAGGCAATCAGCGGAATTTCAAAGGCTCCGGGAACCCATGCGATATCTATGCTGTCATCACTGACCTCATGGCGCTTTAGTCCATCCAAGGCACCGCTTAGTAATTTTCCAGTTATGAATTCATTGAAACGTGCAGCAACAATGCCAATTTTAATATCCTTTGATACGAGTTTTCCTTCAAATGTTTTCATAGTAAGCTCTCCTTTAAAAATATATTAATAATTCAAAATATGTCCCATCTTTTCCTGCTTGGTTTTTAGATAAAACAGATCATTTGCGTTAGCATCCATCTGGATGGGAATTCTCTCTGTAATCTCTATCCCAAAGCCGGAAAGCTGATAGACTTTGTCCGGGTTGTTCGTGAGAAGGCGCAATGTTTTTACTCCAAGGTCACGAAGAATCTGTGCTCCGATAAAATATTCCCGCATATCCCCATCAAAACCAAGGGCGAGATTAGCTTCCAGAGTATCCATACCCTTATCCTGAAGGGCATAGGCGCGCAGTTTATTGATCAGTCCGATTCCACGGCCCTCCTGGCGCATATAAAGCAGAATTCCGCGGCCTTCCTTCTCTATTTGTGTCATTGCAGCAGCAAACTGCTGGCCGCAATCACAGCGCTCAGAGCCGAACGCGTCGCCGGTAAGGCATTCGGAATGAACACGGCATAAAAGATTTTGACCATCACCGATCTCACCCTTTACCAGCGCCACATGATGCTCACCGTTTAGCTTATTGATGTACCCGTAAACCTTGAAATCACCGTATTTTGTGGGAAGATCCGCGCAGGTGGCCTGTTCAACAAGTTTATCTTTTCTTTTACGGTACTCCTGTAAGGCTTTTATGGTAATCATTTTTAGCCCCCACGTTTCTGCCAGTGCAATTAATTCCGGTGTGCGCATCATGGTTCCGTCCTCCTGCATGATCTCGCAGCACAGACCGCATTCCTTTAATCCGGCCAGCCGCATGAGATCCACCGTAGCTTCGGTATGCCCGTTACGCTCCAGAACGCCATTTTTTCTTGCAAGAAGAGGGAACATATGACCGGGCCGGCGGAAATCTTCCGGCCTTGCGTTGTCCTCCACGCATTTCATGGCAGTAAGACTGCGTTCAGCTGCTGAAATTCCGGTGGTGGTACCGACATAATCGATGGACACAGTAAAGGCCGTTTCGTGATTATCATTATTATCAGAGACCATCTGAGGGAGCTTCAGTTTTTTACATAACTCTGCGCTCATTGGCATGCAAATGAGACCTTTGCCATGGATTGCCATAAAATTCACATGGTCCGTGGTAGCAAATTCAGCGGCACAAATAAAATCTCCTTCGTTTTCACGGTCTTCATCGTCTGTCACCAGAACAATTTTTCCTTGCCGCAGTTCATCCAGTGCTTCTTCTATGGTGTTAAATTGAATCATTTTAATTCCTCCTAATATCCATATTTTGTAAGAAAGTCGGCAGTGATATTATGTTTGGATTGCTGTATACCCGTCAGCCGTTCCACATATTTACCGATGCAGTCGTTCTCAAGATTGACCCTGTCACCAACGCGTCTATGTGACAAAGTAGTTATCGATGCAGTATGGGGTATAATAGAAACGCGGAAGAAGTCCTTTCCTACGTTTGCAACGGTAAGACTGATTCCATCGATTGCAACAGATCCCTTTTCAATGATGTACCGCAGAATGCCAGGGATGGTTTTGATCGTATACCAGACGGCATTATCGTCTTTTTCAATGGCAGAAACCGTCCCGGTGCCATCAATATGGCCTGAAACAATATGCCCCCCAAATCTTCCGTTAGCCGGCATTGCACGTTCCAGATTGACAGGACTACCCGTTGGTAAACTTCCGAGAGAGGAGCGGTTAAAGGTTTCGTGCATAACGTCAGCTGTAAATCCGCTCTGAGAAAATGTTGTAACCGTGAGACACACACCGTTGACAGCGATACTGTCCCCAACGTGGACATCCTGCATGATTTTCTTTGCCTGAACAGAGATAGAAGAGGACTCTGCACATTTGCGGACGGTTTGTATTCTGCCGATTTCTTCTATGATTCCTGTGAACACCTGATTACCTCGCTTTCCAATAAAAGATCCTCCTCCATCCATGAGATGGCGGGCTTGCCTAAATGAAACGCCTGGTCTGGGCTGTCGATTCCATGGCCCATTACCGGGGTTTTCCCGCTGCCTCCAAACAGCTTAGGGGCAATGTAGGTCTGAACTTTGTTGACGATTCCGCATTGCAGGGCAGACCAGTTTAAAGTACCGCCTCCTTCCAGTAATACACTGTCAATTTTTCTTTCGCCCAGAGCTTTCATAAGGCAGATTAGATCAATATGCCCTTCCTTTTCAGGAAGTACCAAAATGTTACAGCCTGATTCCAAATACGGCCGATGCTTGTCATGATCTGTGTCTGCCGTAGCAAGGAGGGTAGCGGTTGTGCCTGCTGTAGTTATAAGCTTTGCGCTTAAGGGCGTTTTAAGATGGGTGTCACAGATGATGCGGAGTGGGTTTCTGCTGTTTTCCAGCCGGCAGGTCAGCAGCGGATCATCTGCGAGGACGGTGCCAACCCCTGCCATAATGGCAGAATAGCGGTGCCGGTCCTCATGAACACGGTGCCGTGCCGTTTCACCGGTGATCCATTGGGATTTTCCAGTACGTGTCGCAATCTTCCCATCCAGAGTCATGGCGTACTTCATGATCACATAAGGTGTTTTGGTTTGGATGTAGTGAAAGAAGCTCTGGTTGAGAGCGTCACATTCATCTTTTAAAATTCCTTTTGTGACTTCGATTCCACTGGAACGTAACAGCTCAATTCCTTTTCCCCCTACCAGCGGGTTCGGGTCACAAGAGCCGGTTACCACACGCCGGATACCACTTTCCAGGATCGCGTCGGTGCAGGGGGGTGTTTTTCCAGTATGGCAGCAAGGCTCCAGTGTCACATACATGGTTGCCCCCGCCGGTGATGTCTCGCAGCTGGCCAGGGCGTTGCGTTCCGCATGAAGGCCCCCGTACTTCTGGTGATATCCCTGACCAATCATCTTACCGTCCTTTACAATCACTGCCCCCACCATGGGATTTGGATTTGTCCAACCACATCCTTTCTTTGCAAGCTGTAACGCTAATCGCATGTATTCTGTATCAGTCATACAACACCTCCAAAAAACAAAATACCTTGAACAAAGTCGTTCAAGGCATATAAAAGTCACGTGTACAGAAGGGTATATACTAAAAAAAAAGACTCTGGAACAAAAAACTAGTTCCAGAGCAAATTTACATATACACAGAGATACTGTGACTTATCATCTTCTCTTATCCAGACTATACTGTCGGCTTCGGAATTACACCGAATCATGCCTTGCGGCTCGTGGGCTTTACCACCGGTAGGGAATTGAACCCTGCCCTGAAGATATTATTCAATTAAAAATCATTATACTATGTGTTTTTCATTTGTCAACTAGAAATATATATGATATTTGGTGTTAAGTGCTTGAATAAGCCAAAAGGAGGCTTCCATGAGAGCCAAAAGCATGTATGAAATCTATGATGAGCAGGCGATCCTTCCTGGTGCTCTGGCTTAGAGTTTATCTGCTAGTGCTATGGCCTGTTCCAACCCATTTGTCTTGTAAATATCCCCAGGGCCAGCAACCGATGGCACCAAAATCTCACCCGCTGACTTCCACTGTAGTAAATCAGTGGTTTGCTTGTAAGAAAAGCGGATTCCGTCGAACATTGGCATGTCTTTATCTTCGACCCCTCCTTGGTAAATGCCTCCGCCATAGCAATGCTGTTGACGGTTTTTCGAGTACTGCCGGTAAATAATCCACCTTTCTGCTATAATTGATATCATAACCGGGCGGTGTTTATTGCAAGAGAATGTTGACACCAACCAGTATGTCTGCTTTAATTATATTGTTTGATGGAGTTTGAAGTAGTAAGATATAATGAAATGAGAAAGTATATCAAAACGATTTCATATAAAACTTTGAGTATAATGCTGAAAGAATTAGAAGCTGACGGGTTTGTCCATCGGGAGGAATATCCGCAAATTCCGCCTAAGGTTGAATACAGCTTAACCAAACGGGGCAAATCCCTGATTCCGATTCTTGATATCATGTGTGATTGGGGGAATACCAACCGTACGACGTAACAAGGAACATTTGATTAGATCGTTATATAAAAGCGATGGAAGGTGCCTTTCACGCATTTCATTACTTGCATCTAATTGCTATTAAAGAGGAATACAGGGGAAAAGGGATAGGAAAGAAATTACTAGATGGGGGAGAGTAATTCAGGCAGAATCTCATGACATGTGGAAGCTGTAACGCTCAGTATTTATAGATTATAATGGTAATAGTTCAGCTGGCTTTAGGTCCGGCTTGCTTGAGAAGGTTAATTGTTTATAATTTCAGCTTGGAACTTCAACATGAAGGTGGGGAGCAATAAAATGAGTTTAGACTTCAGCATCAAAACTCTTATATTTACAATTGTGATAGGACATCTTTTTTCTGGAATATTATGTATCGCCTATATGATCCAACATAAAAAGGATTCTTCTTTATATATCTTTTTATTTGCAAGACTATTTGATACCGTTGCATGGGTTCTTCTTGGGTTAAGGGACGTTATCAATCTATGTATTTCAATATCCCTTGGTAATTCCTTTTTAATTATTGCTCAGAGCACGCAGATTATCGCGTTCTTGATTATAAAGAAGCGCTGTAACAAATTGATAAAGCGGGTATATGTTATTGCTTCTGTCATTTCAATTGCGGTGATCCATCTGGCATTAATGCTGCAATATGTGGAGGGTGCGCGGATTTCAATTATGTCCGTCAGTATGATTATCCTTTGGTGCTTCCCGATCTATGTATTTTTGATGGATAAAAATTCATCGGTTTTACAAAAGACAGTCGCTTTCATTTATTTAACTGGATTTATTTTGCTTATTCTAAGAGCTTTTATGGGAATCAGATTAAGTGAATCCGTGTCTTTGATGTCGAATAATATATATAATGTTTTGTTTTTCGTTTGCTTATATCTGATAATGCTGATCGGGAATATTGGTTTTATCCTTATGGCAAAGGAAAAGTCGGATTTGGAATTGACTAAGGTTGCTACATATGACGAACTGACGGATATATTCAACCGAAGAGCATTTTTACTGCGGGCAAAAGAGAACATCTCATTATTCTCAAAAAGAAAGGAGCCTATTTCATTCTTTCTTATTGACCTGGATAATTTTAAAAAGATTAATGATGTTTATGGTCATTTTGCTGGAGATATGGTACTAAAAGATTTTGCAGTGAAAATAAAAAATCAATTACGGAATTATGATCTGTTTGGCAGAATTGGCGGCGAGGAGTTTACAGTACTGCTACCTGGAACGAATGAAAAGGAGGCTTTAGAAGTTGCAGAAAGATTAAGAAGGATTGCAGAGAAAGCGTCTGTCAACGTTGGCAGAGATCATATTATAAAATATACGATAAGTATAGGAATCGTTACCGTTATTCCAGATGAACATACTTCTATAAACACACTGTATAAAATAAGTGATGATGCTTTATATGCGGCAAAAAGGAATGGACGGAATCGGATTGAAGTAGTTAAACTATGATGTATGGATCATGAATATCTTCATTATAATTGTATATACATATTCCTCCCCATAAAGAGGGGATTTATAAAGGAGTAGAGCGATTGGACAATAAAAGAGAACAACTTATATTAGAATTAAGAAAGATCCAGGAAAATCAATATATGGTGGCAGGAGAGCAGTAGTTCTGGTTTTAAAGAGACATAGAAAGAAGCCATTGTTAAGTATTGATGAGTTTACTGATATCAAGAACAAAGTGATAGAATACTATATTTCGGAAAAGGACTTAAGGGGATATATTCAGAAATCAGAATGGGCACATGCAGCAGCGCATGGCGCAGATGTAATGGATGAGTTGGTACAATGCCGTGAATGCAGCGAGGATATTTTGAAAGAAATTTTAAATGCCTTTAAGAAAATTTTGCATAATGAAACCTATATATTTCATGCAGAAGAAGACGAGCGTATCTGCCGTGTTGTATTTAGAATCATGAAAGGGAATCTGTTATCAAACCAAGGGATTATCAATTGGATCGAAGGGCTAAGTGAATGTGCGGGCTGGCAGAATAACCGGATGCAGTATATTGCAAAAGTCAATTCAAAGAACTTCATAAGGTGCCTGTATTTCAAAACAATGCATTACGACAGTACATTGGATCTTATAAATGTACTATTCCATGCAGAAGAAAAATTAAACCGTTTCCATAAAATAGATCGGGGATTAATAGAAAATTAATTTTAACAGCTTCACTGACAGTAGTTGTCAGTGAAGTTGTTTTATTATAAAGATAACATCAATTTCTCTCGCGGCCAATTGTTTGATCCGCGTTAGAAAAATTAAAAAATGGAGGATGTGTGTATGAATAAAAATGTTGTATATCTTTATGTTTTTGATACAATGGCCGATTGGGAAATAGGTTATTTAACTGCGGAACTGAATTCCGGAAGATATTATAAGAAAGGCTTAGTCCCATCAAAAATTGTTACGGTCGGAACGAGAAAGACTCCTGTTATCACAATGGGAGGCCTGAACATATTACCGGATATAGAACTAAAAGAGTGTACCATGGAAAACGCAGACGCCTTGATTTTACCTGGCGGAAATACATGGACAGAACAGGTTCACGATCCCATTTTATCTATGGCAGAGAAGTTTTTAAAGGAAGGCATTTTTGTGGCAGCTATTTGCGGAGCTACAATAGGTCTTGCCCGGAAAGGATTGCTGGATTCCAGCCGGCATACGAGCAATGATCTGGGATATCTTAAGATGATCTGCCCAGGCTATGAGGGGGAACAGTACTATCAGCAGGAACCTGCCGTAGCTGACGGGAACTTGATAACTGCTTCCGGAATAGCTCCCCTGGAATTTTCCTTCCATGTCCTGAAAGCTCTGAATGTATTTTCTGCAAAAACATTAGATTCCTGGTATCATCTTTATAAGACACATAAAGGGGATTATTTTTATGAGTTGATGGATTCAATCCAATCATGAGGGGATAAGCGTTAGAGTTTCAATGAAGTGATAAGATTTGGTTTATTGAAAGGAGAAGAAATTATGAGCGGATTTAAAGTGGAGCATAAGAATCCGGAGGGTTTATTCGTATCAAAAGCATTTAGTCAGGCGATTACCGTAAGCGGTAAGGCAAAAACAATTTATATAGGCGGACAAAATGCGGTTAATTCAAAAGGAGAGCTTGTAGGGGCCGGAGATTTGGAATTACAGACAAAGCAGGTGCTTCATAATATTGCAGTCATATTAGCTTCTGAACATGCAAGCTTTGCCAATCTGGTTAAACTCAACATTTATTTACAAAATGGATGCGACCCGCAAGTTGGCTACAAAGCGTTTCAGGAAATGGCTGGTTTATCAGATAATCCGCC
>DEYX01000034.1 GCA_002365025.1 Hungatella sp. UBA3147 | reverse complement strand
CCTTTATTTCGAACCGCTTCAATTTGATATCCCTCTTCTTCAAGCTGGCGGATGACTTTCCAAATGGCCGTTCTGGAAACCCCAAAGCGGCCGCACAGCTCCTGCCCGGATAAATAGCCGTCACTCTCCTTAAGCAGCTTAAGAATCTCAGTTTTCATTGATATCACCTCCACCAGATGCTCACCGCACTGATTACAGTAAGAGCAATAAGAAGAAATCCGAACATAAGGACAGCAATGCCGGCCGCCTTCTTCTTTTTCTCTCTGCCGCTAAGCCTGATTTTATAAATCCCATTGACCAGATTAAGCATGCCGGCCAGAAAAAATATTGCCGGGAACAGAAACATATGATCTTCCGGGTTTAAAAATGATATGACAGCCAATGTTACAATCAGGATTCCTACTACAATATGGAGGACATCCACAATCATGGAAGCGTTTCTTAGGCTTCTTCCTCGTTCTTGTATATACATGTTCTACTCTCCTAACGTTGCCACCATTACCGCCTTAATAGTGTGCATTCTGTTTTCTGCTTCATCAAAAACCACAGATGCGCCGGATTCAAAGACATCCTCTGTTACTTCATTTCCTTTGACAGCCGGCAGGCAGTGCATAAATATAGTAGTATCTTTCCCTGTTTTTTCCATCAGATCCTTATTCACCTGATATGGTTTTAAAAGTGCAATACGCTGGGCAGCCTTGTCCTCTTCGCCCATGGAGCACCATACATCGGTATAAATGGTATCTGCATCTTTAACCGCATCCGTATCCTCTGTCAGAGTGATGGTACTTCCGCTTTCCCCGGCATAACCCTGGCATAATTCTACCAGCTTATCATTAGGCCAAAGGCTCTTAGGAGCCAGGATGGTAAAATGAACACCCATCTTGCTCATACCGATCATCAGGCTGTTTGCCATGTTATTACGTCCATCTCCTGCATATACGAACCGGAGTCCCTTTAAATATCCGAAATGTTCTTTCATTGTAAGAAGGTCTGCCAGTATCTGTGTTGGATGATAATCATCAGTCAGCCCGTTCCACACCGGAACCCCTGCATATTTAGCCAGATCTTCCACGGTCTTATGCTTAAATCCGCGGAATTCGATTCCGTCAAATACCCTTCCCAAAACTCTTGCCGTATCTTCCACGCTTTCCTTATGTCCAAGCTGAATATCATCTTTTCCTAAATATTCCGGATGTGCGCCTTCATCAACAGCAGCGACCACAAAAGAACATCTGGTGCGGGTTGACGGCTTTTCAAAAATAAGAGCAATGTTTTTCCCCTTCAGGGAGTTACCCGTGATCCCTTGTTTTTTCTTGGCTTTTAAATCAGCGGCTAAGTCCAGCAGGTATCCAATCTCTTCCGGTGAATAATCCTTTAATGTGATAAAATTTCTTCCTTTTAAGTTCATATTGCATCCTCCGCTTTTCTATTTGTATTTTTATACATTATTATAGTGTATCTCGCATAGTTATGCAATACTTTTTTTATTTTTGTATATTAATGCATTAAGGGTATATACCTGCTGATCAAGTCTATTTATAAAAAAGGTGTGAAAGTTGTTTTTCTTTCAGACTCTATCCCCCTGACACGGCTGTTTCACCTTGTCAAGGGACCGGAGTTTCTTTCTGATCTCCTCCATCAGCTGATTCACTGTATAAATCCGAAAGCGTTTGACCTTCAAACGTTTTGCCAGATCTTCCAACAGTCCTAAGTACATATCCTTATAATCCCAGTCCTCCTTCAGCTTAAATTCCACAGCAAGCCTGGGGAATATCGTTTCCGTAAAGGCACGGTAACCCGTCAGGGCTGCCATTCCCTCTTCATTAAGCGTATCACGCATATATATTTTAAAAAGCTCCACTTCCGACATCATCTTATCAAAATAGTAGGGTTCGGTATATGGTGCATCAATATAATAGATACGCCCGCAAAGGCCATATAAGAACCTTTTTGCATCAAAATATCCCAAAGTCATATTTTTTCTCGTCTGTTTTTTATTAAACTCCAGGATTCCCCCAAGGTCTTGTCTGGGTGCTATGTGATACACATGGATCCCTTCCGGAATCTCAGTCACCCGTTCTTTGTCAAACCCCAGACCATAGATGCGGATCACAATGATGTCTTCATACCCATGATCAAGAAGAACATTAATGGGAACATTGTTGACTCCACCACCATCCATATACCGCTTTCCGCCCAGCTTTTCATTTTTAAAAGCCAGAAAGTAAGCACTGGCTAGCAGCATATCCTTGATGGATCCTGCGTCGCTTTTTATGATATCCTCAGCTATTTCCTTCCTGTCTGAAACCGAATAAGTTACGGAATAAAGTTCCCTGTCAGAGTTTCTGAGCTTTTCCTCATCTCCCACCACTTCTTCAATGAGACTTTTCAGAGGAGTGATATCAAATCCACCATCCTTTACGATCTGCAGTCCGCTGCTTATCAGCTCCTGTAGATTTAAGGACTTGAAATCTTTTTCCTTTAATGCCTTTATGGTTTCATCATTCACCGACATGACATGAGAGTATTCAATATTCTTCCATATCTCTTCCGCCCGTTCCAGATCATCCATGCAGATAAGAGCGCCGTTTAAGGAGCCAACAGAAACACCTGCAACTCCCTTTATCTTTACTCCTTCTTCCCTGAGAGCCTTCCAGGCACCGATCTGGTAAGCACCCTTGGCCCCTCCGCCTTCAAGCACCAGTCCATACTCTCTGCTTAAATCCAGTTTCAGTTCCATAAGCCCTCCTTTTAGACTATCTAAGGAAACACCCTGCAGGTTTACCTCTATGCCCGACAAACATGGGCAGAATCAAGAAATTATGCCAAAAACGCAGCAAGAGGGCATCTGCCCCCTGCTGCGGTGTGTTTAAATGGAAGTATAATAACTATTCCACCGGATTCTTGGGAATCTCCGTAATGGTAGAAACCAGCCCAGCCAGACCCTGAATATCAGAAGGAATAATGATCTTGGTCGCCTTACCGTCAGCAATCGTCTTAAATGCCTCCAGGCTCTTAAGGACTAAAACTGCCTGATCCGCACCGGCATCCTTGATCATACGGATTCCATCGGCATTTGCCTGCTGGATCTTAAGGATCGCCTCCGCCTGGCCTTCTGACTCACGGATTCTCTTTTCCTTCTCTGCCTCTGCACGAAGGATCGCAGCCTGCTTTTCAGCTTCCGCATCAAGAATCGCGGATTCTTTCTTTCCTTCCGCTACAAGAACGGTGGATTTCTTCTCTCCTTCGGCCCTTAAGATGGCCTCACGGCGTTCCCGCTCTGCCTTCATCTGTTTCTCCATGGCATCCTGAATCGCTGCCGGAGGCATGATGTTTTTAAGTTCCACACGGTTTACCTTGATTCCCCATGGGTCCGTGGCAATATCAAGGGTTTCTCTCATCTTTGCATTGATCGTCTCTCTTGAGGTTAATGTCTGATCCAGTTCCAGGTCACCAATGATGTTACGAAGAGTCGTAGCCGTCAGATTCTCAATGGCCATGATAGGATTCTCAACGCCGTATGCATAAAGCTTCGGGTCTGTGATCTGGAAAAATACTACCGTATCAATTCTCATGGTAACGTTATCCTTGGTGATAACCGGCTGAGGCGGGAAGTCCGCCACCTGCTCTTTTAAGTTGACCCTTTTAGCCACCCGGTCAAGAATAGGCATCTTAATATGAACGCCTACGGACCATGTTTCCAGGAAAGCGCCCAAACGCTCTACAACCAGGGCCTGTGCCTGGGGAACGATCCTGATACAGGATGACAATAACGCAAGAATAACTATCAATATAATAATAACTGCTGAAAATCCAACTGCTCCCATACTATGATTCCTCCTGATTCATACTCACAATTAATTTTACGCCTCTTATTTCCTTTACTTCCACCATAGCGTCAACGGGATATACTTTGTCGTCCTCCAGCGCCCTGGCCGTCCATTCCTGACCGTTTAGGATCGCTGCGCCTTTACTCTCCGCATTGTTAATCTCAACCGTAACTCTGGCTTTTTTTCCAATGAGGCTTTCCCAATTGGTTTTTACCGTGTTCCGGTTCACATACTTTAAAGCAAAAGGCCTGGTAAAGAATAGAAGAATAAATGATACAATTACAAACACTGCCAGCTGCACCTGGGTATTAACCCCAAACAGTGCCAGCACAAATGCAACCAATGCTCCTCCCGCAAACCAAACGGTCGTTAAGGCCATGGTTACCGCTTCAATTCCTAGAAGCACTACAAATACAATAAGCCAATAGACTGCTGCCATCTTATCATTCCCCTTCCCTGCCATTGTAGGCAAAGCTGCCTGGCAAATCTATCTGTGGACATGCGTTATCGTTTAGCCATGCCATTCATAATTTGTCGGATAGAACATTATTTACGAAGGGCACATGTCTCTACATGGCTGAACTACTACTATCATACTATATGTTCCGATATTTCTCAATATTTCTGCAGTAAAAAGCCTTACAATTTTCTGACATCTACATCCGCCGCTGTCTGGCAGCCTCAAACATCAGTACAGAAGCCGCAACCGCCGCGTTTAGGGATTCTACCTTCCCCTTCATGGGGATCTTTACATAAGCATCCGCCAGTGCTGCCGTTTCATCTGTCAGGCCGTTTGCTTCATTTCCCACTAAAAACCCTGTATCAACAGTATAATCCTCTTTTTCATAATTATTCCTGCCATCTAAATGTGCCGCATACAGTCTGACCCCACCGGCTTTTAAGGCCTTTAAAGAAGCCTTAAGGTCTTTCGTATAAACAAATGGAACGCGGAAAACTGAACCCATGGTGGAGCGGATTACCTTTGGATTATAGACGTCCGCCGTAGTATCGCTCATGAGCACCCCGGTGATTCCAGCTCCTTCCCCGGCCCTGAGAATCGTTCCAAGATTTCCCGGGTCCTGAATGTTTTCCAAAATCATCAGAAACGAAGGACCAGGCGCATCCAGCAAGTCCTCCTCCTTGAAGGTATACTGCCTTACAATGGCTAAAATCCCCTGAGGCGTCTGGGTATCTGACATGACCTTAAACACTTCCTCCGAAACAACCTCGTATTTCACTTCCGACAAAAGCTTTTTATGGGCTTCATCCTTTAAAAAACCTTCCGATACAAAAACGCTGTCAATCCTGTCCACCGGAATTTCCTTAAACATGCGAAGTCCTTCCGCTACAAAGAGGCCGTTTAAATTTCTGACTTTGGCCTTCTTTGATAAGTTCATCACCTGTTTCACCCTTGCATTGGCACTGCTGGTTATCATAATGTACCTCTCTTTTATAAATTTTCCAGTTCTTCCAGCCACAGGCGGCTTACGGCATCACTTGGCATGCGTAGATCTCCCCTTGGGGATACTGCCACAGAACCCACCTTAGGTCCGTCAGGCATGCAGGAACGCTTAAACTGCTGGCTGAAAAATCTGCGGTAAAATACCTTTAACCATTTTAATATGACTTCCTTCTCATAATTTCCTGTAAAAGCGTAGACCGCCATGCGGTATACCTTCTCCGGCCGGCAGCCGAACCTTAAGATCTGGTACAGGAAGAAATCGTGAAGCTCATAGGGACCTACCAGGTCCTCTGTCTTCTGGGCAATCTCTCCATCCTGAGGCGGAAGAAGTTCCGGGCTTACAGGCGTGTCCAAAACATCAAGAAGCACA
Organism: Hungatella sp. UBA3147; assembly: GCA_002365025.1. Lineage (GTDB taxonomy): Bacteria > Bacillota > Clostridia > Lachnospirales > Lachnospiraceae > Lacrimispora. The sequence goes on along the minus strand of DEYX01000034.1, from coordinate 4,334 downwards.
CCGCTTAAAGCCTCTTCCCCGCAGGTATCCGCATAGTAGTGCACCAGATGGCGCACCAGGGTCTTTGGCACCGATGCGTTGACTCCGTACATGGACATATGGTCACCGTTATAGGTCGCCCAGCCCAGGGCTAATTCAGACATATCACCCGTTCCTATGACCATTCCATTCAGCTTGTTTGCCATATCCATTAACACCTGGGTCCTCTCCCTGGCCTGGGAGTTTTCATAGGTTATATCGTGAACATCCTCCCTGTGTCCAATATCCCGGAAATGAAGGCTTACGGCCTCCCTGATATTCACTTCTATAAGCTCGGCTCCAAGTGTATTGGTCAGGGTGCAGGCATTCTGATAGGTCCGGTCCGTTGTTCCGAAGCAGGGCATGGTCACCGCATGGATCTGATTTCTGGGGATTTCCAGCATATCAAAGGCCCGGACTGTCACAAGAAGGGCAAGGGTGGAATCTAAGCCTCCGGAAATCCCGATCACCGCATGCTTGCATTCTGTATGGGCAAGCCTCTTTTTTAAGCCCATAGCCTGTATGGAGAGAATTTCCTCGCATCTTCTGTTCCTCTCCTTCTCATTGTCCGGGACAAAGGGCCTTGGATCAATAAATCTCTTTAAGTCCAGTTCCTTTTTCTTCATTTTGAAAGAAACTACCGTATAATTTGTATGATCGGCCTGGGGAAATGTGGTCATCCGCCGTCTTTCGTGGATCAGCCTGTCCAAGTCCATATCCCCGTATATGGTCTCATTTCCAAAACGTTTGGATTCCGCAAGCAGGGCGCCATTTTCTGCTATGAGGTTCTGGCCTCCAAACACCAGATCCTGAGTGGACTCTCCCTCTCCTGCGTTAGCATAGATGAAACCACATACCAGGCTGGCAGAATGTCCCGTAATAAGGCTTCTCCGGTAAATATCCTTACCCGTTGTCTCGTCGCTGGCAGAACAGTTTACGATCACCGTTGCTCCGGCGGTAGCATGACGGATGGACGGCGGATTTGGAACCCATGCATCCTCGCAGATCTCTGCAGCCACGACAAGCTGGGGAATGTCCTCACATGCAAAAAGAATATTGGCTCCCATGGGAATCAGTTCATCTTCCCATTTTACCATCACCGGTATTTCATTTCCAGGCTGGAAATAACGCAGTTCATAAAACTCTGAATAATTGGGCAGATTCGTCTTCGGTACGATCCCAAGAATCCTTCCGTTTTGTATTGCAACAGCCGTATTATATAACTTTCCTCCCCATTCCCAGGGCATGCCTATAAAGCACAGAAGATCGTGGCCTTCCGTAGCCTTTAATATCTCTTTAAGCTCCTCCCGGGACTTTCTTAACAGGGCATCCTGCCCGAATAAATCGCCGCAGGTATAGGCCGTCAGGCAAAGCTCCGGAAACACCATGAGTTTTGCCTGTCTTTTAATTCCCTCTTTTATCTGCTCACAAATACGCTCCCTGTTAAATTCCGGGTCTGCTACCTTTACGTCAGGGGTTGCTGCGGCAACACGTATATATCCATGTTTCATCTTTTTTATCTCCTATCTGTTCATTTCTTTCATTTGGTATCCACTTGGCCTTTATACTGTAAACACAGTCCATCAGCATGGTTGTAATTCATGTTATAGGATGACACCGCATCACCGTTCCAAAACTGGAGAAATATGGCATCATCTTTTCCAAATTCTCTAATGAGTATAAGTATACATCCATTTTTATAAATTGGGAAGCCGGATAATTTGAGGTTTACTTTCCAGGTGGTTTCGTGTACAATATTTTTATATCCTACTAAACAGATAAGAATAATTAGGAAGGGGATTTTTTACCATGAAATTTTCTACCAAGGGACGCTACGCCCTTCGTATGATGCTTGAATTTGCACTTCATCCGGGCGAATGCACAAAAATCAATCAGGTGGCGGAACGCCAGGAAATATCGGATAAATATCTGGAACAGATTGTCACCATCTTAAGCAGGGCCGGGTATGTGAAAAGCAGAAGGGGTGCCCAGGGCGGTTATTACCTGACAAAGGATCCTTCGGAGTATACCGTCGGCATGATCCTGCGCCTTGCAGAGGGAAGTCTGGTTCCCGTATCATGTCTGGAAGATGAAGTCAACCCCTGCAGCCGTTCCCATAATTGTGCCACACTCATGGTATGGAAAAAGCTGGATCATGCGATCTCCGATGTGGTAGACGGCATTACCCTGGCAGATTTGGTGGAAGAACAAAAAAGACTGGATGGCCAGGCCAATTATTACGAAATCTAACCAATGGCATATAAAAGTTCGTGTTCTCCAAAGGCAAAGGAAAACACGGACTTTTTATAACTTAAATGCATTCAGCCGTTTATTCCTTACCGGCTAAAGTCCCATCGAATATATCACGGAAAGAGGAATCATTTTCAAGGAAAAGATCTACTAAAAGAGGATCAAAATGACTGCCTCTTCCCTGGGTAATAATCCCCAAACTTTTTTCGTGGGAATAACTCTCTTTATACACGCGTTTTGAGCGCAGCGCGTCATACACATCCGCCAAAGCCATAATACGCGCTGATATTGGAATCTCTTCCCTTTTAAGCCCCTTTGGGTATCCGCTCCCATCCCATTTTTCATGATGGCAAAGTGTAATTTCCTTACCGACTTTTATGAATGCACTTCCTGTATCCTTCTTTTCAATGCTGGCCAGGGTCTGATATCCGATGGTGGTATGAGTTTTCATGATTTCAAATTCCTCCGGCGTCAATTTGCCGGGCTTTAGAAGAACTCCATCCGGAATTCCCACCTTTCCTATGTCGTGCAAAGGGCTGGCCTGGGCGATACCGTCTATAAAAGCCCGGTCTACTTCCTCACGATGGGCCCTCATTTCCCAAAGCTTTTCCGCAAGGAGGCGGCAATATTGTGACGTTCTGACAATATGCTCTCCTGTCTCATCATCCCTGGACTCCGAAAGCTTTACCAATGCATGGATCGTAGCCATCTGAGAAGCGGATACCTCCGCCACCTTTTTCTGTACCAGATCTTCTAAATGGTGATTATATTCCTCCAGCTTTTCCTCGATCGCTTTTGTACTGCTTATGTCCTGGATCGTGCCATGGACTTTGGTAAGCATTCCACTGGAATCCTTTGATCCCACAAACCGGATCTGAACCCATTTGATCCGGCCTCCCTCCATCAACAGACGGTACCGGTATTCAGCAGGCACCATTCCGTTTTGCATATCATGATAAATTTGATTCACCAGTTTTTTATCATCGGGATAAACCTTTTGAAAATAAACTATCAGATCCGGTTCTTCGGACTGGTCAGTCTCCAGTATTCTATACATAGTGTCCGACCACCATAGCTTCTTTGTGCAAAGGCTCAGTTCCCAGTTTCCTATTACTGCTATTTCCTGGGCTTCCCGGCGGGAGGCGTCACTTTTCTCCAATTCCCTGCTCTTTATTTCCAGCTGTTTTGACACATCTACATACCGCTCCATGATCTCCGAGACCAGTTCGGTATAAGTCTGGTTATCCACCTGTTTTACAAAATGATCAAGCAGGGCTTCTACATATTCATCCGAACCCGGCTGTTCCAATAGGATTCTTTGTCCCAGCAGGGCTGCGTCTGTCCGCCTCAATTTTCTTCCTCCTCAAGAAAATAGTCGATCCCCACATTAGTCAATTCTTTCAGCTTTCTGATTACGGCTTCCTGTGCCGCAGGTGTATCAAGAATACTTCCATGCTGAGGTGCGATCAGGGAAATATCCAGTTCCTCGATCCGTTCAATAGCATACTGCAGCGCCTTTTCCGATGGCATAATCCGCTGGTGAAAGTCCAGAATGCCCTTTATCTGGCATGCTTTCCGGGTGATGGGGCAGATTTTAGAAGGCGAACAGTCCCTGCATTCCGCGCCGATCCTAGTATATAAATCCCAGTTGTAATCATAGCTTCCGAAAATATCGCTGCTGAATAATGTCCTCGTCTTAACATCATAAGTAATGAAGCTGCCCGGTGAGTGGGAATAAGGCGTCCTGATAAATTCAAGACGCCTGCCGCTTGCAAATTCAAAATGAAATCCTAATTGTTCAATGCAAAGCTTCGGTGTACTCATGGAATAATAATTGATGAAAATATTGTTTTCATGGTGAGAGATAATTTTTAAATCTTCGCTGTTAATGAGCATTTCTATATGAGGAATATTACCGCATAAATCCGGATCATAGTGCTGATAAATCAGGCGGCTGATCTTACCAGGACTGATTCCCGTGCGCATAACTTTCAGCATAACTGTACTGAAATCATCCCGGCTTCCGCTGTCGATGAGCACTGCCTCATCACCGTCTACGATTAGGT
>DEYX01000033.1:3709-8783 GCA_002365025.1 Hungatella sp. UBA3147 | reverse complement strand
GCTGTTATCCACAAGAAAGGATATCCCGGATTACTTATCAGGCAGGGAGGATATCCGCTGGGGATTGTTCGGAGCCATGGATGAGAATCCGGGGGAAACCAGAGTACGCTTAATGGAAGCCTGGAGAGGCCAGGACCGGGATATTGCCATGGGCATGGCAGTAATGCGGGGAGATAAAAAGGCGGGATACTTAATTTTCACCATTAACAGCAGCCAGTTTAAGCCGGCGCTTGACCGGGCAGAAAGCCAAACCATCATTGCAGACCGGTTTGGCTGGGTTTATTTAAGCAGCAATTATTATCTGGTGAGCAGCAGCAGCCAGGTGTTAAAGGTGCTTGAGACGGCAGGCAGGTATCTGCCTTATGAAAAGAAGATGTTTCTCATATCCGTTCATCCGGCATACCATAACATGTTTTTAATATATTCTGTAACAGATATCCAGAATATCGTGTTTTCCCTTGGGCTTAGCAGTGCTCTTATCATAACGGCTCTTGTGCTGATGACCATATGGGTACTGATCAGCACGAAGAAGGTGACGGAACGGAAGACCAGGGATTTTTACCTCCTCCTTCATGTCATGGAAAAGGCCAGAGATGGGAATTTAGACGCTTCCATAGAGATAGAAAGCGAAAATGAATTTCGGATCATAGCAGATGCATACCGGGAAACCATTGCCAGCTTAAAGCTGCAGATGGAGAATAACAGAAAGATGACGGAGCTGGTGGCAGCTTCTCAGAATAAGCAGCTGGAGTCCCAGTTTAATCCGCATTTTCTGTTTAATACTCTGGAAAATATACGGTATATGTGCATTATCCAGCCGGAGACAGCCGGGAAGATGGTGTTCAGTCTGTCTAACCTGCTGCGTTACAGCCTGGATGGCAGCAGGACGGAGGTTACCCTGGAAGAGGATTTAGAGCACCTGGAGAATTATCTGACGATCTTAAAATACCGGTTTAACCGGCGGTTTTCCTATGTGATTGACGTGGAAGAAGAGGTACTATCCTGCCGGATTCCCAGGCTGGTACTGCAGCCCATGATCGAAAATTCAGTCAAATACGGGTTTGGCAACCAGGAAAATTTAAGGGTGGAGCTTAAGGCCTATATTCACGAGGACCGGCTGATCATGATCTGCAGGGATGATGGGATTGGAATGACTCCAGGAGTTTTAAGTGACATTCAGGCCTTATTGGAGCAGGAAGAAAACAACAAACGGCATTCCGGGCTTTACAATATTCACAGACGGTGCAGGATCCTTTACGGAAGGCCTTATGGAGTGGAGATACGCAGTGCAGAAGGGCTTGGCACAACGCTGGTGGTGACCCTTCCGGCACAAAGGGAGGAAGTATAATGTTACGGGTGATGATAGCGGAAGATGAGGATATTATCCGCAAGGGACTGATCTATACCACGGATTGGATGGGCATGGACTGCGTGGTGGTGGCTGAGGCGGCAAATGGACAGGAGGGGCTTTCAAAGATCCTTGAGTATAAGCCTGACGTAGTCGTTGCAGATATCTGCATGCCGTTTATGGATGGGATCGAGATGATAAAGGAAGCCTCTAAGAGCGTGAAGTTTAAAAGTATCCTTCTGACAAGCTATGCGGAATTTGAATATGCAAGAAGGGCCATATCCGCCGGGGTCAGTGAATACCTGTTAAAGCCGGTGGATGAAGAAAAGCTTGCGGTCCTTATGAAAAGGCTGGGTGAGGAAATCGCAAACAGCCGCCAGGTGGAGTATGTGATGGAGCAGGCGGAATCAGACGCGGGGATCATGAACCTGGAATACTATATACAGCTGGACCTTTCAGAAAACAAATATGTTTCAAAGGCAATCCAGGAGATCAAGTCAGGATATGGAGACAAGCTGAGCGTGGAATCCATATCAGATAAGCTGGGAGTCAGCGCCAGCTACTTAAGCCGGAAGTTCAAAGAGGTGACCGGACAGACCTTCCTGGACTTTTTAAACAAGTACCGGATTTCCCAGGCCATTGTTCTGTTAAATACCGGGCAATACCGGATCGGCGAGGTTTCCGATGCAACGGGATTTACAGATTATAAGCATTTTTGTGCGGTATTTAAGAAGTACACCTTGAAATCGCCGTCAAAGTTCATGAAAGGGATTTAGCCCCATCAAGCAGGGGCTCGGATTGGGAATACCTGATTGACCAGAAAGCCCGGCAGCGGAAGCTGCCGGGCAATGATGGAATAGAAGAAGTTAAAAGTTTAACAATTCGGTTATATCGTGAATGGTATGAGTTGCGGTTGATGACAGGGGCTCTGGGGAGCTGCTAAAAAGACAGGAATCAATGTTTGCATTCACTGCACCCTGAATGTCAGAGGATATGCTGTCTCCTACCATGATGGTCTTGTCTTTTTCAAAGTTCGGAATATTTTTAAAACAGTGCTGGAAAAAATGAAGGGATGGCTTTTCATAACCCACTTTTTCCGATATAAACATTCCTTCGAAAAGATGAAAGATGCCGGCGTTTTTAAGACGCTGGATCTGGGTGGAATAAACACCGTTTGATGCGGTGTATAAATGTTTCCCCCTCTCGTTTAATTTGATCAGGGTTTCCTTGGCGCCAGGGATTAAATCGGAGTTGTTTCCAAGATGCCCACGGTAACGCCCTTCCGCCTCTTCTCCGTTAATTTCCATGTCAAAAAGGCGGAAGAATTCATGAAAGCGGGTATTAAGAAGTTCTTCTCTTCCGATCTTTCCCTGCTCTAATAAGTCCCATAAATGACGGTTCATCTTTTTATATTGGGACAGCATTTCATCCTTAAAGTCCAAATGATAGGATTGGATCATCTTTATAAAGCCCTGCTCTTCGGCAGCGTCAAAATCCAGCAGGGTATTGTCAATATCAAGTAAATAAATCTGATACATGTATTTTTTCCTCCATAGTTAAATGTTTCTTAAAGAAGTCTAGACAGATCCCCAGCAGCGGTGCCAGGAGAAGAATGCTGATAACGGTTCCCTCCCTTATTTGCAGAGGGGTATGTGAAACTAAGGTCAGGCATAAAGTGAGGATTAAGAATATCACATCAAAGCTCATACGGACAGCGGTGAACTTCTTTTTATATGCTTCACTAATGATAAGGCACATACTTTCCAGAGGGAATTTTACGATTCCGATTGCTAGTACGGCCCCCAGGCTGATGGAAGCAATTATAATGCCGATTAAATAAAGGATCACTCTGTAAAAATAGCTTTCCACAGTAAAATTAGAAAGTAAGTGATACAGAAACAGGTTGATGATGTATCCGTTTGCAATGGTTGCAATAATCTGTATCCCATCCTTATAGTTTAAACGGGAACGTCTTAAAAGTAAATAGGATAGAAAGAACAGCGTATTGATCCCATTGAGTATGGTGCCAACCTTCAATTGAATGGTGTAAGATAATGTTACTGCCAATGCGTTTAAGACGCTTTGCCCGATAGCTGCCTTTAGCTGCAGCGATATCCCGAAGCCAAAAAATAAAAAGGATATAATCGTTATGGCCAGGTCGTTTATTTTTTTTCTGCTCATTGTTTTCACCTCGGGAATATGATACCATAAATACAGACTGATGACTATGAGAATTATCATATTGGGAATAAAGGTTGATGGAGATATATGGAAAAACACAATATGTATGAAATACCAGACAGCCTTGCGGCGGCCGGGGAGGAAAGGCATTTTCCTGCGGGGAGGAATATCTTTCATGTGGATGAGAGTATCACCCATTGCTATCTGATTCTATCGGGAATGGTGAAAATCTATATTGACCATGAGAACGGGCGCCGTTCCATTCTTGATTTTGCGGGGAAGGGCGACTGGCTTGGGGAACTTTCCATATTCCGTCAGGAAGATTATATCAAAGAAAATAAAGTGATAGAGGATGTGATCTGTCTGGAATTTGAACTGGACCGGTTAAGGCAGATCTGCAAAGAGAAAGCAGAAGTATCCTTTTATTTTGCGTCCTCTATTTCCAATAAGCTGATGGTTAGGAGCTACCGGCTGAGTGAATACTTAAATTATTCATTGGAAAAGAGACTTGCTTCCTTTATACTTAAATATCAGCAGAACGGGAAATACACCATATCTCATACGGAGGTTTCGGAGTATATGAATATCAGCTACCGTCACGTACTCTTTGTCATGAAAAAATTTTGTGATGACGGAATACTAAAGAAGGATAAGGGGTACCGGATTATGGATCAGGAAAGACTGGAAGAAATCTCTGACGGTTTTTTAACATAAGGAATAAGAATGATATGTAGGAAGACAGTTATAAGGGAACCTGCCTGCCGGGTTCTCTTATTTTGCATTTCAGACCTTTCAGTTATGTATTGTTTCTTTTCCATTTATTCGTTATAATTGGGAATACGAGTTTAAGCAGAGGAAAGAGAAAAGAGGAAGAAAAAGGGTTGGGAATCAGATATATGGAAGCAAAAGGTCCTGACAGCAGAGGGGAAACAGGTGTGATTTCCTTTGTTGACGGAAGCGAATGTTCTTACAGGATCATAAAATCAGACAGGCGTACCATGGCCCTGCAGGTCACGAAAGCGGGAGAGGTTTTCGTCAGGCTTCCCAGGCGCTTTCCTTTTAAGGCAGGGCATGAGCTGGCACAGAAGAACAGAGACTGGGTCTTTGCACAGGTGGAAACGATCCGAATAGCGTTGGAGAAAAGGACGGATTTTCATTGGACGGAAGGGGCATCTGTGCTTCTTTATGGAAAGTGCCGGCTCCTTCATATTAAGTCCGATCATAAGAAAAAAGCTTTTTGTATACAGGATACAAAAGAGGCGCTGGTGGTTTCCGGTCCGGTTGTATCCTATGAGGAGAAAGAGCAGGAAGCAGCGGTTAAAGAGGCGGTGAAGCTTTGGTACAGACGGGAAGCCAGAGGATATTTAGAGGCAAAAGCAGCCACCTGGTCTGCAATCATGAATGTGGACTATGGGAAAATTGCAATACGGGATCAGGCGACCCGGTGGGGAAGCTGCAGCGCCAGGGGGAACTTAAATTTTAACTGGAGGCTTGTGCTTCTTCCGGAAGAACTGGCCGATTATGTGGTGGTGCATGAACTGGCAC
>DEYX01000033.1:0-3642 GCA_002365025.1 Hungatella sp. UBA3147 | reverse complement strand
TGAACTGGCACACCGCATTCAAATGAACCATTCCAATGCATTTTGGGAGATTGTGGAAAGAGAGTTACCGGATTACCGGTTAAGGAGGAGAGAACTAAGGCGTTATGAAGGTGAAATTTATCAGAAATATTAATATTAAAACAAAGCTCCTGCTTTTAGGGGGAATCAGCATAATGGGACTGATCTTTATGGGAACGGAATCTGTAATAACAGCCAGGCAGATCAACGAAGCAAGTACAGAAATTTCCCAATCCTGGGTGCCGGCCATCATCATTGCCGAGGAACTGAATACAAGGACATCAGACTATCGCATTAAGGAATATAACCACGCCATTACCGGCGACAGCAGGGAAATGGATCGTCTGGAGGAAGAAATGGTTCAGATCCGGGAAGATATTGCCCGGGGATTTTCAGATTATAAGCTTTATATCACCAATGAAGCGGACAGGAAGCTTATGGAGGCGGCGGAAGGGGACTGGAATAAGTATCTGAAGTACAGCGACCGCCTGCTGGCTATAAGCCGCCAAAACCATGCTCAGGAAGCTTTTGATATGATCATAGGGGATTCCAGACAGTTATTTGATGATGCAAGCAACGGACTTTTAAATGTAGCAGATTTTAACCGCAAGGGAGCCGAGGCGGCCAGCATTCAAGGAGATAATCTCTATAATCAGCTTGCGAAAATAAAAATCATAACCATTTGCCTGATCAGCGGAATCATATCCCTTCTGGTGATTTATATCATAATTGCCATTGATAAGCCTGTGAAAGCCCTTGTAGAAGGGACCAGAAGAGTTGCCAACGGTGATCTGGAGGTATACCTTCCCTACCGTTCCAACGACGAGATCGGAGTTTTGACAAATTCCGTAAACCAACTGATTAAGCGGCTTAAGAATATCATCGATGATGAGAAATACCTGTTTCGGGAGATCGGAAGTGAGAATTTTGAAGTAAAATCCACCTGTGAGCATGCTTACCGCGGCGATTTTGCGCCCATTCTCTATTCCATTACCAGCTTAATGAGCCGGCTTGATGCGGCGAAAAAGCGAAAGGAAAGGGTAACAGGAGACTTACCAGCAGAAAACGAAAAGGAAGAACTGGCCAAAAGAGCCGTTTGCAGGGAGATAACGAAACATGGCAGAAGAGAAATGGATGCTTCAGACAAAAAGGGCTGATTTTGAAGAAATGGCAAGATGCTACCGCATCACCCCGGTGACTGCGAGAATCATAAGAAACCGGAATGTGATGGGGCATGAAGCGGTGGAGAAATACTTATACGGTGGGTTAAAGGATCTATATAGCCCTCATCTTCTTAAGGATATGGACCGGACCGTGGCGATCCTTAAGGAAAAGACTGAGCAGTTAAGGCCTATAAGGATCGTAGGGGATTATGATATTGACGGAGTCTGCTCCACTTATCTTTTGTACCAGGCTCTGTCTCAGGTGGGAGCTGTGGTGGATTATGAGATCCCGGACCGGTTAAAGGATGGCTATGGAATCAATGAATCCATTATCCGGGCAGCGGCAGCAGATGGTATTGATACCATACTCACCTGTGACAACGGAATTGCCGCAGTGGGGCAGATCAGGCTTGCAAAGGAGCTGGGTCTTACGGTTCTTATCACGGACCACCATGATATTATGAAAGAGGACGGCAAGGAGATTCTGCCTCCCGCAGATGCGGTGGTAAACCCAAAACAGGAGGAGTGCCAGTATCCTTTTCCTGATATTTGCGGAGGATTGGTGGCCTATAAACTGGTTCAGGCTCTTTATGAGGAATTTCATGTGCCTCTGGCGAAATGGCTTGAGATGGTGGAGTTCGCAGCCATCGCAACCGTGGGCGATGTGATGAAGCTTCAGGATGAGAACCGGATCATTGTTAAGGAAGGGCTTAAACGGATCGGACAGACAAAGAGCCTGGGACTTTTAAAGCTTATTGAGAGGAACGATCTGGACAAGGATCAGATCACTGCCTATCAGATCGGGTTTGTAATCGGACCCTGCCTAAATGCGGGAGGCCGCCTTCAGACGGCCAAGCTGGCCTTATCCCTGCTTCTTTGCCAGGAGGAAGAAGAGGCAGATCGAATGGCTCTGGAATTAAAAGCGTTAAATGACCAGCGAAAGACCATGACAAAACAGGGGACCATTGAGGCAGTGGAACAGGTGGAAGCCCTTTATGGAGAGGATAAGGTTCTGGTGGTGTATTTACCGGAGTGTCATGAATCCCTGGCAGGGATCATTGCCGGACGGCTGCGGGAGTATTTCCAGAAACCTGCTTTTGTCCTGACGGATGGGGAGGAGTGCGTCAAAGGCTCCGGCCGTTCCATTGAGACTTACCATATGTTTGATGCCCTGGTTGAGGTGAAGGATCTGCTGCTAAAATTCGGCGGTCATCCGATGGCAGCCGGCTTATCCCTTCCTAAAGAGCATGTGGATGAATTCAGGAAATGCCTAAATGAACAGGCAAGGCTGACGGAAGAGGATTTCATACGAAAGGTATGGATCGATGTTCCCATGCCTCTGGAGTACATAGATGAGCCTTTGATCGAAGAACTGGAGCTCTTAGAACCATTTGGCCAGGGCAATGAGAAGCCTTTGTTTGCCCAAAAGGGTCTTTATATTCGAAGTGTCCGTGTTTTGGGGAAAAACAGAAATGTAGTGAAGTTTTCTCTTGCCACGGACCAGGGGACGCCAATGGATGCCATGCTGTTTGCTGACGGAGATTCTTTTTTGGAAGAGCTTGGAGACAGCCGGGTCCTAGATGTCATCTATTATCCTGCTGTAAATGAATATAACGGGAATAAGAATCTGCAGATTGTAATAAGGAATTATAAGATTCCAAAGAGTCTATAGCGGAGAAAGTATGGATGAAATACCTTGCAAAAAGATTCACTATGAATTAAACTTGTGACAGAAAGTGTAATATTCAGCCACATTTTTTTAATATAAAACTGTGGTGATTAAATAAACATAAGGAAAGGCGAGGGAATGGACATGGTAAATGAGGTTATGAAATTTATCACCGGTTATGATAAGGAAGTGGGAGAAGCCATTGAAAAGGAGTGCGCAAGACAGAGAAGAAATCTGGAATTGATTGCATCGGAAAATATTGTTTCTGAACCGGTTATGATGGCAATGGGAACAGTGCTTACTAATAAGTATGCAGAAGGTTATCCGGGAAAGCGTTATTATGGCGGCTGCGAGGATGTGGATATTGTTGAGACCATTGCCATAGAGCGTGCAAAAAAGATATTTTGCTGTGATTATGCCAACGTCCAGCCTCATTCCGGAGCTCAGGCCAACATGGCGGTTTTTCTTGCCATGCTGCAGCCTGGGGATACGGTCATGGGAATGAATTTAAACCATGGCGGTCACTTAACCCATGGAAGCCCTGTTAATTTTTCCGGTTTGTATTTTAATATCATCCCTTACGGCGTAGATGATGAGGGCTTTCTTGATTATGATGAGATGGAAAGGCTTGCCATTTTACACAAACCGAAATTGATTGTTGCAGGTGCAAGTGCCTACGGAAGAGCCATTGATTTTAAGAGATTCCGGGAGGCTGCTGACAAGGCGGGCGCTTATCTTATGGTAGATATGGCACATATTGCAGGTCTTGTTGCGGCAGGGGGTCATGAGAGC
>DEYX01000035.1 GCA_002365025.1 Hungatella sp. UBA3147 | reverse complement strand
TAACGCTTCATGACCTTTTCCTGGTATTCCGGCTTGCTGATCTCAGAATAATTGATTCCCTTTGTCTTACAGTAGCGGTCCACCATTTCCTTGCCGCGAAGGATGTTATCTTCTTTCAGCTCTGTTTTAAACCATTGGTTGATCTTGTTCTTGGCCTGGGTGCTTTTCACTATATTCAGCCAGTCCCGGCTGGGGCCCCTGCTGTTCTGGGAAGTGATGATCTCCACCTGGTCACCGTTTTCGATCACGTAATCAATGTTCACCAGTTTTCCATTGACCCTGGATCCCACCATCTTATTGCCTACCGCACTGTGTATGGAGTATGCAAAATCAATGGGCGTAGAGCCGGCGGGAAGATTCTTCACATCCCCGGAAGGAGTGAAGCAGTAAACACTGTCGGAGAATAAATCCAGATCTCCCTTTACCATGTTTAAGAATTCCTTGTTATCGGACATGTCCTTCTGCCATTCCAGGATCTGGCGCAGCCAGCTTAACTTCTCTTCCTCTTTGCCTGCTGCCACCTGTCCGCTTCCGCTCTCTTTATACTTCCAGTGGGCGGCAATACCGTATTCTGCGGTACGGTGCATATCATAAGTACGGATCTGGATCTCAAAGGGCTGCCCATTGTTTCCGATCAGAGTGGTATGAAGAGACTGGTACATGTTGGGTTTCGGCATTGCAATATAATCTTTGAAACGGCCGGGAATGGGCTTATACATCTCATGGATCACCCCAAGTGCGGCATAGCAGTCCTTTACGCTGTCAACGATAATACGAACCGCAAACAGATCATAAATCTGGTCCAGAGTCTTGTTCTGGTTCACCATCTTTTTATAGATGCTGAAAAAATGCTTCACACGGCCATCTACTCTGGCTTCGATCCCGCCGGTCCGTAAATGTTCCTGTACTTCATCTACAATGCTCTTTACAAAAGTTTCTCTGGCATCCTTTTTTAAAGATATTTTCTCTGCCAGCTCATAATATATTTCCGGCTGCAGATATCTTAAGGACAGATCGTCAAGCTCGATCTTAATCTTTGAAATACCAAGGCGGTGGGCAATGGGAGCATAGATTTCCATGGTCTCCTTTGCCTTTTCCTTCTGTTTTTCCGGCTTCATGTACTGCAGCGTCCGCATGTTGTGGAGGCGGTCCGCCAATTTGATGATAATGACGCGGATATCCTTTGCCATGGCTAAAAACATCTTCCTTAAGTTCTCAGCCTGGATCTCCATCTTATCCATGGACCAGGATATCTGGGTCAGTTTGGTGACGCCGTCCACTAAAAGGGCTACCTCTTCCCCGAATTCCGCCTTCAGCTCATCTAAGGACATGATCGTGTCCTCGACCACATCATGAAGGATCCCGGCGGCAATGGTCTCTTTATCCATCTCTAAATCAGCCAGAATAATGGCAACACAAAGAGGGTGAATGATATACGGTTCACCCGATTTGCGCCTTTGGTCCTTATGCGCATTATCCGCAATATGATATGCCTTTTCTATCATGGTGATATCATCGGAAGGGTGATATCTCCTTATACTGCGGACCAATTCTTCATAAAGTAAGTCCGGGCTGGTAAAATCAGCCGGAGCTTCCAGATCCACATCCACCTTCCGCTTTTCCGGACGTTCCTTTTCCAAAGCCGCCAAATTATTCTTTTCCATCATTGGATTATCTGCCATATGCCGTCACCCTTTTGTTGCGTTCCTGGTTTCCACCTATTTTTAAACGTAGTTATCATTCATTATAATTATTATTGTCGAAAAATGCAAATATTTTTTCTTTCTGTCTATTTTCAAGGAAAGCTCCTTCCAGAGCATACCGGTTCATCTGTCTTAGATCCGCTTCCGTAAATCCCATATATTTCTTTATGAGCTCTGCTTCCTTTTCCAGTGTGGTATCTGAAACAGTCATGTTATCCGTATTGTAGGTAACCCTGATTCCCCAGTCATAAAAGGCCTTTAACGGATGCTCCTCTATGGAAGGAACGGCCCTTGTCTGAAGGTTGCTGATCACACACATCTCTAAGGTAATCTTTTCCTTTTTTAAGAGGTCCATACATGCCTCTGACTTGATTGCGGCACATCCATGTCCGATTCTCTTTGCTCCGTAATGGACCGCTTTTGTGATATTTTCATAATCACCGCACTCTCCCGCATGTATGGTAAACGGAATGTCTCTCCGGCCGGCCTCCTTAAAAAGAGGCTCAAAGTGCTCCATGGGGATCATACCCTCCGGCCCTGCAAGATCCACTCCCACCACGCCTTTCCCAAGATAGGCCTGGGCCAGTTCAAAGGTTTCCTCATTTTCCCGGTCCGGCCCGTTTACCATTGCACAAAGAAGGATCCCTGCATGCATATGGGACTTTTCTGTGCCCTTCCTCACTCCTCTTATGACCGCTTCTAAAGCTTTTTCCTTTGTCAGTCCCTTTCCCGTATGGAGTTGTGGAGCAAAACGGATTTCACTGAGAATCAGTCCCTGGGAAGCCAGCTCTTTTGTCAAATGATAGGAAGCCAGTTCCAGAGCTTCTTCTGTCTGAAGCAGCATCCCCGGCAGATCAAAGCACTTTAAATAATCCACTAAGCTTTCACAGTTTTCCCCTGCAACAAGGCTTTTCCTTCCGCCCTGTCCTTCAAAGTCATATCCGACCTGCGCCGCAAGCAGCTTTACAGTCTCAATGGATAATGATCCATCCAAATGGAGATGAAGGTCAGTTTCCAAACGTTTCATAACAATCCCTCCTTTTGTTAATGAAAACATTTTAACATACTACGGGGAAAGTAACAATTATTTCATGATATACTTCTGCTGCATCCGCCTCTTGATTTATATGAAATCAAACAAATGCTTACTATTGGCGAGGAAGCTCCACCCTCAAAAGGGATAAGTATCACTACAAAGAATGTTTATATTGTATGAGAAAAGATTGAGAATGGGAAGATAGACGTTAAGAATTCCTGAAGATGGTAAATTCATATAAATTTTTCAGTTCTTTTTAAGAAACGTGCGTTATAATCGACCACATCAGATACACCCTATATGAAATCAAAACCATGAAAGGTGTGAGAAGCTTGAAAAAAATAGAATAAACCTATTATGTGCAGGCATCTGCATCCTGGAGCTCACCGGCTGCAGCACAAACAGCAATGCCACCACCGTGGTACGAATCACTTTAGATGGAGATACTGTATCCAGTATCAGCATTATGAATTAACTGTATTCCGTCTGCAGACATCCTGCAGACGGTTCTCTCCGTTACTTTGATAAAGGGATTTATATACAGTTCTATGGAATTTCCCCTTTTACATCTTCACTGCTTAAACAAAAACACCACCGCCTCAAAGGATTGTCTGCTGTATTCATAAGCCGCAATTTTATCAACCTCATCACCGACTTCATCCAGATCATAGGGATTTCGAAATGCCGCCATAACCATCGGTATCTTTAACTTTTCCAGTTCTTTTGCCAGGAAACTCTGACCACGGTTTAAATGTCCATTGTAGGTGCCAAGTACAAGATTGGTATATCCCTTACCGTTTACCTTTTCCAGTATTTCGTTTATTTCCCTTGTATCCGGATCTATGGAAAAAGAATATGCATCTCCTCCAAACCTTTCCTGCATATATGCAGCAAACAGCAGATCCTCCATCACATGGCTGGAGGCCAATGTGGAACGGTAGGCAAAACAGCTTAAAAATACCGGATTTTCTCCCAGAAGATGGCCATATCCCCTTTCCCGGTTCGAAAACCGTATGCTGTCGCGAAACAGTGATTTTACAAACTCTCCCGGTTCCTTAAGGGACTTTTTTCCTACAACTGTATTGGTCACTGCATATCTTTTTTTGAATGCCAGGATCCGTTCCACAGCATCATCTATCCGGGATAATGGAATCTCGCCGGACTCCACTGCCCTCTCTATTTCCCTGGCCGCTTCCGCTGCAAGACCTGCCGTATGGGAAATGAATACAAGATCCACACCTGCCATTATGGCCTTTTGGGCTCCGGAAGCAGTACCATAGTATTCTTTAATGGCATTCATTTCCAGGCAATCAGAAATCACCAGTCCTTCAAATCCCAGCCTGTTTCTCAAGATTTCCCGGATCATGGTTTCTGACATAGTTACCGGTAAATTTTCTTTTTCTATTTTGGGAAACAAAATGTGGGCAAGGGTTACGGCTGTGGCTCCCCGCCGGAAGGCTTCTATAAAAGGAATCAGCTCCTCCTGCTCCAGCTCTTCATAGGATTTCCGGATGCTGGGCAGGGAAAGATGAGAATCCACTGCCGTATCGCCATGGCCCGGAAAATGCTTCACCGAACACAAGATTCCGGAATCTAAATATCCTTTCACCATTGCACAGCCAAATTCAGTTACCACGGCCTTATCCGGTCCAAAGCTTCGCACACCGATCACCGGATTATCCGGGTTGTTATTAATATCCAGTACCGGAGCCAGATTGAAATTGATTCCCAGCTCTCTTAATTCCTGCCCCGTAAGAAGAGCCGCCTCATATGCATTTTCCTTATCTCCGGTCTGTGCAAGAGCCATTGCTCCCGGTATGCTGACCGATCCTTCGGGAAGTCTTCTTACAACTCCACCCTCCTGGTCGATGGTGATAAAGGCATATTCTCCTGTTTCTTCCTTTACCAGCCTTTGAATGGACTCACAAAGTCCCTTTAGCTGGTTCCTGCTTTCTATGTTATGGGAAAACAAGATAACGTTCCCAACCTTATACTCTCTTACCAGCTGTATCATGTCTTCCCTTAACTCTCCGGCTGGAAAACCAGCCACGATCATTTGTCCGATCTTTTGTTTTAATGTCATTTCCCCCATACTCCAGTCACCTCTTTCATTTATAAAGATGATATGCTTTTTTGCGCTCTGAAAACGCTTTTGCATCCCTCTCAAATCCGGCCAGCAATTCTTCTATTGAAGAGGTATTCTTTGTCAGCTGATCTGATCCGAACAAAAGATCTTCCATCCGCCTGGTGCTTCCCCCATAAGGATCCAGAAAAGAAAAACGGTCTTCATAAATAGTCTTTATTGCATCAAGAAGCTCCAGACCGCAAATCGTGGACCGGAAGGCCCGGCTGTCCGTAACATGAATATGGATTCCTTCGCAGGCTTCTCCCTTAAATTTTGAAAAAAAGGGTGTAAAATAAGCAGGGGAAAACAACACGCCTGGAAGCCTTTTTTCTGTCATATGCTTTACAAGCTTACCTGCATCTACAAATGGCGCTCCGATTATTTCAAAAGGTGCCGTAGTTCCCCTTCCTTCTGATATATTTGTTCCTTCAAAAAGGCAGGTTCCCGCATATACCAGGGCAGTCTCATATCTTGGAATTCCCGGGCTTGGCATCACCCACACATGACCGGTCTCCGGATGCATGGTATGCCTGTTCCAGCCCTCACAGGGAATTACCGTCAGCCGGCAGCCAAGGTTTTTCTCCTCATTTACCATAAGGGCCAGCTCTCCCACCGTAAGACCATAGCGCATACACAGAGGATAAACCCCTACAAAGCTTTCAAATCCGGGTTTTAAGCAGTTACCCTCCGCCAGATCCCCAAGAGGATTATAGCGATCCAGTATAATAAGCTCTTTTTCATATCTAGCGCACTCTTCTAACGCATAGATCATCGTTGATATAAAGGTGTAATATCTGACTCCAAGATCCTGAATATCATATACTACGGCATCCACTTTATCTAACATATCCCATGTCAGCCTCTTTGAATTTTTCCGGTACAGGCTATATACCGGCAATCCGGTATCCGTGTCTATGTAGTCCTCAACATCACCGCCTGCGCCAACATTTCCTCTGACTCCGTGCTCCGGTCCAAACAGGGCTGTCAGCCGGTATTTTTTATGAAGTATGTCGATGGTAGAATTTAAGTGCCTGTCAACGCCTGAAATGGAAGTGATCAGACCAAGACGTTTCCCATCTAAAACCTTATGCCAGCGGTCCACACAATCGATCCCGTTTTTTACCATATTGACCCTCTTTATAATTCTGATACTATCACCTTTTTTTGTTCCTGATCCATATCAAATGCCTCTGCGTATCCGGTTCTTGCCAGACAGCCGTTTACTCTCATGAGATGCTCATAATACTCTTTATAGGGAAACGATGAACTGTGCACGGCAAACCAATGGGTGTCAATGGCTTTTTTCCATAGTTCAAAACCTTCCTTTGAAACTTCCAGATAAATATATTTTTCAAAGCCAGCCGAATCTTCCCAGTTTTCCGCATAGTAGGGCCCTTTTGCAAAATGAGCGCTGTTTTCCCTCTGAAGTCCGGAAAGTCCTGCGAAAAACTGAGCATCCTTAACAATCCTGTGGGTTGTTTCATGATCTTTGTGCATGCTGTTCTTCCAATGGGTCAGCAATGCAGTAGGCCGGTATTGCCGGATCATATCACAAAGCCGAAACCTTACCTCCTCATTGTCCGGCAATTCTCCATCTTTATAAGGGAATACCACTGCCTCCCCTCCCAGCATTTTGGCAAAGGAAACGGCTTCCATTTCTTTTTGTATTCTGTATTCTTCCACAGACCTATCAGGCGGATTCCCTCTTTCCCCGCCGGTTAATGCCACGGTAACGATCTGGTAATCCTTAAGTGCCATAGTCGCCAGAAATCCACCGCTAGTCAGCTCTGCATCTCCCACATGGCCTCCTATCGCCATGATGCACTTTCTTTCTCCATTCATCCGTCTTTCCATTCCTTCCTCATATCCGCCCAGGTCCTTACAATCCGGAAACCTGCAGCTTCATAAATATTTCTTGCCGGATTATTTTCTCCTGTAAAAAGGCTCATAAAATCTGCCCCCTTTTCCTTCAGGCTTATGCATAACCTGCAAAACAGGATTGTTGATATCCTTTTCCCCCGGTAATCGGGATCCACCCCGATTCCGCAAAAATATCCCCTTCCACTCTTTTCAACATCCAGCGGACCTGTAAAGCCGATCACTTTGCCATTGTGTGCTGCGATCAGAATGGGACGGCTGTTTTCTCCCTTTGCCGCCTCCCCCAGAATGTCTTTTTCCCACAAAGGATTTTGGAACTTATGTATCATTTCTTCCATGCCGTAATGCCTGTCAGAATTATAAATCTCTATTGTAATATCCTCTTTTTCCAACCTTTCTTTGATGTCTGCCGCAAAATCAGGCTCAGAATAATCATCAAGGTCTAAATAATAGCTGTTCTGCATGGCATAATCCCGGTATCTGCAGTTTTTGAAGAAGAGGTAGGCATTACTTCCCACGTCCACTCCCGGAGCATTGGGGTGATCTGCCGCCTTTTTCCCCGGAATCTGCCAGGGAAAGGTCATGGGATTAAAGAAAACAATTTCTATCCTTGAAACTGCGCTTTCCTTACGTAGTCTGTCTTCCAGGCAGGCAAGCATTGCTTTTCCGATTCCCTGTCTCTGCTTTTCCTTTTTTACAGCAATCATGGAAAGATAGGCTCTGCTCTCGCCGCTTAAAAAGCAGCCGGACGCAAATCCCCAGCCGTGTTCTTCCAGAATGGTGATTTTGTGCACTTTTTCTGCCTGGTCTTCCATAAAAAACTTTAAAAAGTCACTCTGGCTTTCAAAGGGACAGTACAATACCTCTTTTGCACGTACCGCATCTTCAAACAATTCATAGGCGGTTCCTACATTCTCTTTGTTCAGATCCAAAAATATCATCCAAATCACTCCTTATGGCTGAAAAACTGAGGCAGATATTCCTTATGTGCTTCCAGCAGCTCATAAAGCACGGCCTTTGCTTCTTTCTGGGATCCCACCAGGGGATTGATCATTAGTGCCAGCAGGGCCTTCTGCGGGCTTCCGGTTATGGCCGCCCGGCACCCGGCTATTTCAAAAGATTTGATCTGCTGCAAAAGACCGTGGACCGTCCATGGCAGTTCCACACCGTTTACCGGAACCGGTCCATCCTTTGTTATCCTGCAGCTGACTTCCACGATTTCATGATTTTTGAAGTTTTTTATGGCACCCCTGTTTACGGTGTTTACTACCTGAATATCTCCCTTGTCATTATAAATGGAATGGATCAGATTACATGCAGAATCACTGTAATAAGCACCGCCCCGCTGAGAAAGTAATTCCGGTTTTTCATCCAATTCAGGGTCCTGATAAAGCTCAAACAGCTTTTTTTCCACCTGTTCCACAAGCTCTGCTCTTGTCTCATGTTTTTCATACTTTTCCAGGGCTTCTTCCAGATATTCTTTTGCCATATAATAATATCTGTGATAGGAGCATGGCAGCACTCCAAGCTCTTTAACAAAATCTTTGTCCCAGCTGACTGCCTTTATATTTTTCACAACGCCGCCTTCCCCCCAATGGCTGACCACGTCTTCCGTTATGTCCTTTCCATCTGCCTCCACTCTGGTCACGTAAACCATATGATTCAGACCGCCCATGGTGACATTCACCTCCTCCATAGGCCTTCCAAGCTGATCTGCCACCGCTTTATGCATTCCATAAGGGACGTTGCACAGCCCGATGAACTTCCGGAAGCCGCTGTAACGGTTCACTCCCTCCATGACCATGCCCACCGGATTCGTAAAGTTGATCAGCCAGGCTTCCGGGCACAGTTCCTCCATGTCTTTACAGATGTCCAAAATAACCGGTATGGTCCTCATTCCTTTGAACAAACCGCCTGCACCATTGGTTTCCTGGCCCAGGATTCCGTGGGATAATGGGATTCTTTCATCCTTGATACGTGCATCCAACAGGCCGACACGAAACTGAGTCGTGACAAAATCTGCATCCTTAAGAGCTTCCCGCCGGTCTAATGTCAGGTGGATCTCCCAGTCAAGTCCTGCTGCCTTCACCATACGCTTTGCCAAATTCCCGACAATCTCAAGCTTTTCTTTTCCTGCTTCAATATCAACCAGCCAGATTTCTTTTATGGGAAGGTCGTCTTTTCTCTTAATAAACCCTTCCATTAATTCAGGAGTGTAACTGGAACCGCCTCCAATGGTTACAATCTTAATTTTCTTGTTCATATAAAGCCCTCCTTTTATATGAAAATTATAATACAAAAAAGAGGGTAAGAAAACAGAGGCGGCCCATCCAGTAACATGACATACCGTTTAGGAACATGTTTCTCAAAAAAGACACCTTGTGTTTTATCTACAGGAATAATTTCATATAGAGTAAAAACATATGATTAATTTCCATTTGCTTCCCCGGCCATCTGGTCCACAAAAGCCTTGATCTCTTCATCCTTACACCCCTCATAAAAGCAATCAAGAAATCTTGGAATCATGCATTCCTTTACCATTTGGGGATCCAGGGATTTAAGAGCCTCCAAAAGTGGTTTTGCCACCTGTTTTTTTACCTCAAAAAGAAGGTTGGCATTCCTGTTTTGCGCCTCTTTCCTGTCTTCCGGGTATCCCATTCCCTTTGGGGAACCAAAAGCCCTGGTGAAAATATTATTTAAGTTAAGCTCCGCTCCCCAGCCAAAGCCCTTGGCAAAAGGAAGAGACAAAGCATTTCCGTTATTGATCTGCAAAAACAGATAGGCATCCGTTGGCTCAATGCAGTAGCCGCACACGACTCCCGGATACATATTTAAGGACATCAATGCCCCCTGTCCCGTGCCGCATCCGGTGACTACAAAATCAACCGCCCCTGAATTTAAAAGAAGGGCTGCCTGAATGCCTAAATGCAAATAAGTAAGCCTGGGATTTTCCTTGGTGTATGCCTCAGGCACATCCTGGTCTGACAGGGGTTTTTCCATAGCTGTATTATATACCTGATACCCCATTGGTTCTGCTACTGATTTTAACTCCTTTAATATAATGCCGTTCTTCGGCGACTGACTGAATTCATTTAATAATGCAATTTTCATTTGTTTCCATTCCTCTCCGTCTGTTTATTTTTCTAAACCTGTTTTCCTATTGCCTTGTCCGCATCCCTTCTCATCCTTAAATAATCCTCCTGTGACATAGGAATGTCCATGGATTTTGCAGTATCCTCGATCTGGGACAGTTTCCTGGCTCCGCAAAGCACATTGATATTAGGAGAAACCATGGAATTCCACTTGATGCACAGGTTTGCAAGGCTGCACCGGTACTTATCCGTTAAGTCCTTCCAGCCTGCCAGCATCTCATTTGCTGTCCTGATATTCTCCTGCTTCCACCAGGTTTTTCCGTCCCGGACTTCTCCCTTTGCTGGTATATAATCATCCGGGGCTTTCCCGGCAAGAAGTCCCTGTTCTATAGGGGAATAGGTCTGAAGGGTGATCCCATTTGCTTCGCAGAATGGAAGGAGGTCTGTTTCCGCTTTCCTGTCCAGGATGCTTAATTTTTCCTGGATCACGTCCAGCTCCCCTGCGGCTACATAGTCCTTAAGAACTGTCAGATCCACGTTGGAAGCTCCGATGGCCCTGATCTTTCCCTCTTCCTTCATTCTTAAAAGTTCTCCCATGGTCTCAGCCACAGGTACCTTCCCATAGGTTTTGCACTGCCAGTGCGTGTAATATACATCAATATAATCCGTTCCCAGGGCTTTTAAGCTTAGTTCCAAATCCCTCCGTATTGCGTTGGGTGATAGATCCCTGCTCACGGTATTGCCTTCTTTTGTAAAATGCACCTCTCCGCCATGGTCATACCACTGGAGTCCGCATTTGGTAGAAAGGATGACACGGCTGCGGTCCGTCTGTTTTAACGCCTGCCCGATGACTTCCTCACTATGTCCAAAGCCGTAAACCCTGGCAGTGTCAATCCAGTTGATCCCCAGTTCCAGTCCTCTTAAGATGGTTTTCACTGACATTTCATCGTCATTGGCTCCCCACCATTCTCCGCCGCCGATTGCCCAGCAGCCCAGGGCAAGGGCATTGGTCCTGATTCCAGATTTTCCTATCTCTCTCATTTCCATAACCAAACCTCCATGATCTTCCTTTATGAAAATGCGTCCAGTAAATCTTCATAAGTAGACGCAGCCTGCAGTTTTCCCATGATGGTCTCATTTCCGAGCTTACCCGCCAATTCTGCAATCAGGCGAAGATGGTCTTTGGAACCTTCGCTATCGGAGGGTACTGCAAACAGGAAGAAAAGGTCCGCAGGCTCCTCATCGTAGGACTCCCATTCCACCATCTGCTCCGTTCTGCCCACTGCAATCCCTACCTTATCCACAAAATCGGATTTTCCGTGGGGAATGGCCACATGTCCTCCGATCCCTGTGATTCCTTCCTCTTCCCTTAAATATACATCCTTAATGTAGCCTTCCAGATCCTCCACGTATCCCGCCTTCTTTAAGAGGCCGGCCAGATGGCGGATCACCTCATCCTTATTAACTGCTTTCATATTTAAATCAATGACTCTCTTATCCAGAATCTCTTTTACTGCCATCTTGTTTCTCCCCTTACTTGATAAAATACTGATAGACTTCCAGAGATGACTCCAGCCGTTTCATTGCCTCCATATTCTCGTCATTCTCTGTAAGCAGCAGAAAATCTTTATAAAACTGCTTTGTCCTTTTTATCTCAAATTTTGACGTCATTTTTGTCGCAAGAAGGAATATGGTATCAACCATATCCTCATGCCATTTGACCGGTTTATCTAAAATAGCCACCACAATACGGGCTTCATTCACCTCTGCTATGTTTCCATGAGGAATGGCGATGCCTCTGCCGATACTAGTCGTTGTAGCCCTTTCCCTGTCAAATACACTTTCCAGATAATTCTGAGTCACATCTCCCTTTTCTTCCAGCCTCTTCACCATCATGGTGATCAGCTGGTCCTTATCCCTGACCTGAGGCCTTACCAGGATTAAATCGACCTCAAACAACTGATGGCATAAGCTGTTAAACTGGAAATCCGGTTTATTCCTTAGCCTGGAAACCTGGGCGGCCTTGCGCCGTATGATCTCAATTTCCTTTTCGCTTATGCGGTCTTCCACTGTAACCACCCTGGAATCATCTAAATCCAGGCCGGATCCATTGATAATGATATCCGTTTCCGAATGAAGGGACAATTTAAAATCATGGCGGCTGACCGCCTGTATGTCCGTGATCTCAGGAATACTGTATTTAATCATCTCAATGGAAAGCTGGCAGGCAGCCATGCCCCTCTGGCTCACCAGCAGTGCGGTCAGGGGTCTCCCCTTTTTTCTGCGGATTATGGCAGCCTGGATATAAAGTGCGATTCCTGCCAGTTCATCCTCTGTCACCTGTACATCGTAATACTCCTCAAACAAGCTGCTGGTCGACCAGGCAGCCAGAAAGGTCTGCTTATATTCGTTCTTAACATACTTGCTTATACTGTCGCCCGCAACCGTGGAATACTTCATCCGGAATATGGCTGACCTCATATGGATCAACAGGCCTTCATACAGCATCTGGTCCCCGGAAAGGTCTGCTTCCAGCAGATCACCAATGGTTTCGATCACCAGTTTTACAAAGTGCTCCAGATTCTTATCATACTGCATGGCATAATCTTCGTCACTGACATCGGTAAAAGTTTTCAGTTTTTTAGCCGAAAGCAGCAGCATCGCCAGAAGAACGGTATCATCCTCTGTTAAGTCAATCTGATATTCCCTTCCGATCCTCTGGTAAATGGATTCGGCAAAGGAATATTCATTATAGCGCTGGATATTTTCCTCCTGCATATTGCTGGAAAGAAGTCCATCGCCAAGACCCTTCCGGGAAACAGAGAGGCAGGTCATGATCCATACCATCTTAAAGGAATGGTCGGCCAGTTCGATTCGCCAGGCGTTTTCCGCTTCCACGATCATGCGCCGGATGCGGGCCGCATCCACTCCCGGTGCATAAGTTCCAAAGAGCGCCTCCATGATTTCCGGCAGCAAGTCCAGCATATAGTCCTTGATTGCAATCCGGAAGCTGTACTCCTTCCCTGTCAGGCAGATACCTTTGTTCCGTACGGCTGTTATTTTTATGTTCCGTTCCTCAAACCATGACCTTATATCTTTCAGCAGATTGCTGACGGTGGGAGGGCTTAAATAGAGGCTGTCTGCCAGCTGCTGAAGAGTCACGACTTCTCCGGGTTTCATTTTAAGAAGCTTGCCCATAAGCTGTATATTCCGGTTATCCAAATCCCCGGCAGGGTCATCCCCATGCTCCAGGCGGCTTTCCAGGATCTTTCTCTGCCTGCCGTCAAGTTCCAGCCATATTCCGGTTCCCTGCCTTTTTTCTATTTTCCCAAGCCCTTCCGCCTCCAGCCATTCATCAAGCTGTTTCATACGGGTCCTCACCGTTTTTTCAGATAATCCCACATTATCGGCAAGCTGCAGTATGGTGTAAGTTTCTCCGTTTATCAGGCACTGCAATATTTTATTGTTATATAATGCGATCTTATCTTCCTTCAAGTAAACACCCCTATTCTTTAGGAATTACTCATTTCCTGCCTGCTTTGCTGCTCCATATATATATCTTCCGCTGGAACCGATCACCTTCATATAGTCCTTTACAAACTGTTTGATCCCTGCTTCCGCCGCCATGCACAGATGCATATAATCGGTCTCCGGATTCCGCCCGATCTCTATAAGCATGGCCTTCTTTCCCGCTTCAAAGGCATCGGTGCATACATTGATCTTATTAATGCCTCCGGCTACTGCTTTTCTTAAATTTTCTTCTCCGGAACCGGAACCGCCGTGAAGTACCAATGGCATGTTTAACGTCTCTTTTAACAGATGAAGCCGTTCAAAGTCCAGCTTCGGTATCTTTCCCTTGGGATAAGCCCCATGAGCCGTACCAATTGCCACAGCCAAAGCATCAATACCTGTCTTTTCCACAAAATCCATTGCAAGGTCAGGATCGGTATACAAATCCGTATCCGAATCATCCTCATGGTCCGCCTGGCCCACATGCCCCAGTTCTCCTTCTACGGAACAGCCCATTCCATGTGCAAGAGCAGTGATGATTGCCGTGCGCTTAACATTCTCCTCATAAGGCAGAGAGGAACCATCGTACATAACATTGGTAAATCCGCGGTTGATGCAGTCCGCAATGGTGTGAAAATCAGAACCATGGTCAAGATTTAAGGCAACCGGTACATGGACCCTTGCCGCCAGCTCCCTTATCACCGGAAGCATTTCTTCCGCATGAGCATGATTTTTCATCTGTCCAGGTCCAAACTGCATGATAATGGGAGAATGCTCCTCTTCCGCTGCCATAATTCCCGCCCTGGCCATCTCTATGTTAATGCTGTTCATCGCCATAACACCGTAGTAATTTTTATTTGCATCATCTAGGATGGCTTTCATTGATACTAACATGCTTTTCTCTTCCTTTCCTTAATTATGCCCATGTTTTCTGGGCATAAAGGTATGCCCGCAGGGCGTTCCATATTATCCTCAGTCTTACTGGATATTAATATCCAGTTCAAAGTCAAGTTCTTCCTCTTCCTTTTCCACCTGTTCGTCTAAAGGACGCTTAAGAACTGCATAGATTACTCCTGTCACCAAAGACCCAATCACCAGGGCAATTAAAAACCACAGGGGATTCTTCATCATAGGAACAACGAATATACCTCCATGACCTGCTACTGACTCGCAGCCCATTCCTACTGCAATGGCACCGGCCACAGCAGAACCGATCATGCTGCTGGGGATTACTCTTGCAGGATCCGCTGCCGCAAAGGGAAGAACACCTTCTGTAATAAAGCAAAGACCCATAGGAAGCGCCGTTTTAGCAGTTTCCAGTTCCACTTTTGAAAACCTGTTTTTCCTTAATAAAGTTGCGATAAATATTCCGATAGGAGGGGTCATACCTCCGATGATCTTGGCCGCCATAGGACCGTTAATTCCATCTGTTCCCAGAGCGTTAGCAGCCATGGAAGCAGTTTTGTTAATGGGTCCGCCCATATCAAATCCCATACAGGCGCCGATAACCCCACCGATTACAGCCTTTGCTCCTCCGTTTAAGGAGATAATCCACTGCTGGAACACATTCATAATAAAGGAAAGTGGAATTGAGAACACGCAGAGGA
Organism: Hungatella sp. UBA3147; assembly: GCA_002365025.1. Taxonomy (GTDB): domain Bacteria; phylum Bacillota; class Clostridia; order Lachnospirales; family Lachnospiraceae; genus Lacrimispora. The sequence goes on along the minus strand of DEYX01000035.1, from coordinate 923 downwards.
AAATCATGCCGCATACCACGGTCGATATCACCGGTATGAACATAACCGGCATCAGCCCTACGCACCATTTTGGAAGCTTCCAGGTCTTCATCCAGTTTACAAAGTAACCGATGATAAAGGCCATGAGCAGTCCCCCAAGAAATCCTGCCTTGGATTGGGACGAACAGTAGCCGATTACAATACCAGGCACAATTCCAGGCCGCCCCGCTATCGAATAGGCCACACCGGCCGTCATCACAGCTACCGCAAAATCCATTGCTACGGAACCTAACTTATTCACTCCCCACCAAAAGCCTAACCAGGAAAAGGGATTTAAATTTGTAAACGGTGTTGCCCCTGCCTCTACGGCATTGCCGATGTCATATCCGCCAAACCCTTTTGCCAGTGCACAGAGAATTCCCCCGCATACAACAATAGGGATCATATAAGAAATTCCAGTCATAACATGTTTTTTAATATCAAGTTTTTGCCTTGCCATTGTATTCCCCTCTTTCTCCATATTCTTTTCTTTGCTTCGTTCCGGCTACTTCCCCAATTTTTCGTGAATCTTTGAAATCACCCCTTTGGGAGATTTCATTACCATGCTGATCGGAATCTCCACGACCGGTTTTCCTGCAAAACGGTCTTTGTTTACCCGGATATCCGCGGAAATCAAAATCACATCCGCATCACGGATATCCTCAGGGGTAAGCTCATCTTCCACCCCAATGGAGCCCTGAGTCTCTACCTTGATATAGTCTCCCAATTCCTTTGCTGCATTTTCCAGTTTTTCCTTGGCAATGTACGTATGGGCGATTCCTGCCGTACATGCCGTAATGGCTAAGATCTTCATACACTTCCTCCTCGCTTTCTTTAGGTTATATTAACTTTATCACTTAAATAACGTCAATGGTAAATGAAAAGCGGCATAATGTTACGGTAAA
>DEYX01000143.1 GCA_002365025.1 Hungatella sp. UBA3147 | reverse complement strand
TCCCAACAGATCGGCAGGCAGTTTCAGGTGCGGGTAGCCACCTCGGACAAGCTAGAGCAGATCATCATCCGGGGAACAGGCAGCCCCCGCCTCTCCGCCAGGGATTTAAAAAAAGAAATCGAAGAGACGAATACTGAGATTAAGAAGGAACATCTGGAGAGAATTCCCTCAAAGAAAAACCGCCTCTTTGATAATGTAGACCCGGAGCTGTTTGAATATCTGGAAAAAATACGGTTGAATAAAAAGGATTAATTCTATCCTTTTTTTCCGGGGCATATATTTATTAAGCCTATACTTAGGAGGAATATCACATGTCATTACTAGAATTGTTCATCATCGCGGTAGCCTTATCCATGGATGCCTTTGCCGTCTCCATCTGCAAAGGATTATGCATGCCAAAGATGAACTGGAACAATGCAGTCATCGCAGGCCTGTATTTCGGTGGATTCCAATCTGGGATGCCGCTTTTGGGCTACCTTCTGGGATCGCAGTTTAAGGAGGCCATCACTTCCATTGACCACTGGATCGCTTTTATTTTGCTCGGAGCCATTGGAATCAGCATGATAAAGGAATCCTTTAGCAATGAAATGGAAGAATGTGAGGTTTCCCCCATGTCTCCCCAAAACATGATCCCGCTGGCGATAGCAACCAGCATTGATGCCCTGGCAGTAGGGGTTACCTTTGCTTTCCTGCAGGTACAGATCGTTCCGGCTGTTTCCTTTATCGGAGCCACCACCTTTACCCTGTCTGTCCTGGGAGTTAAAGTAGGAAATGTTTTTGGAACACGCTATAAATCAAAAGCAGAATTTGCCGGCGGACTGATCCTTATCCTTATGGGATTCAAAATTCTGGTGCAGCATCTGACGGAGGTTTAAGCCTTCTCACAGGAATGCAGCATGACTGCGCCGTAGGGGTCCAGTACTAACATTTTCCCATTGATCTTTGGAGTGCAGTCATTGGATAACAGGATCTCCCAGTTGTCCAAGGCTTCCCTTCCTTCTATCTCCTGGTGCTTTCCGGTAAAATTTGCAAAGACCAGCAGTTTTTCTTTCTGCCAGCTTCTCTGATAGGCAAAAATTCCTTCCTGCTTAAGTGGAACTGGCTCATAGCTTCCTTCACTGATCACGTTGCAGCGTTTCCTCAGCTCAATCAGCTTCTGATAGTAATAAAAGACGGAATCATGATCAGCAAGGCTCTCCCTCACATTGATCTCCTCACAATTTTCATTGACACCGATCCATGGGGTGCCTGTAGTAAATCCGGCCTGCTCTCCTGCTTCCCACTGCATGGGGGTCCTGCTGTTATCTCTGGACCGCTCTCTTAATACCCGGTAAATATCTTCTTCTTTTCTTCCCTGTTCTTTTAAAATTTCAAAGTAATGAAGGCTTTCCACATCACGGTACTGGTAAATATGGGTGAAATTCGCATTGGTCATGCCGATTTCTTCTCCCTGGTAAATGTAGGGCGTGCCCCGCATCCCGTGTATGACAGTAGCCAGCATCTTTGCGGTACGCTTTCTGTATATTCCATCATCGCCAAACCTGGACACGGCCCTTGGCTGGTCATGATTGCACCAGAACACCGCATTCCAACCGTTCTCTTCGGCCATGGAAGTCTGCCATGTGTGGAAAATCTTTTTCAGTTTTTTTAAATCAAAAGGCATTAAAGACCATTTATCTCCGTCCTTATAATCCACTTTTAAATGATGAAAATTAAAACACATCTTAAACTGCTTTTCATCGGGATTGGTATATCGGATGCAGTGATCAATGGTGGTTGATGACATCTCTCCCACCGTAATGATATCATCGGCATCTAACCCCGTATCCACCACGATTTCCCTCAGATACTCATGAATCCGGGGGCCATCCGTGTAAAACCGGCGGCCGTCTCCCTCCTCATCATCCTCCCATGCGGAAGGCTTTGAAACCAGATTAATTACATCAAACCGGAATCCCTTGATCCCTTTTTCCTTCCAGAACCGGATCACCCTTTTGATCTCTTCCCGCACCATGGGATTCTCCCAATTTAAGTCTGCCTGGGTCTTATCAAACAAATGAAGGTAATATTTCCCCACTTCCTCCGAATATTCCCATGCACTGCCGCCAAACTTTGACTGCCAGTTAGTAGGCGGATTACCCGGAGTCCCTTCTTTAAAGAAATAGTAGTCCTGAAATTTCTTATCGCCTTTAAGAGCCTTTTGAAACCATTCATGACTTGTGGAGGTATGGTTAAAAACCATATCAAACATCAGCCCCATACCCATCTCTCCGGCCTTTGCGGTCAGCCGGTCCAAATCCTCCATGGTCCCAAACAGAGGATCAATCCGGCAGTAATCCTGGATATCATACCCATTGTCATTCTGAGGAGACAGAAAAAACGGGGTCAGCCAGAGGTAATCCACTCCCAGCGTTTTTAAGTAATCCAGTTTTTCCATCACTCCCTTTAAATCTCCGATCCCGTCACCGTTGCTGTCCCGGAAGGATTTGGGATAGATCTGATAAACACATGATTTCTTAAAGCTCTCCATTTAAACAATTCCTTTCTTTTTTCCAACCATAACTGTCAGTGCAAAGGGTACTGCAATGGCAATGAGCATGCACAAGCCGAAGATTCCCATATACTGTGGCTGGATAGACAGGATACCTGGAATACCGCCCACGCCGATGGAATTTGCCATTACATTCATTCCCACGGAAACCGTGGCAGCTATGGCGGAACCGATCATAGCAGAAAGGAACGGAAAGCCCCTCTTTAAGTTTACACCGAACATTGCCGGCTCCGTAACTCCCAGATAGCAGGAAATACAGGCAGGAATGGAGATCTGTTTTGCTTCCTCATCCTTTTTCTGGAGGTACATCATGCCAAGAACTGCTGAACCCTGGGCAATATTGGATAAAGCAATCATAGGCCACAGCATCGTTCCTCCAAATTCTGCCATGAGCTGTAAGTCAATGGCATTGGTCATATGATGAAGGCCGGTAATAACAAGCGGAGCATATATAAAGCCAAATAAGGTTGCAAACAGCCAGCGGAAGCTGGAAGTGAGCCCTGCATAAACAACTTTTGAAATCCAGGATCCTATTGCCCAGCCAATCGGGCCTACCACTGCGTGAGCAGCGATTACCGCCAGAAGCAGGGAACAGAATGGAACCACGATCATAGAGATTGTCTGAGGTGTAATTTTCTTAAAGAACCTCTCCAGATAGACTAATACAAAGCCAGCTAAAATAGCCGGAATGACCTGAGCCTGGTAGCCGATCATCTCCATTTTTACAAAACCAAAGTCCCAGACCGGTACCTCAGCGCCCGCTGCCATGGCATAGGCATTTAAAAGCTGGGGAGAGACAAGGGTAAGTCCCAGAACAATTCCAAGGATCTGGGTGGTTCCCATTTTTCTTGTAACAGACCAGGTGATTCCTACCGGCAGGAAATGGAAGATCGCTTCGCCGAGGAGCCAGAGAAAGCTATGAACACCTGCCCAGAACTGCGACACCTGGATGAGAGTCTGGGTTCCCCCATTCATAAGATTGATTTCTCCTATTATGTTACGGAATCCAAGAATCAGACCGCCTACGATGATCGCCGGAATCAATGGAGCAAAAATCTCCGCGATATCCGCCACCGCCCGCTGCAAAAGGTTTAAATTCCCTTTCGCCTCTTTCTTAACTTCGTCCTTAGATACTCCTTCCACACCGGATACGGATACAAAGTCATTGTAAAAGGACTGTACATCATTTCCAATGATTACCTGAAACTGTCCGGCCTGTGTAAAGGTACCTTTGACACTTGAAAGCGCTTCAATCTGCATGGTATCCGCTTTTGCCGGATCAACCAGGGCAAAACGCATTCTCGTCATACAGTGGGTCACTGCCCCTATATTTTCCTTTCCCCCCACATACTCTAATAGTTTCCTGGCATCGCTCTCATACTTACCCATATTCATACTCCCTTCATACATGTTTTTGGTGTTCCCAAACTTATACGTTTATTTTATGATTACACTATAACATATACGTATATCTTTGTCAATATGCAGAAAAGATAATTTAACTTGTCCGTCTGCAGACAAGCGACGCCCCATGCGGTATTTGTACGGACCTGATAAGTCAGAGTGAAACCGTTACATCTGGAGTATGTGAGAAGCGCGTTCCTCTCTTCTTATTATTACAACTTCCGGCGGGCAAAATCCACGAACTTAAACTTGTCCGGCCTGTGGCGCGATTCCGTGTACTGGAACAAAGTAGAGTCTTCCAGATACGTATAACTCTTCACCACCACCACCATATCATAACGTCCCATGTCAAGGAGCCGGTAATCCTCATCCGTTGCCGTATGGACCGTGATCTCCTTCATGGCAAAGCCAATTTTAAGCCCCTGTTCATTCTCCAGATATTCATAAACAGAATCCTGGGCAGCGCGCAAGGGCAGATTCTCCACGACTTTCCTTGAAAAATAATCCTTATCAATAATGATCTTTTCCCCATCGATCTCCCGGACCCGTTCCAATACAAAGGCCTCATCCTCCGGGCCGATCTGAAGGGCTTCCATCAGCTTTTTATCATTTTTTACAATTTCTAAATTCTCCACAAAGGTCCTGGGCCTGGAATCTGAATAACGGTAGATTTCCTTAAAGCTAGCTATCTCCGATACCGGGAAATTAAACTTGCTCTTATCCAACACCTCAGCGGCCTTTCCCCTGGCTTTGCGGATGCAGCCATCTTCCTCCAAAAGCCCCAGGGCTTTGCGGACAGTATCACGGGACGCACCGTATATCTCCATCAGCTCTCCTTCCGCCGGAAGCTTGTCTCCCGGACGGTATTCCCGCTTTTCTATTTTTTCCAGCAGCTCCTTATAAAGACGCCTGTATTTACTTTCCATAGGCCAATATCCTCACTTTACCTGTCTTTTCCATTGATTTACATATCAGTCTTTATTTTAACATATACGTATACCTTAGTCAAATAATTCGGATTCATACAATAAAATATGCATATATCAATTTATTTTTTTCACATACACCTTTTCCAATATTAAGCAGAATTAATTATGGAATGGCCCTCTTTCTTTCCTTTCCATAAATGGATTGATATGGTAAACTGATTTTAGAGCAACGACTACTTAGGAGGACTCAAGTATGCAAATACAATATACAAAAAAATTAAATAACAAAGGCGTCTTTGGCATTATCCGGCGATTTTGTAATTATATTGATCCACGGCTGACGGAACACGGTTCCCACGTGGCGTACATCATTTCCCGTATGCTGCAGGATACCGGGAAGTATTCTAAGCATGAGCTTCGGGATATCTGCTTTCTGGCCCAGCTTCATGATATCGGCGCATACAAGACAGAAGAAATCTCCAGGATGCTACAATTTGAAACCGATGATATTTGGGATCATTCTTTCTACGGATATCTTTTCATACGATATTTTTCACCCCTTAAGGAATTAGCCCCTGCTGTACTCTTACACCACATCACCTGGAATTTTCTGGAGCAGGGAGATGAACCCAGCACGAAATTAAAAGATCTATCACAAATCCTTCACATTGCAGACCGCATTGATGTCTCCATGTCACTGGAAAAGCGTTCCTGGGAGGAAACCCTTCAGCTGATCACCCAGGGAACGAACAACGTATTTGCCCCTCAAATTGTAGATCTTGCTGCTAAGCTTAACTTTAAAGATTCCATTGAAAATGAATGGAGAAAAGATTCAAAATACTTCGATTTTTTAACCAGCATTCCACTTTCCGAAGAAGAGACTACGGAATATTTGAAAATGCTGGTCTTTATCATTGATTTCAGAAGCCATTACACCGTAACCCATACCATAACCACCACCAGCATCAGCTATGAGCTTGGAAAACTCCTGTCCTTAAATGAGGATCAATTATGTGTCAGCCCATATTAAACATTTATGAAAAGCTGAGAAAAGAATATGAAACTCTGCCTCAATTTGAATCCTACGATGAAAAGCTTCACTTTGCTCTTACCTTAAGAGATCCGGAGCTTATGCCGTCCTGGCCTTGAAGTATAAAAAATCCGGCTGGTTCCAGCCGGATTAAAATCTTTTTCTTCTCTTTCAACCATTTACTGTAATCTGAAAAGTTCTTTCCAACGGCGTATATCCATTGGCATAGACCGTATACCCATCACAGTTTATCTCCTCGCCTGAATAATGACCCTGGAATTCGTGCTCACCAAAGCCCGGACCAAGTACCAGTTCCTTTTGTTCATCACGTACCGTCAGAAAGCCATCTCTCAGAATCAGACTTTCGCCCACTCCCGCATTAAGACTGAAGGCCGGATGCTCCAGGGTAGTTCCTGCGGGGATGCAAACCTCCAGCCGCATGGGAAGACGGTCCAGCCCAACCGTCTTTACGGAAAGCTCCAGGCCCTGTTCCAACTCACGGATCTCAACCATAGTTTTCAGCTGGCTGCTTATCTGTTTTTCCCTTTTTGTATGATCCATTTTCCACCAGTCGGAGGTGTCCTGCTTCTCTTTAAACGGCAGGTAATACCAGCCATTTGCCACGGCTTCTACTTTGCATCCATTCTCCAGCGCCTCTATCTTCTGAGGAATAAAATTGCGAATGTCACAATAGCTCTCTCCAATCTTTACATAAACCATGGTACTTCCGCATTTAAAAAACAAAAATGCACTCTTTCCGTTCAGCACCGTATAGGTGTAGGCCTTTTTCTTTACGCGAAGTACTCCGGCATGGCGGAAAAACTTCCTATACTCCTCTAAAAAACCGAATCCCTTAAAGCAATGCTCAAGCATTACATCATGGTTCATGACAACATGCAGACAGTCCGGAGCCAGGTTTCCCCGTTCCATATTGTCTCGGATGATCTTATGGGCCGCTCCGTCAAATACGGGATTCTCGGTATAACTGCAAAGAAACAGGTACTGGTAAAAATATTTATCCGCATATTCAAGCTTTCCCTTGTCCTGTCTGGTGGAATTCTGGGTAAATATGGTAT
>DEYX01000258.1 GCA_002365025.1 Hungatella sp. UBA3147 | reverse complement strand
CAAACATATCCTGGTTGTAATACAGAATTTCCGTAGCCGCACACCACGGCAAACCATAGGTACCGCCCATGCCCTCAGACAGCTTTGCTACCGCATCAATAAAATCATCTGTTTTAATTGTGGATTTGGCCAAATGATCATCAAGCGGAATAATTCCTCCCACCTGGGCAAAGTTAGCGATGTCATTTTCCCAGATCACATAGATGTCAACGGAATCATTCCCGGTTGAAACCATCTGGTTCAATTTAGAAGAATAATCACTTTCCGGGATTACTGTCACTTCCACGTCAATACCTGTTGCTTTTTCAGCCTGTAAATACATATTAAGTGCTTCGTCTTTACTCGGCTCATTCCAGACCGCAATGGTTACTTTCTTTCCTGCTTCGGCTGAATCTGCCTGACTGCTTTCCCCTGCCTTTGACTCAGTACTTCCGGCCACAGTCCCTTCCGGCTTTTCTGTTCCCTTGGCGCCGCAGCCGGCTAATGAACCACATGCCACAGCTGTTGACAGAAGCAATGCCAGTAATTTCTTTCTTCCCATAATAAACCCTCCAATAAATAATTTTATTTTTATTTAAACGATTAAATAACTTTTTCAAATTTTGGCCGATTGATATTAATATCAATCAGCCAAATATAATTCATTTAATCGTTTAAATTAAATTCATAAAAAAATATACACATAATGTACAGTTTTAATATATAATCTTTTTATTTATTTGTCAATATTTTAATTAAATTTTATCTAATTCTTTTTTTACTAGTCATTTTATTTATTTAAAGGTTTAAATCAAAAAGCCGGGTTTTGTGCCCTGTTTCTGTAATTTGTCAATCACAGGACTGCATATGAAAATGAGGCAGGATTTCTGGAAATCCTGCCTCATCTGCCGGTATTAATTTATTTTATCTGCTCATCTCACTCTGAGGTCCCTTATCATTATGGTCTTTTATAACGGTATTGACCTCACTTAAATCTGAAGTAGGAAGATCTCCTGGTATGGTATTCTTTAAAGCTGCGGTTGCATTGCCGAACTGGACTGCCTTCATACAGTCCCCTCCGCTGCTTAAAAGCCCATAAAGAGCACCTGCAATATAAGCATCTCCGCTTCCGATCCGGTCGACAACATCAATGTTGTGGTATGGCTCTTCTTCATAATATTCTTTTCTGGAAGCATCGTAAATCACGGAGCCAAAGGTATGGTTCTTGGGGCTGTGAACGATCCTCTGGGTGGAAGCCACAACGGAAATGGGATATTCCTCCGTAAAGCTCTTCATCATTTCCTTAACGGTCCCTTCCTTCTTAAAGGTCAGTCTGGCCGTTTCTTCTGAGCAGAAGAAAATATCCACATAGGGAAGAATCTCTTCAATACACGCTCTGGCTTCCTCTCCCGTCCAGAGATTGCCGCGGAAATTCACATCAAAGGAAATGATGGTTCCTGTCTTTTTGAACTTTTTGATCATATCAATGGCTGTCTTCCTGGTATTCTCACACAAAGCCAGGGTGATTCCTGTTGTGTGGAAACAGGTAGTTGCCGTATACATCTCCTCAGGAAACGAAGAGGTGCTGATCTGGACAAAAGAACTGTTCTTTCTGTCGTAAATGACCTTGGGTTTTCTTGGATATGCTCCGTATTCATAATAATATAGCCCAAGTCTTGCATTCGAGCTGTTATCGTAAACAAAATAGTCATCACTGATTCCATAGGAACGGACTTTGCTCTTTACAAAATTTCCTATATCATTAAACGGAAGCTGGGTAACCACGCCGGTATGAAGCCCTAAAAGAGCCGCGCCTACGGCAACATTAAGTTCTGCCCCGCCCACCTGCTTTTGAAAGGAATCTCCCCGGACAAGCCGTTCCACACCTTCCGGAGACAGGCGTAACAACAATTCTCCAAGGCTCAGTAAATCAAAAGGTCTGTCACTCATCTTGAACTTTCCTCCATAGTTTTTTAAAAGGGGAGTCATTGCCCAATGACTCCCCTTCTCTATTTCTTATTGATTATCTCTGAACACGTCCTGAACCGTCGCCGCCAGCCAGAGTATCTACGTCTTCTCTGGTAACCAGGTTAAAGTCTCCAGGAATGGTGTGCTTTAATGCAGATGCTGCAACACCAAACTCTAAAGCGCCCTTAAAGTCCTTGCCGTCAGCCAGGCCGCAGATTACGCCGGCTGCGAAGGAATCGCCGCCGCCTACACGGTCAACGATAGGGGTAACGCGGTATTTCTTGGAGTGGTAGAACTCACGGGTTGCGCCATCCATAATGCATGCAGACCAGCCGTTATCAGAAGCTGAATAGCTTTCACGCAGGGAGCTGATCACATATTTGAAGTTAAACTTATCAATCATCTGATTGAAGATGTCTACATAACCCTGTAATTCCAGTTCGCCGGAAGTTACATCGGTGTTGCCTGGCTTAAAGCCAAGAACCTTTTCTGCATCCTCTTCGTTACCGATGCATACATCAACGTACTGCATCAGGTTTGTCATGACTTTCTGAGCCTTCTCAGAAGACCATAATTTCTTACGGAAGTTTAAATCTACGGAAACGGTAACGCCATGAGCCTTAGCTGCCTTTAAAGCTGCCTCAGTCAGTTCTGCGGCTTCATCACTTACTGCCGGTGTGATTCCTGTGAAATGGAACCAGTCTGCATCCTTAAAAATCTCGTCAAAGTTAAAATTTGCTGCAGTTGCTGTAGCGATGGAAGAATGTGCTCTGTCATATACAACTGCAGATGCTCTCATGGCTGATCCTGTCTCTAAAAAGTAGATACCAAGTCTTTCGCCGCATTTTGCAATGTGCTTTGTTCCTACGTTGTATTTTCTTAAAGCAGCTACCGCACACTCACCGATGGGGTTCTTCGGAACTGCTGTTACGAATTCAACGTCATGTCCATAGTTTGCTAAGGAAACAGCTACGTTAGCTTCTCCGCCGCCATAGTTTACATCAAACTCATCTGCCTGAATAAATTTCTCATTATTGGGGGTAGATAATCTTAACATGATCTCGCCCATGGTTACAAGTTTTGCCATTTTGTATACTCTCCTAAAATTCTATTATTATTTTTTATCATTAGTTTTTTTATTTGCGGGCTGCTGCTACTGCCTCAACAAATTCTTTTGCCTTCGCTGTTACTGCAGCAAAATCACCTGTCTTAGCACCCTTTGTCAGGCTGCTGCCGGTACCAACGGCATAGGCACCTGCCTTGATCCACTTATCTACGTTGTCAACGTCAACGCCGCCGGATGGCATGAAGTCACCCTGAGGAAGGGGTCCTTTAAAGGAGCTGATCGCTTCCGGTCCCATGATGTTGCCTGGGAAGATCTTAATAACGTCACAGCCGCACTCCAATGCAGTAATTGCTTCGGTAGGTGTCATAACGCCTGGAAGCATAGGAACTCTGTAACGGTTGCAAAGCTTGATGGTCTCTACATTTAAGCCAGGGCTTACGACATAATTAGCACCTGCAAGGATTGCTGCTCTTGCTGTTTCCGGGTCAAGAACTGTACCTGCCCCAATAACAACAGCTTCATTTTTGCTATATTTTTCAGACATTTTTGCGATGAATTCAATTGGATTTCCTTCATCCATGGTCATTGTGATTTCAATAAAATTGATGCCGCCTGCAATGATGGCGTCTACTACCTTCTCGCCCTGCTCAAAGTCTTTTGCACGAACAACAGCTACAAGACAGTCTTTTTTCATCTTTGATAAAACCTGTTCTTTTTTCATCATCCTTATACTCTCCTTCTTTAATTTCGTATATACGAATTGATTTCATATTTACGATTCCTATACTTGAAATATTAATCGTTTCCATTCATTTTGTCAACAGGTATTCCTTATATTTTTCCAAGAAAGCCTAACAAACGGGAAACCTCCATGCTCTTTTCTGAAACCAGCTTTCCCAAAGCCTCATAATCATTCGAAGGCTTATAAAGACTGGATACGCTGATGGCTCCAAGCACATTGCCATCCCGGTCAAAAACCGGGGCACCCACACACTGCATATGCTCCTCCATCTCCCTGGCATCAAATGCATAGCCTCTTTCCCTTACCTGCTTCAGCTCTTCCAGAAGCTGCCCTTTGTTTCTGATGGTTCTCTCGGTGTACTGTGTAAATTTCAGCCGGTTGATCATCTGCTCTCTGGCTTCCTCATCGCTGTAGGCGAGAATCACTTTTCCAAGAGAGGTACAGTACATGGGATTTTTAGAACCAACGGTGGCTGTGGTTATAATAGGGTTTTCCGGTTCGAACTTACATATGTATACCACATGATGATCCGACGGAATTCCAAAAAAGACCGTTTTTCCCACTTCCTTGGAAAATGCCTTGAGCACCGGCTCAATGATTCCGATAAAGTCCAGATTATTGGTATAATTAATTCCGATGCGGTAGGCCATTAAGCCTATGGTGTAATTCTGCTTTTGTCCCCTTGCCACATTCACCATGCCCATCTCAGCAAGGGTTGTCACAATATCGTAGGCGCTGGTCTTGGGCAGATCCAGCTTTTCACATAGATCGTCCAGAGTCGCTCCCTCCGGTGTTCTGGAGATCAGCTTTAAGATCTCAACGGTTCTTTGCGTCGTCCTGTTTAGTTTCATGGTTTGGCCTCCATTTCTATGTCCTAGTATACTCCGGAAAACCGGAAAAAAGCAAGATGATTTTCGCATATACGAAACATTTGTAAGCATTTACAAAATGATAGGGGTTTTGTTGGTTTATTTACGAAAACAATAAATCGGGGATTGTAATATTTATCATAATTATGTATAATGAACTGGGTATGTAAATACTTACAATTACGGAGGTGATGTTTTTGAATATCTATGATGTTTCCGAACATGCTCACGTATCGATTGCCACCGTTTCCCGCGTTATCAACGGAAATCCCAATGTCAGCGAGAAAACCAGGAAGCGGGTTCTCGCCGTCATGGATGAGCTGGGTTACACCCCCAATGTATTCGCCAGAAGCCTGGGGCTAAATACGATGAAGACCATTGGAATCATGTGCGCCGATTCTTCCGACCCATGGCTGGCGGAAGCCATCTATTATCTGGAAAAGGAATTACGGGGCAACGGATATGATTCCATTCTCTGCTGCACCGGCTATCTTCCTGAAACCAAGAAGAAGTATCTGGAGCTTTTGCGTTCCAAACGGGTGGATGCCATCATCCTTACCGGTTCTCATTATATAGAAGCAAAGGCAAAGGACAATGCCTATCTTCTGGAAGCAGCAAAGGATCTGCCCATTATGCTGGTCAACGGACAGCTGGAAGGGGATCAGATCTACAGCACGGTCTGTGACGACCACGCCGCAGTTTACGATGCTGCTTTACGGCTTTACCGCTCCGGCCGTTCCTCGGTGCTTTATCTTTATTCCGGAAACTCCTTCAGCAATTTACACAAGCTTTCCGGCTACCGGGATGCGGTAAGAGATGCCGGTTTTATGATCCGGGATGAGCTTATGGTACTCTGCAGCAAGGACTTAGATGCAGCCATGGAGCGCCTTTACACACTTTCCCGCTCCGGAGTCTATTTCGACGCAGTACTGGCTTCTGAGGATATTCTGGCTGTTGGAGCCGTAAAATATGCAGACAAGGCCGGGCTTACGATTCCTAAGGATTTAAGCATCATCGGATACAACAATTCCATTCTTTCCAGATGCACAACTCCGGAAATAACTTCCGTAGACAATAAGGTGGAAGCCATTTGCACCACTACGGTGAATACTTTAATGAAGGTTCTGGAAGAGGGAAACGTACCGGGAAAAACTACCATCACCCCGGAGCTGATAAAACGAGGTACTACTAATTTTTAATTTCACATATTGAAGGAGGACTCTCTATCATGAAACAGTTTATGGACAAGGACTTTTTACTGTCAACCGATTCAGCAAAATCGCTTTATCACGCATATGCAGAAAACATGCCTATCGTAGACTATCACTGCCATATCAACCCCCAGGAAATCTATGAAGACCGCAAGTTTGACACCATTACCCAGGTATGGTTAGGCGGCGATCATTACAAATGGCGTCAGATGCGTTCCTGCGGCGTGGATGAAAAATATATTACAGGAGATGCTTCCGACCGTGAGAAATTCCAGAAGTGGGCAGAGATCCTTCCGAAGCTGATCGGCAATCCGCTCTACCACTGGAGCCATTTAGAGCTTCAGAGATATTTCGGCTATACTGGCCATTTAAACGGCAATACAGCGGAAGATGTATGGAATCTGTGCAATCAAAAGCTTCAGGAGGATTCCATGAGCGTCCGCAACATCATCAGACAGTCAAATGTCAAGCTGATTTGTACCACCGACGATCCTGCCGATACTCTGGAATGGCATCAGAAAATTGCAGCTGATAAAACCTTTGAAGGAAAGGTACTTCCTGCCTGGAGACCTGACAAGGCTATGAACATCGAAAAACCTGATTTTGCCGACTATATGGCAAAATTATCTGCTGTCAGCGGCGTGGAAATCAAGGATTTCGCGTCCTTAAAGACCGCTTTAAAGATCCGTATGGAGTATTTCACCAGCCAGGGCTGCGGCGTATCCGACCATGCGCTTGAATATGTTATGTATGCTCCTGCTGATGAGGCAGAGCTTGATACGATCTTTGCAAACGGACTTTCCGGCAAAGCAATCTCTAAAGAAGATGAATTAAAATATAAGACTGCCTTCATGCTGTTCGCAGCAAAGGAATACAACCGCATGGGCTGGGTGATGCAGCTTCATTACGGCTGTAAGCGTGACAACAATGCCATGGCATTTGAAAATCTGGGACCAGACACCGGTTTCGACTGTATCAACAACTACGCTCCTTCCGCACAGATGGCTGATTTCTTAAATGCATTAAGTGCAACCGATGAGATTCCTAAAACCATCATCTACTCCTTAAATCCCAATGATAACGCCTCCATCGGCACAATCCTTGGCTGCTTCCAGAGCAAATTCCCAGGAAAGATCCAGCAGGGTTCAGCATGGTGGTTTAACGATCACAAGACCGGTATGACCGAGCAGATGATCTCCCTGGCAAACTTAGGCTGCCTTGGAAACTTCATTGGAATGCTTACTGATTCCAGAAGCTTCTTATCTTATACCAGACACGAATACTTCCGCAGAATCCTCTGCGAGCTGGTCGGCGGCTGGGTAGACAACGGAGAGTATCCGGATGACCAGGATTCCCTGAAGGAAGTCATTGAGGGAATTTCCTTTAACAATGCGATAAAGTATTTTAATTTCGAAATATAATTTTTCAATGAAAAAAGGGGTTCGATACTTTTAAAAAAGATCGAACTCCCTTTTTTATTTTACTGAATTATCTTCACCGGACATTTTGCAGCGCATTTCCCGCAATTGGTGCATTTCTCATAATCAATGATTGCAACATTGTTATCCATATGAATGGCATCAAATTCACACTGCTTTGTACACAGCATACAACCAATACAGCCAACTTCACATTTAGCCTTTACATCTTTGCCTCTGTCATGGGAATTACACTGAACCAGATGCTTTGACTTGTATGGAACCAGATCAATCAGATTGTTAGGACAGGCAGAAACACATTTGCCGCAGGCAACGCACTTCTCCTTATCCACTACTGCGATCCCGTCTACCACATGGATGGCATCAAATTCACAGGCTTTTACGCAAGAGCCGTATCCCATACAGCCATAGACGCAGGCTTTTTCACCAGAGCCGGGAACCACCGACGCCATCCGGCAGTCATCAATTCCGTAATAGTTATACTGAACCTTTGTCTTATCACAGGTTCCTTTACATTTTACAAATGCAACCTTCTTATCCGTGGAACCGGCCGCAACTCCCATGATTTCGCCGATCTTTTCGGCTACTGCTGCGCCGCCTACCGGACAGGCAGAAACATCCGCCTGGCCTAGTGCAATGGCTTTAGCCAGAGCATCACAGCCTGCATATCCGCATCCGCCGCAGTTGTTACCTGGAAGCTCGTTCCGGACAAGAATCTCTTTTTCATCAACTTCTACTTTAAACTTTTCGCTGGCAATTCCCAGGAACACACCGATCAAAATTCCGATGATGCCCACAACGGCTGCCGCAAATATTATACCTGTTACCATTCTTTCGTCTCCTCCTTATTTAATTAATCCGGAAAATCCGAAAAATGCGATTGCCATCAGGCCGGAGGTAATCAGGACAATGGGAGAACCCTTAAAGGAATAGGGAACATCATTGTTTTCGATTCTCTCGCGAACACCTGCCAGCATAACAATGGCAATGGTAAAGCCTACGGAAATACCGACACCGTTGATAACACTTTCCAGAATGTTATATTCCTTCTGCACGTTGGTCAGGGCAACGCCCAGAACTGCACAGTTGGTTGTGATCAAAGGAAGATACACACCCAGCGCCTCATAAAGAGCGGGCATGGATTTCTTTAAAAACATTTCTACAAACTGTACCAGAGCTGCGATAACCAAAATAAATACAATGGTCTGTAAGAATTCCAGATGAAGCCCCACTAATATACCCTTATATATGACACTGGTTGCAAATGCTGCAATGGTAATTACGAAAATAACGGCTGCGCCCATACCGGCAGAGGTCTTCACATTTTTGGAAACTCCAAGGAATGGACATAGGCCAAGGAACTGGCTGAGCACTACGTTGTTGACCAATGCGGAGCCAATGGCTATCAATAATAATTCTTTCATCTATCCATCCTCCTATTCATCTTTCCTGGAAGCTGCGGTTTTGGCTTCCGATTCTTTTTTGGCTGCCTGTGCCTTCTTTGCTGCCAGTGCTTCCTCTTCCATCTGCTTCTTCTTAGCCTGCAGGACCTCATGATTTGACATACAGGAGGAACCGGTACAGGAAGCACAGTTGCCGCCGCAAGCTAACTTAGACGGAGGAACAGATCCGTTGGTAGCAGAAGGTGCCTTAAACTTATTCTGAAGCGCTGTTAAAACAGACAGCACAAAGAACGCGCCCGGAGCGAGGACGAAAATGGAGATATGAAAATCCTCCGGAATAAAGGTAAATCCAAATATAGCTCCAGAACCTAACAGCTCACGGACAAGTCCGATGCAGGTAAGAGCGATGGTAAAGCCAAGTCCCATACCAATTCCATCAAAGGTAGATTCCATAACACCATTCTTGGAAGCATAGGATTCTGCACGGCCTAAAATAATACAGTTTACAACGATAAGAGGAATGTAGATTCCAAGCGCAGAATAAAGACTTGGTACATAGGCCTGTAAAAGGAGCTGCACAATCGTAACCAGAGTCGCAACGACAACGATATAAGCCGGAATCCTCACCCTGTCCGGAATGATATTACGAAGGGCAGAAATAAGCATATTGGAAAATAGCAGTACCACGGTCGTGGAAAGTCCCATGCCCACACCGTTCACCGCTGACGTGGTAACAGCCAGAGTCGGGCACATGCCAAGCATCAGGATGAAGGTTGGGTTTTCTTTTACAATACCGTTAAATAAACGTTCCATACATTTCTTGTTCATCTTCCCACCTCCTAACGGTCAATATTGTGCACGTAATACAATGCGGCATTGACTGCATTGGTTACTGCGCTTGATGTAATGGTAGCTCCGCTGATGGCATCGATCTCTCCAGCACCGGCATTGCCGGATTTCGTAACGGTAAGGGATTCCTGGTTCTTTCCTGCATACTGACCCTTAAATGCCGGTTCCTTTGCCTTTAAGCCAAGACCAGGTGTATCACTGATTGCCAGAAATTCAATGCCGTTAATGGATCCATCTTCTTTGATACCAACGGAAATCTGTACGACTCCACTGTAGCTGTCATCGGAATGAGAGGTAATCACATACCCCAGGACACTCCCGCTTCCATCCACTGCCTGAAACGCATTGTCTACACCGACTTTTCCAAAATTCCGGGAAAGCAGTTCTGTATTACAGACTTCCACAGCCGCTTCCAGCTTCTCATCCGATGTAAAATCAGACGCTTCCGGAAATACCTTCTTATATGCCGCCTGATTGGCTGCCTCAGTTGCCTTATCAATGGGATCCTTTGTAATCTGATAAGCGCCGCCCAGCAAAAAGCCGGAAATCAGAGTGATCACAAATAAAATTAATGCGTCCTTCATGTATCCGCCGTTTTTCATCTTACTTTCCCTCCTTTCCAAATGCTACCGGAATAGAGATCTTCTCAATCAGAGGCACCAGAATGTTGCCGATGATGATGGCATAGGAAACGCCTTCCGCAGAACCGCCGAAAAGACGGAACAATCCGGTCAGCACGCCTAAAAGAACGCCGAAAAGGATCTGTCCCTTTGGAGTGATGGGGCTGGTCACATAATCGGTAGCCATGAAGAATGCACCAAAGATAAGACCGCCGCCGCATAAATGAGTCAGCACGAACATGAGATCATGCTGGCCAAAAATAAATACAAATACTGCAAAAGTGA
>DEYX01000056.1 GCA_002365025.1 Hungatella sp. UBA3147 | reverse complement strand
GCTCACGGGCGTTCGCCCTATGAATCAGGGCACGAGAAAATTTTCTTATGTGCAAGCACAACGAAAATTTTCTCGTGCCCTGATTCGCACTGCTCATAGCATTCCTGAACATTATACCAAACCCCACATGTCATTTCAATACTTTCCATCCAGTCATGGTGTGTAAAATATCCAGGGAATGAAATTCCCTGTCTACATAGCGCTTCTTATTGATCTCCACACAGCGGACAAATTCCTCCAGTACCGGATCTGTCAAAGTAAAGGTGTATAGGTGCTCTGCCGGTGAGGCGATCACATATTCCCATGCATAGTTTGCTGAATCACTGACAGGGCAGGGAGGGGTTTCTGTGTATTCTCCGTTTAACACCATTGCTTTCAGTTCAAAAATCCTTTGTACCAGCTCATTTTTCAGAGCTGGTTTTAAAATCGCCCGTATGGACTGGTATAGTAGCTTTAAAAGACCTGTTCCGTCCATATTCTCCCTGGCGTAATAATCAGCCAGTTCCAGAAAATAGGATCCGTAGCAGGCTCCTTCTACATCCAGGGACAATGCTTCAAAATAATTGGTGATCTCCGCCGACCGAAGGGTATAGGAATCCCTGCCCTCATACAGGGAAAACTGCCCGAAGGCAAAGGGGCGGCTTACCCCCATGAATGGACTCCCCGGTCTTCTGGCCCCTCTGGCAAATGCGGTGATCTTTCCTCTTTCCCTGGTGAGTATCACAAGGCGCTTATCCATTTCTCCAACCGGGGACACTTTTATTACCATCCCCGTCATGGTTTCAACTTCCCTCAATTCCTACCACCACTTTTAAATGTCTTTTTCATTATATCCATAATTCTTCATATACAGCTCGCTGTCACGCCATTCTTTCCGGACCTTGACCCAAAGCTGTAAATTTACTTTTGTATCCATCAGAGCTTCTATTTCCCTGCGGGCAGAGCTTCCGATCTTTTTCAGCATGGAACCGCCTTTTCCAATGATGATCCCCTTGTGGGATTCCCGCTCGCAGACAATTTCGGCTTCAATATCCATGATGCCGTTATCCCGCTCCTTCATCTTCTCAATCGTGACTGCGATCCCGTGGGGAATCTCATCATTTAAAAGGCGAAGGGCTTTTTCCCTGATAAGCTCCGCTGAAATCTGACGCATGGGCTGGTCTGTTACCGTATCCTCATCGTAATACTGAGGCCCCTTTGGAAGATATTTATAGATGAGTTTCAGCATCAGGTCTGTATTTTTGTCCTTCAGAGCGGAAACTGGCACGATCTCAGCAAACTGGCAGACATCTTTATAAGCGCTTATAAAGGTTAAGATATCCTCCTGGTTCTTCACTGTGTCAATTTTATTAATGACAAGGATCACAGGCGTATTTACCTGGCTTAACTGCTCTGCAATATGCTGCTCCCCGGCCCCGATGTAGGTAGTCGGTTCTACCAGCCAGAGCACTACATCCACTTCCTTTAAGGTGCGCTCCGCTACGCTTACCATATATTCGCCCAGCTTGTTTTTTGCCTTATGAATTCCGGGGGTATCAAGGAAGATGATCTGTCCTCTCTCATCCGTATACACGGTCTGGATCCGGTTTCTGGTTGTCTGGGGCTTATCGGAAGTTATAGCGATTTTCTGGCCGATGAGATGGTTCATCAGGGTGGACTTTCCAACATTGGGACGTCCGATCAGGGTAACAAAGCCTGATTTATAGTTGTTTTCCATATAGGGGTTTCCTTTCCTCTTTCGTGTCCACGTTTTTTGGACATTAAGGTATGCCTGTAAGGCTTTGTATTATGAGTGGAACAGGTTCTTGGTTTCTCCAAACAGATCCTTATCCGCTTCTATTTTTTCTTCATTTCCAATGACGCAGAGACTTCCTGTATTTAAAACGGCGTTTACGAGAGATGCCAGATTGCGGATATCTTCCTGAGTGGCGTTTAATACTTCTTCCCTTTCTTTTTCCATCATTTCCCGGTCAACTCCGGATAAATAGGCGGAAAGGCCGCGGTTTCCTCTGGTAGACGGAGGGTACGGCACATCCATGTCACTGATGGTACCGATGACATACTTTGTCATATCACGGTCCGTTGCCTGAAAGCTCTCTAAATAATCCACGACTCCGTCATAGATCTGATTTGTTTCTCTTACGTTTGGATCCCGGTAGGAGGTAAAGTACCCTTCTCCTGAACGGCCAAATCCGCTCATGCAGCCATAGGCTCCACCTTTGACTCTTAAATTGATCCACAGGTAATCATAGCTTAAAATGACTTTCAATATTTTAAGAGCACCGGTATATTCCTGGCCGCTGCCCGCAAAGGTACCGCATCTGGCCACATAATTTACCTGGGAAGCCGTGCTGAAGCCTTCGTTTCTGTTTCCAGGTGTAAAAGCAAAGGGATAGCGGGTTCCTTCTCCTTCAGGCAGTAAGTCTGTGAGCTTTTTAAGAGCCCCGGGAAGTAACTTATATCCTTCTTCATCTGCCGTATAGCTGACCAGCATGTTTTTGGAAGTGAAGAGCTTTTCCATGACCGCTTTTAAGCGGGCAATGATCTCCTTCTTGCGGGTAGGATATTCCTTTTCCAGATTCTCTAAAAATTCATAGTATCCGATTCCGCCGGTTAAATCGTTAAATGAAGAGGTGGCGGAAAAGTAAGAAGTAGCCCTGGCTACGGCTGCCGAATGGCAGGAACCTTCCAGCTTCATTCTGGCTCTTGACCTGGTTTCACTGATGACTTCGCCTACCCGTTTCTCATCATCTAAAATAGAACGGGTCAGGATCTCACCAAGAATAGAGAAGCCAAAGTCCAGCTTCTCATAAAGCACTCTGGCACTTGCCATAAAAAAGCCTTTAAATTCTCCATTATTTTTTAAGTCTGGATAAGAGGATACGCTAAAGCTGACACCACCGCTGTTTAAATGGATCTCACTGGTTAAGTCCCCATAGGTGAAGTTTTCTGTATTTACATAGCCAAGCAGGGATTTTAAAAATCCAACGTAAGGCAGATCCTCGACAGGTACTGCGGAAGTATCGAACAGAACCTTTAAATACCCGATTCCGGAGGTAAGCATCTCATGATGGATCACCTTAACGCCATGAGCTGATTTTTCTTCCCATATGATTTCCTCTGCTTCCCTGCTTATATCTTCTCGCGCAAGCATGGGAATCATCTCCAGCATCTCCTGGGGAGATGGGGTTTCCTGGTATTCTTTTAAAGCACGGGTCTGTTCTGCCAGTTCCCGAAGCTCATCTTCTGAAAGGGAGGCTTTGTATGCGGCCAGCTTCTTCGCTTCCTTCTCATCTTCCATTGCCGTTAAGTTCTTTTTGGGGCTTACGGTTAAAATGGCCTCAAAAGGATTGTCCAGAAGGTATTCTCTGATGAGCTGTTCAAAATATCCGTCATCTACTACCTTTTTCAGATAATCAAAGGTATCCTGGTATCCTAAGTGCATCATCGGATCTCCGTCATAGAGCCAGCTGTCCATGCATTGAAGCCCATACATCAGGCCCTTTGGTGCTGAACCGTAATCCGCTTCCCGGTACCGGAATTCGTAATAGTTCATTCCTGCTTTCAGACTCTTCCTGTTGATGCCTTCATCAGCAAGCTTTCTTAAAGTACCTTTTACAACGGCGAGAAATTCTCCTCTTTGCTCCTTGTTTGCATTTTTTGCAATGATGGTAAAATAGGGCTGTAAAATGCCGCTGTCGTACCCGCCTAAAATGTCCTGACCGATCCCGGCATCTATTAAAGCCTGCTTTAAGGGTGCGCCCGGCGCATCCAAAAGGGTGTATTCCAGAATCTGAAATGCAATATAAAGCCTGGGATCTAAGTCTGTTCCCACGGCTGTGCTGATGGAAAGATAAGTGGCATTTTCTTCGGACTCTCCTTCGGTAATGGAATAGAACGTCTCTCCCTCTACCGGATTTAAGAATGGTTTTTGTCTTGGAATACTGGAATCGATGGTTATTTCGTCGTATTGGCTTAGGTATTCTTTATCAAGCCATACGAGTTTTTCTTCCATGTTCATATCTCCATAAAGGTAAATATAGCTGTTGGAGGGATGATAATATCTCTTATGAAATGCCAGAAAATCTTCATAGGTCAGATCCGGAATAAAGGCAGGATCTCCGCCTGATTCCTGACCATAGCAGTTATCCGGGAAAAGAGTTTTCCTGGTGTAGCGGTCCAGAACTTCTTCCGGGGAAGAAAATGCTCCCTTCATTTCGTTATATACTACTCCATTGTAAATCAGATCGGATTCCGGGCTTTCCAGTTCATAATGCCAGCCTTCTTGCATGAAGATCTTTGGTTCCCTGTAAATATTGGGATGTAGTACGGCATCCAGGTACACGTTCATCAAATTCTGGAAATCCTTTTCATTGCAGCTGGCTACCGGGTATACCGTTTTATCCGGGTAGGTCATTGCATTTAGGAAGGTGTTAAGGGAACCCTTTACCAGTTCGACAAACGGATCTTTCACCGGAAATTTGTCTGATCCGCAGAGTACGCTGTGCTCCAGAATGTGGGCAACACCGGTGCTGTCTGACGGAGGGGTACGGAATCCGATGGAAAATACTTTGTTCTCATCATCACAGGATACGAGGAACAGCCTGGCTCCGCTCTTTTTATGGCGGAGTACACATCCGGATGCATTGATCTCTTTTATTTCCTTTTCTTCTACAACCTCGTAGGCTGCAAGGTTTTTAAACTGATTCATTCTGTGTTTTTTTCCTCCTGCATGTTCTTATTATACGTGAGTCAGCAGTGCAGCAAGCGAATCTGGAAGATTCGCTTGCCCACGGGCATTCGCTTTATGAAATTGGCCATGACGAGATTTCCTTAATGCAAGCACAACGTAAATCTTCTCCTGTCCTTTTTCGCACTGCTCATTGCATTCGTGTAATTACATATTGCCCACTAATTTGTCTTTTAATATGGCTGCGCACTCTCTAACGCAAAAGTGTACGAAAAGAATGGGGTCAGATCCGCAGGATATGCCATAGATATCCGGTATTCCCCATTTTTTCCCAATCTGCAGCGCCCGAAATACATGAAAATCACTGGTGAGCACTCCGATTTTAATGGGCTTATCCGGCACCTCTTCAAAGGTTCCTGGCTCCATGAAAATCGGTTGATCCAGACGGCGGGCTTTCCTCTCCGCCTGATCTGCTTCAATGGCCACACGGCTGTATGCAATATTCTCAACCGTGCTGGTGGAGCGTGTCTCTAAGATCAGCTGTTCCTCTCTTACTCCGTTAAAGACCAGATAATCCCGCATGGCTGCGGCTTCACTGACAGGTTCGTCATCACCCTGCCCGCCGGACAGCACCAGAATTGCAGATGGATTGTCATCTAAGTACTCCATGGCCTTATCCAGCCGTTTTTTTAGGGAATTACTGATTCCTGTTTCTTTTACCCTGGCTCCCAATACAATGACATAGTCCAGGCTGGAAGTATCCCGGGCAGCAACTCCCGTAAATACCAGGATTTCCACCACCAGAAATATCAGAATTCCGGTACAGCACATAGTAATCACCGAAACA
The DNA here is from genome assembly GCA_002365025.1 of Hungatella sp. UBA3147. Classification (GTDB taxonomy): domain Bacteria; phylum Bacillota; class Clostridia; order Lachnospirales; family Lachnospiraceae; genus Lacrimispora. The sequence goes on along the minus strand of DEYX01000056.1, from coordinate 5,517 downwards.
GGAATCCATAAGGGAACCTTATCCTTATGTTTTACATAGGCTTCCCATCCCATCGGCAGCAATATGCATATGGCAGCAAATACAAGCCATATAAAAGAAAGAGACGTGGTCAGACCTGAATAAAGAATGATCACAACATAATAAATAATGCAGGAAACGGCCATCAGCCAAAAAATTAACGCCATATGCCAGCCTCCATTCTAAACTTTTTAAAACCAGGTAAATTCTGGGCATAATTCCTTTATAGCATACCACAATATAGGGATTTCTACAACTGTCACTGAAATTATAACGAAATCAGGTATGGATGTACCAGATGAGTTTATAAGAATTCTGTAAAAGGCGGCCGGCGAAAGAAAAACAGTACCTGTCTTCTTCCGCCAGCCGCCTTTATCTCTCATAAACGGGGTTTATTCCATATTACCCGGGAATCTTGGAATGCCGTCAAATCCAACTTTTAAATCATCATCCGTTGGAATATAGTCTGTCATCACTCCGTCATGGAACTTTTCATATGCCATCATATCAAAATATCCTGTACCTGTAAGGCCAAAGAGGATCGTCTTTTCTTCTCCTGTCTCTTTGCATTTCAAAGCTTCATCGATTGCCGCTTTAATCGCATGACTGCTTTCCGGCGCCGGAAGGATTCCTTCTACTCTTGCAAACTGTTCTGCTGCCTCAAACACTGCTGTCTGCTCTACAGAACGCGCTTCCATGTATCCGTCATGATAAAGCTGTGACAAGGTGGAACTCATCCCATGATACCGCAGGCCTCCTGCATGGTTTGCTGATGGAATAAACCCACTTCCCAGAGTATACATTTTTGCCAGCGGACAAACCATTCCGGTATCACAAAAATCATAAGCAAAAACGCCTCGTGTCAGGCTTGGGCAGGATGCAGGTTCTACCGCAATAAACTGATAATCTGCTTCGCCCCTGAGTTTTTCACCCATAAACGGAGATATGAGTCCTCCCAGATTGGAGCCGCCGCCTGCACATCCGATAATGATATCAGGCTTGATTCCATATTTATCCATTGCAATCTTGGCTTCCATTCCGATCACCGACTGATGCAGCAGCACCTGGTTCAAGACGCTTCCCAGCACATATCGATACCCCTCTGTGTGCGTTGCCACTTCCACCGCCTCAGAAATGGCACAGCCCAGACTTCCTGTGGTTCCGGGATGCTCAGCCAGGATCTTCCTCCCTACCTCTGTATCCTCAGACGGAGATGGGGTCACGCTTGCTCCATACGTGCGCATTACTTCTCTGCGGAAGGGTTTTTGTTCATAGGAACACTTTACCATATAGACCTTGCAGTCCAGCTCCAGGTAAGAGCATGCCATGGAAAGAGCCGTCCCCCACTGTCCTGCCCCGGTCTCAGTGGTCACTCCCTTTAACCCCTGCTCCTTTGCGTAATAAGCCTGAGCAATAGCAGAATTCAGCTTATGGCTTCCGCTTGTATTATTGCCTTCAAATTTGTAATAAATCTTAGCTGGAGTCTTTAGCTTCTCTTCCAGGCAGTATGCTCTTACCAATGGGGCCGGACGGTACATTTTATAAAAATCAAGTATTTTTTGAGGAATTTCTATAAAACGATTATCATTATCCAGCTCTTGTTTTACCAGCTCCCTGCAAAATACAGTTCCAAGTTCCTCTTCTGACATTGGCTGTAAGGTTCCGGGATTTAAAAGGGAAGCCGGCTTATTCTTCATGTCGGCACGTACGTTGTACCACTCTTTGGGCATCTCGCTTTCTTCCAGATAAATTTTGTAGGGAATCTTGTTTTCACTCATATAAAAATCTCCTTTCCTCTTTCCTGCCCACGGTTTATGGGCATAATGGTATGTCTCCTCTTTCCTGACCATGGACTTTGGGCATACTTCCTTCCGGGATAAGTAGATTTATAAAATAAAAAATACTCTTATCCCTCACAATAAATTATTGCAGGGACAAGAGTATGAATCGTCATAACTCCTGCGGTGCCACCCGGCTTGATGCATCTGGTGCATCCTCTCACGCATACTGACATATGCTGACTTTCTTAACGGAGTTTACTCTCCGGCTCACCTACTTACCATTCAGTTCGCCCTCAGAAGCCCATTCCCAACTGCCTTTCCCTGCCGCAATTCCACCGCCTGCAGCTCTCTGTGTGGTAAGTACAATGGTACTTGCTCTTCCTCATAGGTTTAAAAAATTCTAACACGGGAAGTGTTAATTGTCAATAATTTTTACTTTAGTTTTTCCAGGATTCAGACACTTTATGACCAGCCTCCAGTTCATAAACGTTTTTCTGTCTCTCCCCTATAGAAAGGACTGAAATGTTTCAAAGAAATCATCGGTCCATGGAATATTCACGTAATCTTCATTGATGTTTCTCTTAAACAGGCTGGGGTATTTTTTAATCAACTCTTTTTTGTCCCTGTCCAATTTAAAAAGGTGCTTTTGCAGCACGTACAGCAATTCTTTGGTATCTCTTGTCTGCAGAGCGAGTATGATCTCCTCATGCTGGGCAACGATCTCTTTAATGTTTTGCGCTTCCCGGCAGCTAAGCAGCCGTATTCTCCTGAAATGGCCTCCAACGTTATTGATGGTCTGAAAACTGAAAAGTCGGTCTGTTACCCGGTAAAATATTTTATGGAACTCATCATCCATATGCAAAAACTTCCTTACATCCCCATCGCCCATCTCGGCAAAGGCTTTCTGTTCCATCAGGTTGTTCTGTAATTCTACTAAATCCGTAGGAGTATGGCATGCCATAAACAGCTTCATGACCTCCTCTTCTACGGCAAGCCTTAGAAAACGTTCCTGTTCCACTCTATCTAAATCTATCTTGGACACCCTTGTTCCTCTCTGAGGGAGAAGGGTCACCAGATCTTCCTGTTCAAGCCTGATGAGAGCATCTCTGACCGGAGTTCGCCCAATGTTTAATAAATCACAAATATCCCTGATACTTAAGTTAATTCCCGGCCTTAAATGAAGATCCAGGATTTTCTCACGGAGAAGCTGATACGCATTGTTATCTGTGCTTTCTCCCTGACGGGAAGCCTCCTCCTGGCCACTGGCGGAAGCTATGGTTCCTTTATATAATTCCAACATTGAACCTCCTTTTATTATTGACCATATTTTTTCTATAATCGCCATTTTCCAACAATAAAATAATCATATTTCATTTTATAGGATAGATGAGAAAAAATCAATAGAACAAACACCCGTCTTAATTAATAAACACATTTCATACAGGCAGGGAGAATAGGGTAGCCCACTCATTATTTTGGAAAAATGAATGGCTCCCACCTCTCCTGCCCCGTCGAGGCCTCTGGACCTGGGAAACAGATTCCATACCGGTCTTTTTAACATTTTGCTGCGGGTATAAATCCCCGGCGTGTTTTCTTCGATCCAGTGGAAAATTTCATGGAACAGGACTACCTCTTCCAGTACTTCGGCCCGGATTATCTCCGATATATCATTTTCTCTTATAAAATCTTTTATTGCATTTAAGGTACTATCATTTAACATGACAGTACCTTCTTCCGGCTCAAATATTCCCATATATAAAAATGGTCTTCTCAGTTCTTCTGCTGTACGTTTTATGGATATTCCCATTGCACCGGCAAGAGAAACACCAGAAACAGTTCCATAGCGTTCCTTAAATTCTGATGCGTATGTTTCTGCCGCTTCCATGGAATAAAACAGAATTTCCTTTTCTTCCTCTTCTGACAGTTCACAGGAAGCCGGGTGATTCTTCAGCACCCGGCTATACCATGTTTCATCTTCAGCAGCAGCAATTTTTTCTATCAGTTCCTGCATATGCTCCATCTCTTACAGCTCGTTGCGGGCCAGGACCAGGATGATTTCTGTATCTTCCTTTATATCAATAAGCTCAACCCCGGCCAATCCGGATACCTGTTCCAGGGCCGGAATTCCGGAATAATCGATTACCCTGGATTCTGCGGCAATATAGCAATCCGGATTGATCCTGACTTCACTTGAAAAATTGCTGGCCTTATCCCAAGCCAGTTTTAAATCCTCACGGAGCCTGGATTTCGTTGTTACCAGTACCGTACCATTGGATCTTTGCACTTTCACAAAACCTTTTTTATCTATCATTCTCACGGGAGTCTTCCCGTCTTTTTCTGCAGTTACTACAAATATAGAACCATTGCTTCCAGCCATCTTCATCTTCGACTGTTCCAGGCCAATGGATTCTGCTGCGATTTGAAGTGCTTCTTCCTCATCACAATTCTTCATTAAGTCTGTGGTCTTAACTTCCGTAGAACCCATGGCAATTGCCGTAACCTTCTGGGCCTGCTCATCAATTTCCACATAGACTTCAATGCTGTCTTCCACTGCACCGCTGTTCATCGCCAAAGCTTTCGCTTCTTTCTTAAGGGCTGCTATATCTTCCGCAGTGGGATTGGGAATGGTCCGCTCTACCATTTCCCTTACCATGGCCAGTGCCACACCGATAGAAGAAATAACCTCGGCATTTACCGGTATCTGGTATTTAAAATTCATTTCATTGGCCGTAAAGGTCAACAGTGTTCCGGCACCGCCTCCGGCGCCAACTAACACGATCTGTTCTCTTTCAATTTTATATTTATCGATCAGGTCCTCAATGACTGGTTTGATTTTATCACAAGCCTTCTGAAGAACTGCTCTTGCCGTATCTTCAATGGACAAACCTACTTCATCAGCCAGAAGCTGCATGGCTTTGCAGCTGGATTCGTAATTGCCCATTGCGTAATCCCCGTCTTCCAGAATTCCAAGTACATTGGCAGCGCAGGTATTTGTGATGGTTACGCTTTCGCCGTTCTTTAAGCGGATTGCCACATAGTCACTGGGGTCATTTTCACGAGGCTTGATGTAGTATAATTCTGCCCCTTCAAACAGCTCCGGCTCTGTGAAACACGCATATCCCATATTTGCAATATGGGCGGAACGTGGACCCACATCAACGATGGCACCCTTTTTTGCACGGATCATACTTCCGCCGGCAACACCCAGCACCCGGACATCCAAGCTGTTTACATAGGTTCTGTGTCCTCCGATAATGGAATAATCCACTGCCGGACGGCCGTTTTTGATCACCCCGATGTTGGTAGAGGTTCCGCCAACCTCAAAATAAATACCGTTGGAAGCCCGCAGATACATAAGTGCCCCGATCACGCTGGCCGCAGGTCCTGAGAGCATGGTAAGGATAGGACGCTTTTTCATTTCATTGATTTCCATGACTCCGCCGTCTCCGCGCATGATCATAAGGGGAACCGTTACCTTTGCGGCACGTACACTTCGCTCTGTGGAGTTGGCAGTGTCCAGCATTTTCGGCAGGATCGATGCATTGAGGCAGGCAGTGCGGGTGCGGGTTGTCAGTCCATAGAGCTTTGTAATATCAGAAGCCACGGTACAGGGAATTCCCTGGCCTTCCGCAATCTCTGCAACCATGCGCTCTTCTTTCATATTATCTACACCAAATGCCTTGCTGGCTACGATCACCTTATCTCCCTGATCTGCCAT
>DEYX01000365.1 GCA_002365025.1 Hungatella sp. UBA3147 | reverse complement strand
CTTAAAGTAGATCAGGATGGTTATTTTTCGGGGACCAATGGCAGAAATTTTAACAGGGAATCCGAAACATATGTAAATGTTCAGAAAGAAACAGTGACTGGTTTTTCGCCAGATCATAAGCAGGGATTTCTTAAGATGGAGAAAGCGGTAACGCTTAATTTGTCTGACTGGGAGCTTAAACTGGCTCCGGGAGAAAAGGCGGTAGCAGTTCACATTCCGGAAGGGGCAGACCTTTCTCCCGATAAAATAGATTCTGCTTTGGAAACGGCAAAAGAATATTATTCAGGAAGCCTTCTGGTCTGTGACAGCTGGCTGCTGGATCCTCATCTGGAGGCTATTCTGCCGGAGAAAAGCCGGATCATAAGTTTTATGGAGCGTTTTTACAAAATGCCCTTAAAGATGGAACAGCCCCAGATTCTGGAACGGGTTATGGGGTTTGATTGTTCTATGGAAAAGCTGGAGAAATATCCATGCAGCACCTCGCTGCAAATATCATTAAAAAAATATCTTCTTGGAGGGAAGGAGATGTTTACCACAGCAGGCTTTCTGCCGTGGAAATGAAACCAATATGGAGGAGGCATCATGAAAGGATATTATGCAGGATTGGATATTGGCGGAACCAATGGAAGGCTTAAAATCTGCGGTTCGGATGGAGAGGTGCTTGGAGAATCTACAGCACCGGGCTGCAGCCTCAATACGGATGGGGCGGAGAAAAGCCGGCTTCGATACCGGGATCTGGTACTTCCGGCCCTTCAAGAACTTAATCTGAAACCGGGCTTCTGCCTGGGCATCTGTGTTGCAGCCAGCGGGATCGATTCTTTGTCGGATGAGCATGATTGCAGGTCCAGCTTTGAGGAGATGGGATTTCCTCATGAAAGGCTGCTGGTGTTAAATGACTGCGAGGTCTTTCTTCACATGAAAGAGGATCCGGCTTTGGTAGTCATATCAGGGACCGGTTCGGTATGCTTTGGGAGAGATAAAAAAGGAAGTATCTATCGGACCGGCGGCTGGAATCACATCATTAGCGACGAGGGAAGCGGGTTTGACATGGGTCTAAAAACCTTAAAGGCAGTAGGAGATGATCTGTCCGGACGAATCAAATGTCCCGTTCTCACACCACTTATTATTAAGGAGACAGGGCTTGATACACTTGAAAAAATAGATGATTTTATTAATGCCAATCTTATGGAAAAGTCTGAAATCGCCAGATTATCTTTGTTTGCATATCAGGCGGCAGCCCTTGGTGATCATGAAGCCGTTCGTATTCACCGGGAATGCGGGGATGCCTTGTGGGGACTTATTCGGGATACGAAAGCAAAGATGGCTGGAAAGAGTCCTGAGGACAAGCTGAACCTCTGGCTCTGGGGCAGTGTTTTGGTTAAAAATGATATAATCCGGAGTATGGTGGAAGAGAATGTCCGGGTTGGACTGCCGGGCACTGAGATCGGGATACCGGAGATGAGTGCGCTGGATACGGCTCTTAAGGCTGCCAGGGCGCGGGAAACTGAAAGAAGAACTTTATGAAACGGATTGAAAGAGACAGGTTTCACTGAAACTTAAAAAACGGTGCCAGGATTTGTTTCCTGACACCGTTTCTTCATCGTCTGTGCGCGGCGGTCTGCCACGATCATATTAAGTCCTGCCGTTATCAATCAGAACAGGGAAAATGCCAAAAACAAGGAAGACATCAAAGAAGCTACCAGAGAAACCACCGTTATCTGTGTATTGATGGACGGGCCAGCCGTATCTTTGAAGGGATCACCCACCGTATCCCCTACTACAGCAGCCTTATGGGCTTCACTTCCTTTTCCTCCATTTCCTCCGGCCTCAATGTATTTCTTTGCATTATCCCACAGCCCTCCGGAATTGCTCATAAACAGGGCGAGCAGGAGACCGCTGATAATATTGCCTGCGAGGTATCCTCCGACGGATTCAACACCGCCTACAAACCCGACCACAATTGTCACGAGAATGCTGACGAGTCCGGCAGGAATCAGTTCCTTTAATGCACCATTGGTAGCGATATCAATGCATTTGTCATATTCCGGCACCACTCCCGGCTTCCCTTCCTTAAGTCCCTTTATTTCCCTGAACTGACGGTGGATTTCCGATACCATTCTCTGTGCATTGCGGTCAACTCCAAGCATCAGCATAGCAGAGAAAATAGCCGGAACGGAAGCTCCTACCAGCATTCCGAAAAATACTGTGGGATTAATAATATCAAATCCGGTAAGTACTGTAGTACCGGCCGCATCGTTTACCTCACTCATAAATGCACCGAGTAAGGAGATAATGGTCAATCCGGCTGCCGCAATGGCAAATCCTTTTGTTACCGCCTTTACTGTATTTCCGGCGCTGTCGAGCGAGTCTGTGATTTCAAGTGCTTCATCTCCCAGATCCCCCATCTCCACAAGTCCTCTGGCATTATCAGCAATTGGACCATATGCATCATTGGAGATGATCATGCCGACGATGGAAAGCATTCCAACTGCGGCCATAGAAATTCCAAACATTCCTGCAGTAGGATCCTCAGGAGAGATGGAAGCGCAAAGGTTATAGGAAATCATGGCAGAAATGCCGATTCCCACCATAGCAGGCAGTACACTTAAAAAGCCATAGGAAACACCGGAAAGAATGGTGAATGCAGGTCCTGATTCAGAAGCCTTTGCAACATTGCGTACAGGTTTTTTATTATCGTTTGTAAAGTAATCACTGGTAATTCCTATAATGACACCAACAAATAAGCCTATAGCCGTTGCTCCCCAGATGCGCCAGTCAAACTGAAACACGATTGTTGCCCCGGCAGTAAGTACGGCAAATATGCCGGTGGTAATATAAGTACTCATATTAAGAGCCATGGTAGGATCGCCCTTCTTTCCCATACGGGCGGCCATAACTCCTATGATAGAAGATAAGAGTCCCAGAGAAGCGTAGCAGAATACCATGGCTGCATAGTCGACGCCTATCTTTTTGCTAAGAGCGATCGCCATAACCAGGGCGGATACTGTGGAAGCCACGTTAGAATCAAACAGATCTGCGCCCATTCCGGCAACATCTCCTACATTATCTCCAACATTATCGGCAATTACCGCCGGATTTCTGGGATCATCCTCAGGAATCCCAAGTTCTACCTTCCCAACAAGGTCTGCACTGATATCAGCAGTCTTTGTAAAAATACCGCCGCCTGCCTTGGCAAATAAAGCAAGGGAGCTGGCACCAAAGCTAAAGCCCAACAGTGCAACGGAATCTCCGCTGATCATCATAACAAGAGTCACTCCTAAAAGTGAGCTTCCCACAACTGCCATTCCCATAACGGCACCGCCACGGAAGGCAGACAGAAAAGAAGGCTTTAAGCCGCCTCTCTGAGCTGCTTCAGCCGTCTTAATGTTGGCTATGGTAGCCACCTGGATTCCTATTTTGCCAGCGACGGCAGAAAAAACAGTTCCGCATAGGTAAGCCAGAACAATGGTAAGGTTATGTAAAACTGTGCCCCCGCTCCAGATCGGAGCCGGAAGGAACAGAAAAATCAGAAGCGCTGCTCCCGCACAAAACTTTGATAAAACAATGTATTCTTTTTTTAAAAATGTATTTGCCCCCTGTCTGATGTAGCTCCCAACCTCTTTCACCCGTTGATTTGAAGATGGCTGTGCAGATACCCAGCGGTACAACCACACTGCAAAAGCAAACGCAAAAATAGAAACAAGAATGGAAATGATTAGAAATAAGCTTAAATTACCCATGACACCATTAACCTCCTACTTTCTTCAGTTTGAAAAATCTGCTATTATTTCATTGTATATTTTATCACGATTTTTGTATATTTCAACTAAGATGTTGTTAAGATTGTATAAATATTTTGTCGTTTTTTATAACAGTATCCGCTTCTTTTATTGAATTGGGATATGTATAAAAAATATTTGTGCAAATTGCACCTTTTGCTTGCAATTATAAGACATTTTTAGTAAAATATCGTTATAGACTTAAATACCGAACAGGAGGAATGTTTATGAACGTGTATGGAACCAAACAGATCCGTAACGTCGCCTTACTTGGGCACGGGGGCGCCGGTAAAACCACCCTGGCAGAGGCTATGGCGTTGATTACCGGAGCCATCAGCAGAATGGGAAAAGTTACCGATGGCAATACCATCAGCGATTATGACAAAGAAGAGATTAAGAGACAGTTCTCAATCTCAACTACCCTGATTCCTTTGGAGTATAAAGGAGAGGATGGCCCCATCAAGATCAACCTGCTTGATACTCCCGGATATTTTGATTTTGTTGGCGAAGTGGAAGAGGCCATCAGCGTTGCGGATGCAGCAGTAATAGTTGTGAATTGTAAGGCAGGTATTGAAGTTGGAACATTAAAGGCGTGGGAACTCTGCGAAAAGTACAAGCTTCCCAGACTTTTCTTTGTTACAAATATGGATGACGACCATGCAAGTTTCCGTGAATTGTTATTAAAGCTTGATAAAGAGTTCGGAAGAAAGATTGCGCCGTTCCACCTCCCGATTCGTGAAAACGAAAAGTTCGTAGGTTTTGTTAATATTGTTAAAATGGCAGGCCGGCGTTTTACTGTCAATAGTGATTATGAAGAATGTGAGATTCCTGAATATAGCCAGAAGAACCTGGGAATTGCCCGTGAAGCTCTTATGGAAGCCGTGGCAGAAACCAGCGAGGAATATATGGAACGCTATTTCTCCGGTGATGAGTTTACCCTTGATGAGATTTCTTCAGCCCTTCGGGAACATGTGATAAAAGGAAATATCGTTCCGGTCATGCTTGGTTCCGGAATTAACGCCCAGGGCGCCAAGATGGTGCTTCAGGCAATAGATAAGTATTTTCCGTCCCCCGACTATTTTGAGTGCATTGGCGTGGATATTTCCACGGGTGAGCGCTTTACAGCGAAGTATAACGATCATGTGTCCCTGTCAGCCCGTGTGTTTAAGACGATTGTGGATCCGTTTATTGGAAAGTATTCCCTGTTAAAGATTTGTACCGGCACCTTAAAGCCTGATTCCGCCATTTATAATGTGAATAAGGATACAGAGGAAAAGGTCGGGAAGCTATACGTGTTAAGAGGGAAAGAGTCCATTGAAGTTACAGAATTAAAAGCAGGAGATATCGGAGCCGTGTCAAAGCTTAACGTGACACAGACCGGTGATACCATAGCTCTCCGCTCTGCACCGATCGTCTATCATAAACCGGAGATATCCACTCCATATACGTATATGCGTTATAAGACCAGGACAAAGGGCGACGAAGATAAGGTTTCAAGCGCTCTGGCAAAGCTGACGGAAGAGGATTGGACCTTAAAGGCAGTCAATGATACGGAAAACCGCCAGTCTCTTCTTTATGCCATCGGTGACCAGCAGCTGGAGGTGGTTGTAAGCAAACTATTAAACCGCTATAAGGTTGACATTGAACTGAGTAAACCGAAATTTGCCTTCCGGGAAACCCTTCGTAAGAAAGTGGAGGTCCAGGGTAAGTATAAGAAACAGTCCGGCGGACATGGACAGTACGGTGACGTAAAGATGTCCTTTGAACCTTCCGGGGATTTAGAAACCCCTTATGTATTTGCTGAAAGCGTATTTGGCGGAGCTGTACCAAGAAACTATTTCCCGGCAGTTGAAAAGGGAATCGCCGAGTGCGTCTTAAAAGGACCGCTTGCCGCTTATCCGGTAGTGGGATTAAAGGCTACGCTGACCGATGGTTCTTACCATCCGGTTGACTCTTCTGAGCTGGCCTTTAAGATGGCTGCAACTATGGCTTTTAAAAAAGGCTTTATGGATGCAAATCCGGTTCTGCTTGAACCGATCGCATTCCTTAAGGTTACGGTTCCGGATAAATTTACCGGAGATGTTATGGGAGATTTAAACCGCAGGAGAGGGCGCGTTCTGGGAATGAATTCTAACCATAGCGGAAAGCAGGTCATTGAGGCAGATGTGCCTATGTCTGAACTTTTTGGCTATAATACGGATCTGCGCTCCATGACCGGAGGCATCGGAACCTATGAATATGAATTCAGCCGCTATGAACTGGCTCCAGGAGATGTGCAGAAGAGAGAAGTAGAAGAAAGAGCATCAAAGATTGATAGGATGGAAGTTTAAATAAGTCATAGGAAACCCCCATTGCAGCGCCTGCTTGTAGGCCCTGCAATGGGGGTTTTTATTACTGGATAAAGGTTCCGGACTTAATCTGTTCAGAGATTTCCTTATACCGGGCCTGAATATCGTCCGGTACAAGGCTTGATTTCATAAGCATTCCTACTTTTGGTCAGATAAACAATTTCTTGCATTATACGGAAATGACTTTTAGGTTTCAACGATTAAAAGGTATAAATTCTAATGTTAAGTTAAGGATAAATAATATGAAACAAAACCATTTGAAACTAAGCTAAATTAGAAAAATAGTAAGGGAAAAAAGTAATTTTCAAATGATTGGTGCAATAAGAAAAATACAGTTTACGAGAGAAGAGGACTAATATATTAGTTAGAAATCAGACATTATTATTACAGTTTCGACGTTGTGAAAATGTAAAACAAATCAGATTTAAATCATAATATTTTGTTAATAATAACTAAAAAAATGACATAAAAACTGGGAATATCCCCGTATACAATCTGATATTTTAGTACTAATATATTAGTATAAACGGCGGTTTGCTGCCGCTTAAGGGGTGGCGGAATGCTTACATGGCTTTCCGCAGGTTTCTATAAACTTTATTTTTTAAAGGAGGGTTCATATGAACGTCAATGTTTTCATCGGCATTATCATGATTCTGTCTTTCCTGGGCATGGTGTGGTATTGTGTAAAAGGGCTAAACCTCATGGTGGGATTTGCAGTCATGGCAACTTTCTGGACAGCGCTTGCGTTGGTGGGGAATTCTATTTCACCCAATTCCGCAATGGAAGGCAAGTCGTTTATTGATGTACTGACCTACGTTTATGCGGATGGTCCGGCCGGATATGCAAAATCTATCCTGGTCAACGTATTCTTCGGAGCATTCTTCGGAAGAGTTCTGGTAGAAACGGGAATTGCATCAACACTTATCCGTAAGGTTGTTGAGCTGGGTGGTGATAAACCGAGGATCACCATGGGATTGTTGTGTATCGTTACGGCAATTATCTTTATGTCCATGACAGGGATTGGTCCTGTAATCTCCATTGCAGTTATCGTGCTTCCGATCATGCTGTCCCTGGGCGTGCCGGCACCTGTTGCCATGTTCAGCTTTATGGGTTCCATTATGGCCGGCATCTTTGGCAATATTGTAAACTTCAAACAGTATCAGACGATTTATGCAGGCTTTAACCCTGCTGCGGAAAACTATACTTACAATGATTATTTCCAGATGGGCGTTATCTGTATGGTAGTTGCGCTGGTGGTGGTGCTGATCGTAGCCAACCTTTTCATGAACAAGAAGGCGGCTCATGCCTGGGCGGCAAAATCTTTTACAGTAAGTGATAATGCTCCGGCTATTTCCTGGATTTCTGTCATTCTTCCGGTTCTGGGTGTTGTAATCTTTCAGGTTCCGATTATCCTTGGATTCTGCCTTGCCGGTATTTATGCACTTATAACCACTGGAAAGCTGAAAGGAACATATTCCGATATCTGCCGGCTTTTTGCTAAGCTGTTTACCGATGGTTCCATCGATGTTGCTCCTATGATTGGCTTTTTGCTTACCCTGTCCATGTTCAACAACGCTGCTGCATATGCCGCACCGTATTTTACTGCGATTCTGGGAGGCTTTGTTCCGAGGAGCGCTTTGATCCTTGCTCTTATTTTTGCAATCCTGACTCCTCTTGGCTTCTTTAGAGGTCCTTTGAACCTTGTTGGATGCGGAACTGCAATTCTGGCGGTTGTCATTGCCGCACTTCCGGATGCACCTGTTGCATTCTTATATCCTCTGTTTGCTATCACAACCATTGCACCGCAGCATCTGGATATCACCCAGTCCTGGGTAGCCTGGGGCTTTGGCTATACAAAGGTTTCGACAAAAGATTATATGAAGATGTCCATACCTACAGGATGGATCGTCGGTTTTATCTGCTGTATTCTTGCCTTTGTCCTTTACGGTGGTTTAATGTAATATCATATGAAATAAATACGGAACTGGCAGGGAATACTGCCAGTTCCCTCTTTAGAAAGGAATGGTCATAATGGGAAGATCAGTAAGAATGGGCATCGATGTGGGAGGCACTCATACAAAGGCGGTTGCCATTGATAATGCCACCCATGAAATTATTGGAAAGTCTTCAGTGAAGACAACCCATGATGATCCCAGAGGCGTTGCGGCAGGAGTGGTAAAGTCCTTCCAAAAGTGTCTGCGCGAAAATCAAATCAGCCCGGAAGATGTAGTATTCGTCGCCCACTCTACAACACAGGCTACCAATG